>NZ_JAPWGV010000003.1:0-357136 GCF_027213915.1 Sulfitobacter sp. G21635-S1
CATTGATATTTGTAAGGGAGGCGCTCCGAATGCGCGTCTCAATGCGCCCTCCCAGGCTCGGGCGCGGCCCTTCGTTCAAAAACGTAACGCAGAGCGCAGAAGAACGATTTACCTCCGGCGGCAGCCGCTTCCGGGTTCGTCAGCAATCTGGTGGCGGCACCCGTTTCCGGTGCCGCCATTTTGCCCTCCATCCCAGGGGTGGGGGGCAGTGTGGCAAGGAATGCGCGAATTTTGGTAAGATTACTTTACCAAGAAACTTGTCGCTCGGAACCAATCGCCGTACACCTTTGGAAATTTCCGGGCGAAGGGAGCGCAAGCAATGTCAGACAGGATCAACAAACACGATTTGCAGGTGGAGTCCGCCCTTGTCGCTTTCATCGAGGATGAAGCCCTGCCGGGCAGTGGCGTGACGCCGGATGCCTTCTGGCAGGGGTTTTCGCAACTGGTGCACGAGATGGGCGACAGGAACCGCGCCCTTCTGGCCGAGCGCGAGACGTTGCAGCAGCAGATCGACGATTGGCACATCGCCCACCGGGGCAGGCAACATGACGCCGAAAGCTACCGCAGCTTTCTGACAGATATCGGCTATCTGGTGCCCGAAGGCCCTGATTTCACCATCGAAACCGCCAATGTAGACCCCGAGATCGCAACGGTGCCGGGCCCGCAGCTGGTGGTGCCGATCACAAATGCGCGGTTTGCGCTGAATGCCTGCAATGCGCGCTGGGGCAGTCTTTATGATGCCTTCTATGGCACCGATGCGCTGGGCGATCTGCCCCCGGCGGGTGGCTATGACGCGGCGCGTGGTGCGCGGGTGGTGGCGCGGGCCAAGGCGTTTCTGGATCAGGCGGCACCGCTTGCGGGCGGTTCGCATGCCGATGTGACCGGCTATGCCGTGGAAGATGGCGCATTGTTGCCGGCACTTGCCGATCCTGCGCAATTTGCGGGCTATCGCGGGGATGCGGCCGCACCCTCGGCGATCCTGCTGCGCAACAACGGGCTGCATGTGGAAATCACGGTCGATGCGGACCATCCCATCGGCAGGACCGACCCGGCCCATGTGGCCGATGTCCTGCTGGAAAGCGCGGTCTCCACCATCATGGATTGCGAGGACAGCGTGGCCGCGGTGGATGCCGAGGACAAGGTGGTGGCCTATCGCAACTGGCTGGGGCTGATGAAGGGCGATCTGTCGGAGACCTTCGAGAAGAACGGCAAGCCGATGACACGGGTGATGCACCCGGACCGGAGCTATACCGCGCCGGATGGCGGGGAGGTGACGCTGAAGGGCCGCGCGCTGATGCTGGTGCGCAATGTCGGCCACCTGATGACCAACCCGGCGGTGCTGGACCGCGCGGGCCGCGAAGTGGGTGAGGGGCTGATGGATGCCATGATCACCACGCTGATCGCAATGCACGACCTGAAGCGCGCGGGCGGGAATTCGGTGCAGGGGTCGGTCTATGTGGTCAAGCCCAAGATGCACGGGCCTGCCGAAGTTGCCTTTACCGACGAGATTTTCACCATGGTGGAAGGCCTGCTTGGCCTGCCGGCCCATACCGTGAAACTGGGCATCATGGATGAGGAACGCCGCACCAGTGCCAACCTCAGGGAATGTATCCGCGCGGCGAAACATCGGGTGGCTTTCATCAACACCGGTTTCCTGGACCGCACCGGCGACGAGATCCATACCTCGATGGAGGCCGGGCCGATGGTGCCCAAGGGCGACATGAAGAACGCCACCTGGATCGGCACCTATGAGGACCGCAATGTGGATATCGGCCTGGCCTGCGGGTTGCAGGGGCGGGCGCAGATCGGCAAGGGCATGTGGGCGATGCCGGACATGATGGCCGATATGATCGCGGCAAAGGTGGGTCACCCGATGGCCGGGGCCTCCTGCGCCTGGGTGCCCTCGCCGACCGCGGCCACCCTGCATGCGATGCATTATCATCAGGTCGATGTGATCGCGCGGCAGGACGAGATCCGGGCAGGCGGGCCGCGCGGCACGCTGGCCGATCTGCTGGAGATCCCGGTGCTGGAGGGGCGCAACCTGAGCGCGGCCGAAATCACCCGCGAGATCGAGAACAATGCCCAGGGCATTCTGGGCTATGTGGTGCGCTGGGTCGATCAGGGGGTTGGCTGCTCCAAGGTGCCGGACATCAACGATGTCGGCCTGATGGAAGACCGCGCCACCTGTCGCATTTCCGCCCAGGCGCTGGCGAACTGGCTGCATCACGGGGTGATCGACGCCGATCAGGTCATGGAGGGGCTGAAGAAGATGGCCAGGGTGGTGGATGGTCAGAATGCCGGTGATCCGGCCTATCGCCCGATGGCGCCCGGTTACGACGGCATTGCCTTTCAGGCGGCCTGCGATCTGGTGCTGAAGGGGCGCGAACAGCCTTCGGGCTATACCGAGCCGGTGCTGCATGCGCGGCGGCTGGAGCTGAAGGCGGCGGGCTGAGCGCGGGGTGAAAGCTGCGTGGGGCGCTGCCCCACACCCCGGGAATATTTTTTGCCAAAAAGAGGAGAAGCAGGTGGCTGTTTCATTGAGAAAAGCACGCACGATCATACGCAAGGCGCTGGAGAAGGGCCGCGAGATGGAGCTGAAACCGCTCTCTGTCGTGGTGCTGGATGCAGGCGGCCATGTGCAGGCCTTTGAACGCGAGGACGGGGCGGCGGCGGGGCGCTTTGCCATTGCCCATGGCAAGGCCTATGGCGCGGTGATGCTGGGCATGGCGGGGACGGCGCAGATGAAACGCGCGGAGGATCAGGCCTATTTCATGGCGGCGGTGAACGGGGTTTACGGCGGTCAGGTGATTCCGGTGCCGGGCGGCGTGCTGCTGCGCGACCGCAAGGGGGCGGTGATCGGCGCGGTCGGCGTGACCGGCGATACGTCTGAAAAAGATGCAGAATGCGCGATGGCGGGCATTGCCGCTGCCCGGTTGCAGGGCGAAATCTGACGCGGTGCTTGAGCGGGCGGCGGGCTTGGCCTATGTTTATGCAATTGCAGCAATAGAAGGTGACCCATGGCGCGTCCTGTCGTTGGCATTATCGGAAATTCGCACCTGATCAATGACCAGTACGAGGTGCATGCAGGCGGACAGATGAACACCGAGGCGGTGTCTGCCGTTTCCGACTGCGTGCCTTTCATCATTCCCGCCGACCCCAGGCATCTGTCGGTCAGCGAGTTGATGGAGGTCTGTGACGGCTTTCTGTTCACCGGCGGGCGGCCCAATGTTCACCCCGAGGAATATGGCGAGGCGGCAACCGAGGCGCATGGCGCCTTCGACCGCGCGCGGGACGCGATTGTCCTGCCGCTGATCCGGGCCTGCGTGGAGCGCGGGCAGCCGTTTTTCGGCGTTTGCCGGGGGTTTCAGGAAGTGAACGTGGCAATGGGGGGCACGCTTTACCCCGAAATCCGCGATCTGCCGGGCCGGATGAACCACCGGATGCCGCCCGATGGCACCATCGAGGAGAAGTTCGAGCTGCGCCATGATGTGACCTTTTCCGAGGGGGGGGTCTTTCACAACCTGATCGGGTCGCAGAAGGTGCGCACCAACACGCTGCACGGGCAGGGTATCAAGACCCCCGGTGCCCGGATCATGATGGACGGTTTCGCCGATGACGGCACGCCCGAGGCGATCTATGTCAAGGGGGCCTGCGGGTTTACCCTGTCGGTCCAGTGGCATCCGGAATGGAACGCCGGTCAGGACCCGGTGTCGCGCAAATTGTTCCAGGCCTTCGGGGATGCGGCGCGCAGCTGGGCTGCGGGTGAAGTGGCACCGGCGCTGAAGGCGGTCTGAGCGATGTGGCGGATGCCGCGTTGCTTTGATGCGATCCGCATCGAGGGCAGGTGAGCGGGTATTGCTGCCGTCGCTCAGTGGAGCCAAAGCCCGGAACAAGCCGCAGGCGCTGGCTCGGCTTGCGCTTCGTTTTCGAGGCCCAGGAGGGGCCGGTTCCTGCCGTTCGCAGCGATCTGCGCGACTATCCGTTTTGCGCGCCGCTCGATTGGTCCGGGTCAGCGCGGTGACGTGACGCCGGTTTCACCTGATAACCGGCACTATTGCACAAGGATGAGCGGTTCCTGTTCGGGAGGCGGGAACTGCATCCGCGCAGCTGTCTGACCGATCTGCGCGAATGCGGGCATGCCGCGTCTGAGGTCGCGGTGCAATGAGCAATGGGGCCAGTCCTGTGGCTGCGCGGCCAGACCTGCCTGTACCGGGGCAAGATAGATCAGATCCCGGTGCCGGTTGAAATCGGCGCTGTCGCGGATTTCGTGTTCCCAGAAACGGCGTTGCCAGATCCCTTTTTCCCCGCGCGACCTGCGCGGGTGTGCGATGCGGCGGCATCGGCAGGGCCCGGGAAAAGCGCGCTTTCAACATCCCGATGCGATTGGGGTAACCGGCGCTGTCCGCAGGCAGGGTCCAGATCGTGTGGATGACCGATGGCAGCACGGTAATTGCGTCGATCCGGAAAGGATGGTGTTTCAGACTGTGGCGCATGGCGCGGCGCAACTCGGCGATGCGGCGGACCAGGGCATCATCGTTGCGGTCCGCCAGACGGATTGTGAAGAAATATGTGCCACCGGGGCGGCGTCTGTGAAGGCAGGCGGGCATGCGGCAGGCTAGGCGCATTTTGGTTAAGACGGGGTTAAGCCGGAGGCCGGGGCAGAACCCGCCGGGCGGACCGGAAGCCTGCGGTTTCCGGCGCGCGGCGGTATACGGCGGGGAGGCCCCTACGCTGCGCTGCGGAATTTTCTGCCGTGGCATGGAGTTTCATTGTTGCGTTTCGCTTTATCTGTGTGAAATAAAGTTTCAAATTCGAATCCGCGCCATGGCCTGAAAAAGAGGCGTTCCGGCGGCTGGTCCCGGTCCCAAGATCACCTTTCACATGGTGTTTTGCTTGTGGATCAAGGGGGCGCAGGGTAAGTGCAGGCAGTGCGGGCTCAACGTTCGTGTGTCTGGTGTCCAGAATGGGGGAAGAAGTGTGAAGATCGGTACGCCGAAAGAAATATTCGAAGGAGAAAACCGCGTTGCGATGACGCCTGACTCCGCTTTGCAGCTGCAAAAGCTGGGTCATGACTGCGTGATCGAAACCGGTGCAGGCCTGGCCGCGGGATTTGCCGATGCCGCCTACAAGGAGGCCGGGGTCGAGGTGGTCAAGACCGCCGCCGCCCTGTGGAAGGCCGCTGATGTGGTCGCCAAGGTGCGGGTGCCGTCAGACGCAGAAATGAAAAGACTGCGGGACGGGCAGACGCTGATCTCCTTCTTCAGCCCGGTGGCCGATGAAGCCAGGATGAACCTGGCCGCAGAGAAGGGTGCCACTGTCATCGCGATGGAGATGATCCCGCGCATCAGCCGCGCGCAGAAGATGGATGCGCTGTCCTCGATGGCCAATATCGCGGGCTACCGCGCGGTGATCGAGGCGGGCAACAACTTTGGCCGTTTCTTTACCGGTCAGATCACGGCGGCAGGCAAGGTGCCCCCCGCCAAGGTTCTGGTCGTCGGGGCCGGTGTGGCCGGTCTTGCCGCGATCGGCACCTCCACCTCGCTGGGGGCGATCACCTATGCCTTTGACGTGCGCCCCGAAGTGGCCGAACAGGTCGAGAGCATGGGCGCCGAATTCGTCTATCTCGATTTCGAGGAAGAGCAGCAGGATGGATCCGCTTCGGGCGGCTATGCCTCTGTTTCCTCTCCGGAATTCCGCGAGGCGCAGCTGGCCAAGTTCCGCGAACTGGCCCCCGATGTGGACATCGTGATCACCACCGCGCTGATCCCCAACCGCGAAGCGCCGGAACTGTGGACCGAGGACATGGTCAAATCCATGAAACCGGGATCGGTGATCGTGGACCTTGCGGCGGAAAAGGGTGGCAACTGCAAGCTGACCGTGCCGGACCAGAAGATCGTCACCGACAATGGCGTCACCATCATCGGCTACACCGACTTCCCCAGCCGGATGGCGACCCAGGCCTCGACGCTTTATGCGACCAACATCCGCCATCTGATGACCGATCTGACGCCGGAAAAAGACGGCGTGATCAATCACAACATGGAAGATGACGTGATAAGGGGCGCCACGATTGCCCATGCCAAATCCGTGACCTTCCCACCGCCACCGCCCAAGGTAGCGGCGATTGCGGCGGCGCCGAAGAAGGAAAAGCCAAAGGAGCTGACCCGCGAGGAGAAGGCGGCGCAGGAAGTTGCGGCCTTCAAGGCGCAGACCCGCAATCAGGTGACCCTGTTGGCCATCGGCGGTGCGTTGCTGCTGGCGGTCGGCCTGGTGGCGCCTGCCAGCTTCATGCAGCACTTCATCGTCTTCGTGCTGGCGGTCTTTGTCGGCTTCCAGGTGATCTGGGGCGTGGCGCACAGCCTGCACACGCCGCTGATGGCCGTGACCAATGCGATCTCGTCGATCATCATCCTCGGTGCGCTGATGCAGCTTGGATCAGGCTCGGCCATCGTGGTGATCCTCGCCGCGCTGTCGGTCTTCATGTGTGGCATCAACATCTTTGGTGGCTTCCTCGTGACACGGCGCATGCTCGCCATGTTCCAGAAATCTTAAAGGAGCCAGAGCAATGGAATTTGGTTTTACAACAGCGGCCTATGTTGTCGCGGCTGTCCTGTTCATCCTCTCGCTCGGGGGGCTTTCGGGGCAGGAGAGCGCGAAACGCGCGGTCTGGTACGGCATTGTCGGCATGGGGCTGGCGGTGCTGGCCACGCTGATCGGGCCCGGTTCGGGGCTATGGATCCTGTCGGTGATCCTGGTGATTGCAGGCGGGGCCATCGGCTATCAGCTGGCGACGCGGGTGCAGATGACGCAGATGCCCGAACTGGTCGCGGCGATGCACAGCCTGGTGGGTCTGGCGGCGGTTTTCGTCGGCTTCAACGCCCATTTCGAGATCGCCAATGTGCAGGAAACGCTGCTGAACCCCAATTATGATGTCGCGCAGTTCGGCACCTTTGCCGCGCTGATCGCCAAGAAGACGGCCGTGGAGATCAACATCCTTCGGGTCGAGCTGTTCCTGGGCATCTTCATCGGGGCGGTTACCTTTACGGGATCCGTCATTGCCTATGGCAAACTGGCGGGGCGGGTGAATTCGTCGGCTGCGAAACTGCCCGGCGGGCATATCCTGAACGCCGGTGCGGCCGGTCTCTCGCTGATCTGCCTGATCTGGTACTTCGGCACCGGTGGCTTCCTGCCGCTGTTTGTCATGACGCTTTGCGCGCTGTTCATCGGCTATCACCTGATCATGGGCATCGGCGGCGCCGACATGCCGGTGGTGGTCTCGATGCTGAACAGCTATTCCGGCTGGGCGGCGGCGGCGATCGGCTTCAGCCTTGGCAACGACCTGCTGATCGTGGTCGGCGCGCTGGTCGGTTCTTCGGGTGCGATCCTGTCCTACATCATGTGCAAGGCGATGAACCGCAGTTTTGTCAGCGTGATCCTGGGCGGCTTTGGCGGCCCGGCGGGCGAGCAGATGGCGGTCGAGGGCGAACAGATCGCCATCGAGGCCGACGGCGTTGCCGCGGCGCTGAACGAGGCGGACAGTGTCATCATCATTCCGGGCTACGGCATGGCGGTGGCACAGGCCCAGCAGGCGGTCAGCGAGCTGGTCAAGAAGCTGCGCGCCCAGGGCAAGAACGTGCGTTTCGCCATTCACCCCGTTGCGGGGCGTCTGCCGGGGCATATGAACGTGCTGCTGGCAGAGGCCAAGGTGCCCTATGACATCGTGATGGAGATGGACGAGATCAACGAGGACTTTCCGGATACGGATGTGGCCATCGTGATCGGGTCCAACGACATCGTGAACCCTGCCGCTCAGGACGATCCCAACAGCCCGATTGCCGGCATGCCCGTGCTGGAATGCTGGAAGGCCAAGACGGTCTTTGTCTCCAAGCGGGGGCAGGGCACGGGCTATTCCGGGATCGAGAACCCGCTGTTCTTCAAGGAAAACACGCGGATGTTCTATGGCGATGCAAAGGCCAGCCTGGACAAGCTGCTGCCGCTGATCGACTAGGCAATTTTTTGAAAAATCCGGTCCGGAGGTTTCGAAACCTCTGGCGCCTGTTGAAGACACCCCGTTCGAGAGAGCGGGGTGTTTTTTGTTGGGGGTGCGTTTTCTTCGAAGAAAACGGTTCGGAGTTTTTGAAAACTCCGGTTCAGACGGATGGTATATCGCTCAAGATGATGAGGTGGTGTTGCTGCGGGTGCTGCCGGGGTGCGTTTTCTTCGAAGAAAACGGTTCGGAGTTTTTGAAAACTCCGGTGCAGGCGCATGGTAAATCGCTCAAGATGATGGGGTGGCGTTGCTGCGGGTGCTGCCGGGGTACGTTTTCTTCGAAGAAAACGGTTCGGAGTTTTTGAAAACTCCGGTGCAGGCAACTGGCACTTTGCTCAATCGCTCGGGGTGTCTTCGACGCCCGGCATCATTGCCTTGATCCGTTTCTGCGAAGAAAACCACCAGGGTTTCCGAAAACACCGGTCCGGAGCGCGAAACGGAACAGCTCCGCGGAAAAACCGCTTGAGCTGGAGCGCACTCCAGCTTGTAAAGTCGATTCGTGACCTGGAAATAGGAGCAAGGACATGATGATCGGCGAAGTATCCGACCGCACCGGGCTCAGCATCGACACGCTGCGGTTCTACGAAAAGATCGGCCTGATCGCACCGCCGATGCGCAACGACGCGGGCAGGCGGGTCTATGGCAAGGACGTCTTGGGCTGGGTCGGTTTTCTCGAACAGCTCAATGCCACCGGCATGAAGCAGGCGGACCGCATCCGTTATGCCAAGCTGCACCAGCAGGGCGACAGCACCCTGCGCGCCCGCCGCGAGATGCTGGAGGCGCACCGCGCGGTGATCCGGGAGAAACTGCAACTGATGCAGCAGACCATGGCGCTGATGGACCACAAGGTCGCGCTTTATGAAACACTTGAGGCTGAAACGGAGACACCACAGATATGACCGATGCAACTTTGGAACGCGGCCGGGACCATGTGGCCGGCATGAACCCCGGTCTGGAAGAGGCCTTGGCGGGCAAATACGATCACCTTGTCCCCGGCATGGCCGAAAGCCTGATCGACTGGGCCTACGGCCAGCATTACACGCGCGGCGGGCTGGACAACCGGACCCGGCAATTGTGCACGGTGGCCGCACTGGTGTCGATGGGCGGCTGGACCGGCCCGCAGCTGAAGGTCAATATCGAACATACCCTCGCCGCCGGGGCGGACAGGCGCGAGATCGTGGAGGTGATCTGGCAGATGTCGGTCTATGCGGGGATGCCTGCGGCGATCAACGGGCTGAATGCGGCGCTGGAGGTTTTCGAGGCGGCAAAAAGCTGAAGTGTTGGGGCGGACGCCGGTGATTTCCCGGTCCCGGATGGCGGGTCAGTATACATTGGTGTACTGACAACATGTTGAATAAAATCAGTTTTCTCTGTTAAATGTGGAAAATTCCCCTATGTTTCGTCGAAATGCAATTGCTGGACGGACCCGCCATGGCCCCGATCAAGGACTATCCCCAACGCTACGCGCTCTCGGGCGAATTGCACGCGCGTCCATTTCCCTCGCTCAAGGCCCCGGCGACGGTCGCCTTTCTGGCGATCAAGCAACCCCTGGATGCGGCTTCGCGCGACAGGTCTGCGGATTTTGCACATCTAGCGGCCCTGCTGGATCACTATGGCGCGCCCCGCCCGGATCCCAATGCGACCCATTACTCCGGCGAGATGGGGAAATACTGGCTGAAGTGGGAACAGCACACCGAACTGGTCACCTATATGGTGATCCGCAATGACCTGAGCGCGCGGCCCTTCGACCCGTCGCAATTCGATGTCTTTCCCGACTACTGGCTTGATGAGGCGCCCGGCGGGCGGATTACCTCGGCCCTGTTGCGGGTCATGGAGCGGCCACAGGAGGACGAGACCATATCGTCCCATCTGCGCGACTGGTTCGTGCCGGAAAGCCTTGCCGTGGCTTCGGTGCTGGACGGGGCGGCGGTGGTGGCCAGCGATTTCCGCATCGATTCATCCGGCCATCTGCGGATCGCCGTCTTTCCCGACGCCACCACCGGCAGCGGCCGGATCGGGCGCATTGTGCAGCGGCTTTGCGAGATCGAACTTTACAAGGCGGCCTCGATGTTGGGCTTTTCCATGGTGCGCGAGGTTGGCCCCCAGCTGAACAGGCTGGATACCAAGCTGACCGACCTGATGGCAGAGATGCGCGGGCCGGCAGCGCGGGCAGAAGACACGCTGCATGCGCTGCTGGACATTTCGGTGGAGCTGGAGACATTGGCCGCGCAATCCGCCTTCCGCTTCGGGGCGACGGGGGCCTATCAGGCGATTGTGGACCAACGCATCGAGGTGCTGCGCGAGACGCGGTTCATGGGGCAGCAGGGCTTTGCCGAATTCATGATGCGCCGGTACGAACCGGCAATGCGCACCGTGCAATCGGCAGAGCGGCGGCTGGGCATCATGTCGGCCCGGTCGATCCGCGCCTCAGAGCTGCTGCGCACCCGGGTGGATGTGGAACGGTCTGCGCAGAATCAGGCGATCCTGGCCAGCATGGACCGGCGCGCCGACCTTCAGCTGCGCCTGCAGCGCACGGTCGAGGGGCTGTCGGTGGTGGCGATCAGCTATTACGCGGTGTCTCTGGCGGGATACCTGCTGTACCCGGTGGCCGAGGCGACAGGCCTCAGCAAGGGGCTGCTGACCGCTGCTGTGACCCTGCCGGTGGTGGCGGTGGTGTGGTTGCTGATCAGCAGGCTGCGCAAGCACCTGGACTGACTGGGGGACCGCGCCCGGTTCAGGCGTGCCGGACCGCCGCATCGCTGAGCAGGGCATGTGTCGCCCTGGTGCCGATGCCGATCATCACGATGGCCAGCACGGCAGCGACAGAGAGTGTCGGCACACCGGAGAGCCCCGCGCCAAGGGTACAGCCGCCCGCCAGCACGCCCCCGATGCCCATCAGCACCGCCCCCAGCAAATAGCGCCCGGTCTGGCGCGGCGTCTCGAAGCTTTGCCAGGCAAAGCCGCCAAAGATGAGGCTGGCCAGCAGGGCACCGGCGACAACGCCGCCCAGCAATCCCACGCCAAATCCTGCCGGGATCGAGGTGCTGGCGATGCTCCAGAACAGGGTTTCGGCAGAGGGGGAGGTGAAGGACAGGCTTTCCATCGCGATCGGGTCGAAATCGTCGTAAAGGATGAAACCTGTGCCGACCCAGGCCAGCGGCACCAGCAGGCCGATCAGCACGGCCAGTACCAGGTGCAGCGGGCGGTTGCCCGACCGCAGGCCAATGGCCAGTGCGGCGGCCGCGATCAGCCCCGCCCAGAGCAGCGCACCGCCGGGCAGGGCGGCAAGGCTGACGGCTTCTCCCATGTTCAAGGTGACCTGGCCCAGGGCGACGCGGAGCGGGGCCAGCACCCCCTTCAGGGTCATATGCGCCACCACGGCAAAGCAAAGCAGGACGACGGCTGCCCGCAGGTTGCCGGTGCCGGTCAGCACCGTCAGCCGCGAGATGCAGCCACGGGTCAGCACCATGCCCGCGCCGAACAGCAGCCCGCCCACCGCAATGGCAAGCACGGGCACTTCGGACACCATGAAACGGTGGTCGGCAAAGCTGATCCAGCCCAGGGCAACCGCGCCCTGGGTGCCCAGCACCGCCACGGCAAGCGCGGTGAACCAGACACCGGCGGCGGCGCGGCTGTCCTCGCCGACAAGGGAGCGGCGGAAACAGAATTTGGTGATCTGCGCCAGGAGGCCGAAGACAAGCCCGATGGCCAGGGCAAAATAGACAACCGCCTGCGGCGCGGTGAGGCTCTCGAAGCCGAATGATTCAAACATCGCCAAAATTCCCCAAGGTGCCGGTATCGCGCCGGTCATCAGATATCCTGTCTTGCTTTCAAGGTGATTTCCTGCCAGTTCTGGCAGGAAATCCGCGAAGAGCCGCAAAAGCAGAATTATTTCCCATTTGGCGGGGTCCGGGGCAGGGATCAAGCACTGCGGCGGAGGACATGGCGGTGCCAAAGGGAACAGATTTCCGGAATTCTTCGCGAAAGCGGGACGGCTTTCAGCTGATGGCGCACCGAAAGGTCAGACCGGCCCCGGCCTGGGGCCGGGGCGGTGTCATGGTCCTTTTTTGGGGCTATCTGCCCCGGATGCGGGGGTCGAGCGCATCGCGCAACCCGTCGCCGAGATAGTTCACACCAAGCACGGTCAGCGAGATGGCGATCCCCGGCAGCAGCACCCTTTCGGGGAAATCCTGCATCCGCGGCACCGCATCGGCCAGCAGCTTGCCCCAGGTGGGATAGTCTGACGGGAAACCGACGCCAAGAAAGCTGAGCGCGCTTTCGGTGATGATCGCGGTGGCCAGGCCCAGCGTGGCCGAGACCATGATGGGCGAGATCACATTGGGCAGCAGGTGGCGGCGGATGATCTTGCCGCTGGTGGTCCCGATGGACCGCGCGGCAAGGATGAATTCACGCTCTTTCAGCGCCAGGATATCGCCGCGCACGATCCGTGCAGTCTGCATCCAGGAGGTCAGCCCGATCACCGAGACGATGAGGATGAACATGCCGCCCTCCGGCCCGAAGCGCGAGTTCAGCGGCTGGCGGAACAGGGTCACGGCCAGCAGCACCAGCGGCAGGATCGGCAGCGACAGGACCAGATCGGTAAAGCGCATCAGCCAGAAGTCGAGCCATTTGAAATAGCCTGCGATCACCCCGACAGCTGTGCCGATCACCAGCGCGAGCCCCATGGCGAGCCAGCCCACGGCCATCGACACCCGCCCGCCGGAAATCATCTGCGCCAGGATATCGCGGCCCAGCTGATCGGTGCCAAAGGGATGCGCCCAGCCTGCATTGGCCCCGCCATCCCAGAGCAGGGTATAGACGGGACGCCAGTTCTTGTTGCGAATGTCCAGCGCCTTGGGGTCCACATCCCAGATATAGGGGCCGAAAACCACGGCGAAAGTGATCAGCAACAGGAACCCGCCGCCAAAGACAGCGCCCTTGTGTTTGCGGAACTGGTCCCAGACATCGCGCCACTGGCTGCGGGGCGGCTTGGACGGCCCCTTGTCCATCAGCGCGCCGATGGTTTCGATATCGGCCTCCAGCGGGCTGGCAGGTGTCGCTTGCTCAGTCATAGCGGATCCTCGGGTCGAGCAGACCGTAAAGCACGTCTGCGATGAGGTTGAACAGCACGATCAGGATCGCAAAGATGAAGGTCAGGGTCATCACCATCGGCAGATCGTTGGCAAAAAGCGCCGTCAGCAGCAGCTGGCCGATGCCATTCACCTTGAACACATTCTCGGTGATGATCGCGCCGCCGAAGATGGCGGGCATGCCCAGGGCGATGACGGTGACGACCGGGATCATCGAGTTGCGCAGCACATGGACCATCACGACAACGCCTTCCTTCAGGCCCTTGGCACGGGCCGTGCGCACGTAATCCTGATTGAGGTTGTCCAGCATGGCACCGCGCATATAGCGGCTGATCTGTGCGGTGGTTTGCAGGGCCAGCACCATCACCGGCATGATCATCTGAAAGAACTGCACCTTGAAGCTGGCCCAGTCGTTGACGACATGGGTGGTGTCATAGATCGAGGGCAGCCAGCCCAGATAGACCGAGAAGATCACGATCAGCAGGGGGCCGGTGAAAAACGGCGGAATGGAAAAGCCGATCATGGTGATGAAGGTCCCCGCCTGATCGAACACCGAATAATGCCGGTAGGCAGAATAGATGCCGATGGGAATGGCGATCACGATTCCGACGATATAGCTCAGCCCGACAACCCAGAGGGTCTGCGGCATCCGTTGGGCCACGATGTCCATGACCGGGCTGCGGGTCTGCCAGGAGATCACCCGCAGCTCACCGTTGTAGAGCGAAGTGTCGGGCAGCCAGCCCAGCAGGGTGCTTGAGTTGGTCAGATAGTCGACAAGGACCTTGGGTTCGATCCAGAAGAACTGCACCAGCCACTTGTAGTATTGCACGTACCAGGCCTGGCCCAGGCCAAGCGCCTCGCGCATCTTCTGTTTCACTTCCGGGGGCACGGTCAGGGGGACCTGGGCCATCGGGTCGCCGGGGGCCAGTTGTAACAGGCCGAAAATCACAAGACTGATCAGCAAAAGCGTCGGGATCGACAACAACAATCGTCGGATGGTGAAGGTCAACATAAGCGCCGCCTTTTCTTATCGGTCTTAGGGAGGGTATGCGGGTCGGGTCCAGGAGCCGCAAACCGCGATGGAAAGCGACCGGAAAGGGGCGCGCAATTGCTGCGCGCCCCGCCGGTTACATCATTCCTTGATGCGATACCAGTCCGCTGCGTTCCACAGTTCGGAATCCCAGGTATTCAGGATCACACCGCCCAGGGTGTTGGACGCGGCAGAGACACGGCCACGGTCCACCAGCGGCACGATGGTCATCGTGTCCTTGGTTAACATGTTGTTGAGCTGCTTGGCGATCTCGCCGCGCTTGTCCAGCTCGCCGGTGCGGGACAATTCGTCCAGCAGGGCGTCGTATTCTTCCGAGCAGAAGCGGTTGATGTTCTCACCCTGCCACTGGCTGCTTGGCTTGGGCTCGTTGCCGCAACGATACTGCGAGAGATAGGCCTGCGGATCGGTGCCGTCGAAGTTGTTGGCGTACATTTCCACGTCCGCATAGAACTTCTGGAAGGTGTCGGGCGAACCGGGATCACCGCCAAAGAACACGGATGCATCCAGGTTGCGCAGTTCGGTTTCCACGCCGATCTGGCTCCACCAATCCTTGATCAGCGCCTGAAAGTCCTGCCGGACGGCGTTGGTCGATGTCTGGTACAGCAGAGACAGTTTCTTGCCGTCCTTGTCGCGCACGCCGTCACCGTCGGTGTCGGTCCAGCCCGCTTCTTCCAGCAGCGCCTTGGCACCTTCGATGTCCTGCGTCAGGCATTCTGTGTTGTCAGAGGCATAGAGCGCCGGTGCCGGCACCAGATTGCAGGTCGGGCGACCGGCCTGACCATAGCCCACTTCGACAAGCAGTTCGCGGTCGATGGCCATGGAGAGCGCCTTGCGCACCTTGAAGTCCGACAGGATCGGGTGCGGATGCGCCACGGTGGAACGTTCGCCCTCCGGCAGGTCGGGGGAAGGATCGGTCATGTTCATCTCGATCCGCTCAACCAGCGTCCCGAAGGCCGAGATCGGCTTGCCCTTGCCTGCTTCGGCCATCTTGGCCAGCACATCGGGGGCAAGCTGCATGTTCCAGGCGTAATCGTATTCGCCTGTCTCCATGACGGCACGACCCGCCGCAACGGCATCGCCGCCACCCTTGAACGTCACGGACGCAAAGGCGGGCTTGCTTGGATCGCGGTAGTTCGGGTTGGCTTCAAGCTGGATCACGTCGTTGGGACGGAAATCCGTGACCATGAAGGGGCCGGTGCCGATGGGGTTGAAGTTGGCCTCGGTACATTCGGGGGCCTTGGGGCCAAGGCATTCGGCGAATTGCGCTGCCTGAATAATGGGCGATTGCGCGCCCATGAAGGGGCCATAGGGGTTTGGTTTGGCTTCGGAGAAATTCACCGTCAGCGTCAGGTCGTCGATGATGTCGATGGATTCAACCCCATCGAACTTCGCGCCCTGTGCACAGCCGCCTTCGGGGTGCATGCAGTATTCAGCAGTGAATTTGACGTCTGCCGATGTCACCGGCGTGCCATCGGACCACAGCAGGCCCTCTTTCAGCTTCCAGGTGATGGATTTCAGGTCTTCGCTGACGCCGCCGTTTTCGACGGTAGGGATCTCTTCCGCAAGGAAGGGCACCAGCGCGCCGGTTTCGTCATAGCGGCCGAGCGGTTCGATCACCAGGCTGGCCGCTTCGAGATCCTTTGTGCCGCCAGACAGATAGGGGGTCATGATGGAGGGGGCTTGCCAATAAATGATCTTGACCTCGCCGTCCCTGCCACGCTCGCCATCGGCCAGCGCGAGGGGGGCAAAGGCCGTTGTGGCGATTGCACCCATCAGTATGGTTCTCAGTTTCATTTTATACTCCTTGTTGGACGCATTGGTGCGCCGCGTTCTGCTACGGGGTTGTGCCCGTCTTGTCTTGCCACCCGAAGGCCGGATTAACTATGGTCTCTAACCTTGCGTAAACTAGGATAAATACCAAAGAAGTGCGGGTCCGTCCCCCGGAGCGCATGCGCAGTATCGAAACAGGTTTTCGAAGAAATGCAAGTCCCGAGATTTGCCGACAGCAATTTCAACCGTCTTCGGGCGACAGTGGTTTGACGCAGGTTCGGATTGGCCTTAGCGTTCGGCAACTGCATTCGCGGAGCTCACCGGGGGAAAACATGCTGGATCAATCAAGCACGTCACCAATCGCACAGATCAAGGGCCTACGTGTCGAATTTCAGACCAAGGATGGGCCGGTAGTCGGGGTCGAAGATGTCAGTTTTGACATCAATCCGGGTGAAACGGTCTGTGTGGTGGGCGAATCCGGGTCCGGCAAATCGGTGTCTTCGCTGTCGCTGATGCGGCTGATCGAGTATGGCGGCGGTGAAATCGCGGGCGGACGCCTGCTTTTTAATCGCTCGGAGGGCGGCGAGATCGACCTCGCCCAGACCGATCAGGCGCTGATGCGCCGCATCCGGGGCAATGAGATCGGGATGATCTTTCAGGAACCGATGACGGCGCTGAACCCGGTCTTTACGGTGGGCCGCCAGATGACCGAAGGGCTGCGCCTGCACAAGAACCTCAGCAAGTCGCAGGCGGAGGAACGGGCGCTGGCACTGCTGAAACAGGTGCGCATCCCCGAGCCGGAGCGGCGGTTGAAACAATATCCGCATGAGCTGTCGGGGGGCATGCGCCAGCGTGTGGTGATCGCCATGGCGCTGGCCTGCGAGCCGCGCCTGCTGATCGCGGATGAGCCGACCACGGCGCTGGATGTGACGATTCAGGCGGAGATTCTCGCGCTGATGGACCGGCTCAAACGCGAGACCGGCACGGCGGTGATGTTCATCACCCATGACATGGCGGTGGTGGCCCAGATGGCGGACCGCGTGGTGGTGATGTTCCGCGGTCTCAAGGTCGAGGAAGGGACAGTCGAGGAGATCTTCGAAAACCCCAAGCACGCCTATACCAAGGCGCTGCTGGCGGCGGTGCCCAAGCTGGGCGAGATGACCGGCAAGGCCTATCCGGAGCCGATGAAACTGCTGGGGACCAGGGGGCAGGAGATCAAGCCGATCAAGGGCACCAACGAGACCCTGCTGACGGTCAAGAACCTGACCACGCGGTTTGCGGTCACGGGCGGTTTTTTGCGCCGCACGGTGGCCAATGTCCATGCGGTGGAGGATCTGTCCTTTACCATCAACAAGGGGCAGACCCTGAGCCTGGTGGGGGAATCGGGCTGCGGGAAATCCACCGCGGGCCGGTCGATCCTGCGGCTGGTGGAGCCGCTGTCGGGCGAGATCAACATTGACGGCAAGGACATCATGGCGCTGAACCAGCGCGATCTGCGCACCGCGCGGCTGGACATGCAGATGATCTTTCAGGATCCCTTCGCCTCGCTCAACCCGCAGATGCAGCTGGCCGACCAGGTGGCGGAGCCGATCCACAATTTCCGAACGCTCAAGGGCGGCGATGTCGGCAAACGGGTCGAGATGCTGTTCGACCGGGTTGAACTGCCGCGCAGCTTCATGCGCCGTTTCCCGCATGAGTTGTCGGGCGGTCAGCGCCAGAGGGTCGCGATTGCCCGTGCGCTGGCGCTGAACCCCAAGCTGATCATCGCGGATGAAGCGGTCAGCGCGCTGGACGTGAGCGTTCAGGCGCAGGTGCTGAACCTGATGATGGAACTGCAGGCCGAACTGGGACTGTCGTTCCTGTTCATCAGTCATGACATGGCGGTGGTCGAACGGGTCAGCCATCAGGTC
Organism: Sulfitobacter sp. G21635-S1; assembly: GCF_027213915.1. Lineage (NCBI taxonomy): Bacteria > Pseudomonadati > Pseudomonadota > Alphaproteobacteria > Rhodobacterales > Roseobacteraceae > Sulfitobacter > Sulfitobacter sp. G21635-S1. The sequence goes on from NZ_JAPWGV010000003.1 coordinate 17,871, forward strand.
GGCGTGATGTACCTGGGGCGCATCGTGGAACTGGGGCCGCGCGCCCGCGTTTTCGAGAATCCGCAGCATCCCTATACCCAGGCCCTGATGAAGGCGGTGCCGGTCGCGGACCCCCGCCAGCGCAAGAAAGAGAGCGAATTGAACTTCAAACCGATTCCCTCGCCGATCCGTCCGGTCGACTATGTCGCGGGCCCCTCGGAATACCGGGAAGTGGAGCCGGGACATCTGGTGCTGACCTCGGACAGCGGCTACTGACTTGCCGGGACAGCCACCGTTTATCCCCGACCACGCGCCCCGTTTCCTGTTCGGGAAAAGGGGCCTTCGACGAATGGACCCATCATGACCGACCGCCTTTCTCCCCTTGAACTGATGGAAAAGCTGGTCAGCTTTCCGACCGTCAGCCGCGATACCAATATTCCGCTGATCGACTGGGTGGCGGCGTATCTGGGCAGCCATGGCATCGAATCGCATCGCTACATCGACCCCGAACAGCCCAAACATGCGCTCTTTGCCCATGTGGGCCCCTGGGAGGAAGGCGCGGTGGTACTGTCGGGACATACCGATGTGGTGCCGATCGACGGGCAGCCCTGGGACAGCGATCCGTTCAGCGTCGTCGAGCGGGACGGCAAATACTATGGCCGCGGCACCTGCGACATGAAGGGATTCGATGCGCTGGCGCTCTGGGCGCTGGTGGAGGCGAAATATGCCGGTGTCACCCGCCCCCTGCAGCTTGCGCTGAGTTTCGACGAAGAGGTCGGCTGTACCGGCGCGCCGCCGATGATCGAGGCAATGCAGCCGGTTCTGCCGAAGGGCAGCGCGGTGATCGTGGGGGAACCCTCGTCGATGCAGGCGGTCACGGGCCACAAGGGCGGCACCGGGTTCGACACCCATGTGGTGGGCTTCGAGGTGCATTCCTCGCTGCTGCATACCGGCGTCAATGCGATCATGGCGGGGGCCAAGCTGATCGAATGGGCCAATGAGATGAACACCGAGAACATGGAGCGCAAGCCGACCGAGCTGGCGGCGATGTTCAACCCGCCTTTCACCACGGCGCATGTGGGCATGATCTCGGGCGGGACGGCGCATAACATCACCGCCAAGGATTGCCATTTCGCGATGGATTTCCGCGTGGTGCCGGGCGAGGACAAGGATGCCTGGGGCACTGCTTACCTCAAGAAGGTGCGCGCGGTGGAAAAGCAGATGCAGGCCGTGGTGCCGGAGACCTATATCTCGGTCACGCCGCGATTCGACGTGCCCGCGCTGCAGCCCGAAACGGAAGGCGAGGCCGAGACACTGGTGCGCCAGATCACCGGCGACAACGCCAGCCACAAGGTCAGCTACGGCACCGAGGCGGGGCAGTTTCAGGAGGCGGGCTATTCCGCCGTGATCTGCGGCCCCGGCAGCATCGACCAGGCCCATCAGCCCAATGAATTCATCGAGGTCAGCCAGTTCGAGGCGGGCCATGATTTCATGAAGAAACTGGTGGCGCGGCTGGGCGGCTGAGCAACGCCGGTGGCGCGCTCGCGTGACCGGCTCTCCGGGGGCCGCGTTGCCTTGGTGTATTTTTGACAAAAGAAGCCGGGGGGTCGCCAGCCCCGGCACGAGGTGTCCAGGCATGAAGGGTTTCCCGATTTCGATGCGCAACCCGGTGGTCTATCCCGGGCCGCCGCCCCCCGACACGGATGTGGTGGTGATCGGCGGCGGGGTCATCGGGGTCTGCGCGGCGCTCTACCTCGCGCGGGCGGGGCAGCGGGTGACGCTGCTGGAAAAGGGCCGCATCGCGGGCGAGCAATCCTCGCGCAACTGGGGCTGGATCCGCCAGCAGGGCCGCGACCCTGCGGAGCTGCCGATCATGATGGAGGCGCGGCGGCTCTGGCAGGATCTGGCGGCCGGGACCAACGAAGATTTCGGTCTGCGCCAGACCGGGGTGACCTATCTGGCCGAGACCGGCAAGACGCTGGCCAGCTACGAGGCCTGGGCCGGGATCGCCGCGGCGCAGGGGCTGGACACCCGCATGTTGTCACCGGAGGAAGTGGCGGCGATGTTCCCGGGGCTGACGCGACGTTATGCGGGGGGCATGACCACCCCGTCGGACATGCGGGCGGAGCCCTGGCTGGCGGTGCCGGTGCTGGCGGGGATCGCCGCGCGCGCCGGGGTCTGCATTGTGGAGAACTGCGCGGTGCGGCAGCTGGATCTCGCGGCGGGGCGCGTCACCGGCGTTCTGACCGAGACCGGCCGCATTGCCTGCGCACAGGTGGTGCTGGCAGGCGGGGCCTGGTCGGCGCTGTTCCTGCGCAATCACGGTATTTCCCTGCCGCAGCTGTCGGTGCGCGAAACCGTGGTGGCCACGGAACCCCTGGCGGATGTACATGCCGGTGCCGCGGCGGACGACGGGCTGGCTTTCCGGCGGCGCGAGGATGGGGGATATACCCTTGCGGGCAGCGGCAGGGCCGAGCTTTTCATCGGGCCGGACGCCTTTCGCGCGCTGCCGCATTACCTGCCGCAGCTGCGTGCAGCCCCCTTCGACCAGAGCTACAGCCCGGCGGCACCCCGCGGCTATCCCGACGCCTGGGGCACGCCGCGGCGCTGGAGCGGTGCGGAGGAAAGCCCGTTTGAGCGGATGCGCATTCTGGACCCCGCGCCGAACCGGCGGCTGGTGAACCGGGCCTGCCGTGGCTTTGAGGTGCGGTATCCCGAACTGGGGCCGGTGAAGGTCAAGGCCGCCTGGGCGGGCATGATCGACACCATGCCGGACATCGTGCCGGTGATCGACCGCAGCCCCGACATCGAGGGGCTGGTGATCGGCACCGGCATGTCGGGCCACGGCTTTGGCATCGGGCCGGGGGTCGGGCGGTGCCTGGCCGCTCTGGTCACAGGCGGCGAGCTGGGCCATGATCTGAGCAGATTCCGCGCCAGCCGATTCACCGATGGGAGCGCGATCAAACTGCCGCCTCTTTGAACCATTGCTGCAAAGGACATGCCATGCCGATCAAGAACCGCTTTGCCGAGACCCATGCCGAGATCACAGCCTGGCGCAGGCATCTGCACGAGACCCCGGAATTGCTGTTCGATGTGCATGAGACGGTGAAATTCGTCGAGGAAAAGCTGCGCAGCTTCGGCATTACCGACATCACCACCGGGATCGGCAAGACCGGGCTGGTCGCGGTGATCGAGGGGCGCAGCAACTCCTCCGGGCGCACCCTGGGGCTGCGGGCCGATATGGACGCGCTGCCGATGACCGAGGCCACGGGGCTGGACTATGCCTCAAAGGTGCCGGGAAAGATGCATGCCTGCGGCCATGACGGGCATACCGCGATGCTGCTGGGCGCGGCGCAGTATCTGGCGGAGACACGGAATTTCGACGGCCGCTGCGTGCTGATCTTTCAGCCAGCGGAGGAAGGCGGCGGCGGCGGCAACGAGATGGTCAAGGACGGCCTGATGGACCGATGGGGCATCCAGGAAGTTTACGGCATGCACAACATACCGGACTTTCCGGCGGGTGAATTCGCGATCCGGCATGGCGCATTGCTGGCGGCGGCGGATGAATTCGAGGTCATTATCGAAGGGCGCGGCAGCCATGCGGCGGCCCCGCATAACGGCGCGGACAGCAACCTTGCGGCGGCGCATGTGATCGTGGCGCTGCAAAGCATCGCGTCGCGCAATGTGGATCCGGTGAAACAGGTGGTGGTCTCCGTCACCACGGTGCAGAGCGATACGGACAGCCACAACGTCTTGCCCCAGTCCGTGCGGCTTCGGGGCACAGTGCGCACGCTGGACGAGGCGGTGCGCGACCTCGCCGAAGCGCGGTTTCACGACGTCGTCACCCATACCGCAGCGGCCTATCAATGCGGGGCAAAGATCTCCTACATGCGCGGCTACCCGGTGACGGTGAACCACCCCGACCAGACCGATTTCGCCGCCGACATGGCCGAAAAGGTGGCACCCGGCGTGATCCGCGATCTGCCGCCCGTGATGGCGGGGGAGGATTTCTCCTACATGCTGAACGCGCGGCCGGGGGCCTATATGATGATCGGCAATGGTGACAGCGCCTCGCTGCACCACCCGGCGTATGACTTTAACGATGCGGCGATCCCGGCGGGCTGTTCGTGGTTCGCCGAACTGGTGGAAACCCGGATGCCGGTGGGATAGACCAAGGCGAAAGGTGGGCGGTTCGCCCATCTGCCGGACGTTTTGCACGCTGCCGACCCGCGTGGCGGCCCCGTGCCCCAAACCATCGAAAAGGAAACCCGATGCCCGTCAAGAACCGCTTTGCCGAACTGCATGATGACATTACCGCCTGGCGACGAGATCTGCACGAACACCCCGAAATCCTGTTCGAGACGCACCGCACTTCGGCCACTGTCGCCGAAAAGCTGCGCGCCTTTGGCTGTGACGAGGTGGTCGAGGGGATCGGGCGCACCGGGGTTGTGGGCGTGATCAAGGGCAAGACCACCGCGTCGGGCAAGGTGATCGGGCTGCGCGCCGATATGGATGCGCTGCCGATTCACGAGCAGACCGGGCTCGACTACGCCTCCAAGACGGCGAATGCGATGCATGCCTGTGGCCATGACGGCCATACCGCAATGCTGCTGGGTGCGGCGCAATATCTAGCGGAGACCCGCAATTTCGATGGCACCGCCGTGGTGATCTTTCAGCCTGCCGAAGAGGGCGGCGGCGGCGGCAAGGTCATGTGCGACGACGGCATGATGGAGCGTTGGGGCATCCAGGAGGTCTATGGCATGCACAACTGGCCGGGCATGCCCACCGGCAGTTTCGGCATCCGCACCGGCCCGTTCTTTGCCGCCACCGACCTGTTGAAGATCGAGGTCGAGGGGCTGGGCGGCCATGCGGCCAAGCCGCATGAGACGATTGATACCGGGGTCGTGACGGCACATATCATCACCGCGCTGCAGACCATCGTCAGCCGCAATGCGGATCCGATTGGTAATATCGTGGTCTCGATCACCTCCATCGAATCCTCCTCCAAGGCCTTCAACGTGATCCCGCAGCGGGTGAACCTGATGGGCACCGTGCGCACCCTGAGCAACGATCTGCGCGATCTGGCGGAAAAACGCGTGACGGAGATCTGCGAGGGCATTGCCGCCAGCTTTGGTGCCAAGGCCACGGTGGATTACAAGCGCAACTATCCGGTGATGGTGAACCATCCCGAGCAGACCGAATTCGCCGCCCAAGTGGCACGCAGCGTGTCGGGCCAGTGCGACGAGGCGCCGCTGGTCATGGGGGGCGAGGATTTCGCCTTCATGCTGGAAGAACGGCCCGGGGCCTATATTCTGGTGGGCAACGGCGACGGGGCGATGGTGCACCACCCGATGTACAACTTCAATGACGAGGCGATCCCGGCGGGCTGCAGCTGGTGGGCGGGTATCGTAGAGCAGCGGATGCCAGCGGCCTGATTGTCAGCGCGGGGCGGGCATGGGTCCGTCCCGTGCCACACAAGGGGCGCAGGCGGGGGCAGACGCCCAGCGGTCATTCATGGATAATGCAGCTAAGGGCAGGATTGAGGCCCTCCGAACCCCGAGATTAGGCACAAGCCGGGCCATCGCCTGCCCGGGGTAGGCGATGTCGACCTCGCTCATGCCACTTTATTTCTCAGCCATGATGAATCCCATCGGTGGCACGACCAGCCTAACCATATCGCCTGCCCGTCATGCCAAAGGCATGCCGACGATCAAGGGCGCACCTTCGGTGCGACGGCCGGGCAGGCGATGGCCCGGCGCCTTCGGCTTGTTCCGGGCCCGGCTGCCAGAGCGCCTCGCGTCGTTCCGGTTGTCTTGGCCTAAACAAGCGGGGGATGCGCGCTCAAGCCACCCGGCGCGCCCTTGTCAGCCCTGCCAGAGCGATTGATAGACCGCATCGATCCCTTCCGCTTCGGCGCGGGCGCTGAAGCGGGTCAGGGCGGTCTCGCGTGCGGCCCCGGCGATCATGTCGGTTCGGTCGAGCAGCGTCCTGGCGGCGGCTGCGGCCGCTTCGGCGTTGTCGAGGGGCACAATCGTGCCGACTTTGCCCGCATCGGAAAAGCTGCGGTAATAGCCTGCCTCGCTGCCCACAAAAGGCGTGCCGCTGGCAAGACCTTCGAGCGGGACCATGCCGTAGCCTTCATAGCGGGGCAATTGCATGACCAGCGACAGGGCGCGCATCAGGGCGGGCAGGTCGGGGGCCGGTATCTCCCCCACAAAGCGCAGGCGGTCGGTCAGCCCTGCCGCCGCGACCTTGGTCCTGAGGCCGGTCAGATAGCTTTCGAACTTGCCGCCCGCGCGGCCGACCACCAGGGCAGTGACATCGGGGTGATCGGGCAGGAAGCGCAGCATCGCCTCGACAAAGACATCCGTACCCTTTTCGGGGCGGATGCGCCCCACGGTGGCGATCCCGCGGCTGCCGCCGAAACCCAGGGCGCGCCAGGCGGCGGCGCGGTCGGATGCCGGGGTGAAGAGATCGGTATCTACCCCGTGCGGAACCACGGCGCGGACGTGGGGGACGAATTCCGCCGCCCTGTCCGTGGTGGCGATCACCGCATCCATGCGGCTGATCAGCCAGCGCGGATAGGCCGAATGCAGCCGCTGCGCCGCAGAGGTAAAGACGATGCGGATCGGCGCGCGGCGCATATCGCGCAGCCAGATGGCGCTGCGCATCTCGGGGTTGCGGCGCACATGCCAGATCGCGAAAGGCCGGTTTTCCGGCGCGCCCTGGCGGCAGGCAAGATGGGCCTGCGCAGGCGTCAGCGGGTCGGGGCAGCCGGGCAGGGGCCGGCCCACCAGCGCAAGGTCATGGTGCTGCATCTGCTGGCGGATCACATTGGCCGCTGTCGCCGAGACGCCGGTGAAATTCGGATTGTAATTGGTGACAAAAAGCTCAGGCACCGGGGGCAAGCTCCAGCGCCTTGATCAGCCGCGCGGCGATGCCGTCCAGCATGTCGGTCCGGTCCCGGGTAAACGCCGTGGCGGCGGCTTTGGCGGCCTCCAGTGCCGCGGGATCGTCCAGAAGCGCGCCGACACGCAGTGCGAGGTCCCCGGCGTCGGCCACCAGACGCGCGGCGCCGCGCGCCTCCATTTCGGCGAAGGTTTCGGCGAAATTGGCGACGTGGTTGCCCGAGAGCACCGCCGCCCCGGCCTGGGCGACCTCAAACGGGTTGTGCCCGCCGATGGGGCGCAGGGAGCCGCCCAGAAACACGATATCGCCAAGCGCGTACCAGGTGCCGAGTTCACCCAGCGTATCGGCAAGAAAGACCTGTCCGCCGGGCATGTCCCCACGGGTGCGGCGGGTCAGGCTCAGGCCCGCACCGGCGATCAGGTTGGTCACGTCCTGCCCGCGTTCGGGGTGGCGCGGCACGAGGATCAGGCAGAGGTCGGGGTGCTGCTCCAGCAGGGACTTGTGGGCGGCCAGCACGGTTTCCTCCTCGCCCGGGTGGGTGGAGGAGGCGATCCAGACCGGACGATGACCCAGGGCTGCGCGCGCCTCGAACAGCGCATCCTCATCCTGCGGCAGGGGGCCTGCCAGCGACTTGAGGTTGATGCCCCGGGCGACCCGGTCGGCGGGGGCGTTGATCTCGACCATGGCTTTGGCCATGGCATCGTTCTGGGTCAGGATCAGGTCGAAGACCTCGAAAAGGTAGCGCGCGGTTTTCGGGAAGCGGCGCCAGTTGGCGATGGATCTGGCCGAGAGCCGCGCGTTGACCAGCGCCATCCGCGCGCCCTGCGCATGGGTGCGGCGCAGCATCTGCGGCCAGAGTTCGCTTTCCACAAAGAGCGCCGCATCGGGCCGCCAGTGGCGCAGGAAGCGGCGCAGGGTTCCGGGCGCGTCGAGCGGCGAGAACTGATGCACGCAGCGCGGCGGCATCCGGCGGGCGACCATGGTGGCGGAGGTCGCAGTGCCCGAGGTGATGAGAAACTGCGCCTGCGGCAGCGCCACGCCCATGCGGGTGATCAGCGCCAGCACCGCCTGGGTCTCGCCCACGGAGGCGGCATGGAACCAGATCAGCGCAGCGTCGGGGTCGCGCGGTTCGGTGGCATGGCCGAGCTTTTCGTGGCAGCGCACCACCGGCACGCCTGCGCGGCGCAGCTTGCGGGTGACAGCCCAGGTCGCAAAGGGCACCAGCGCCATGCTGGCCCCCACCCAGAGGCGGTAGAGCAGCGGGGCCATGCCGGGCTCAGCCGCCCGTGTGGCTCATGTGCCGGGGCATCTGCCCGTCGAGCTGCTGGCGGGAATAGTCGAAGTCATGGCCCTTGGGCTTGCGGTCGATGGCGGCGCGGATTGCCGCCTCCAGCGGGGCATCATCGGTGGGGTGGGCGCGCAGGGGCGCGCGCAGGTCGGCCACGTCTTCCTGACCGAGGCACATGTAGATCTCTCCGGTGCAGGTGATGCGCACGCGGTTGCAGCTTTCGCAGAAGTTGTGGGAAAGCGGCGTGATGAAGCCGATCTTCTGACCCGTTTCCTCAAGCCGGACATAGCGGGCGGGACCGCCCGAACGTTCTGCCAGATCGGTGACGGTATATTCTTCGGCATAGCGGGCGCGGACATCCTTGAGGGACCAGTATTGGCCCAGGCGGTCCTCATTGCCCAGGTCGCCCATCGGCATGACCTCGATCCAGGTGAGATCCATGTCGCGTTCGGCGCACCAGCGGGTGAGGGCGGGCAGCTCATCCTCGTTGAAACCTTTCAGGGCCACGGCGTTGATCTTGACCCGCAGCCCCGCCTTTTGCGCCGCATCGACGCCGCGCAGCACCTGGGGCAGGCGGCCCCAGCGGGTGATATCGGCGAATTTGGCATCGTCCAGCGTGTCGAGGGAGATGTTCACCCGGCGCACACCGGCGGCATAAAGATCCCCGGCGAAACGTTCCAGCTGGCTGCCGTTGGTGGTCAGCGTCAGCTCCTTGAGCGTGCCCGCGTCAAGGTGACGGGTCATGCTGTCAAAGAAGGTCATGATGCCCTTGCGCACCAGCGGCTCGCCCCCGGTGATGCGCAGCTTTTGCACCCCGAGACCCACGAAGGTGGAACAGAGCCGGTCCAGTTCCTCCAGCGTCAGCAGTTCCTTCTTGGGCAGGAAGGTCATGTTCTCGGACATGCAGTAGACACAGCGGAAATCGCAGCGGTCCGTGACGGAGACGCGCAGATAGGTGATGGCGCGGGCGAATGGGTCGATCAATGGAGCATTCATGCTTTATAGGTAATCGCCCGCCGGTAAGCCCGCAAGCGGCATTTCTCAGATTGATGTGGGGGCGGGCGGGCGGTAGCCTGCGGTCATGAAAAGAATTCTGATCCTGACGATACTGGTTCTGGGCGTGGCGGGCTGTGCCGCCGTGACCGAGCGTTTTGGCCTTGGGCGCAAGGCGGGTGGCACTGCGCAGGAAGGTCCGATTGATCCTTTTGTCGCCGCTGATCCGGCTGAGGTGCCAACGCTTGACCTTGCCACGGCGGCACCGCCGCCACCGCCTGCGGCGCGCTCGGCCGAGGCGCTGGACACCACCACGCCGGAACAGCGTGCCGCGGCGGCTGTGCCCGCGGCGGCCGGGGGCCGGGTGCTGGGCACAACGGTGGCGGCCCTGGGGGATCCGACCCAGCCGGGGTTGTGGCTGAAGACACCCCTGGTGGCGGCAGAGGCCAAGGGGCGGGTGACCAATCCGGCGACGGGGAAATCCTCGGCGGTGACGCTGATTCCGCTGGGCGGTGCCGCGACGGCGGGCAGCCAGATGTCGCTGTCGGCCCTGCGCCTGATCGGTGCCTCCCTGACAGAGCTGACAGAGGTCGAGGTGGCGCTGGAGGGTTAGGCTCTGGACCCATTAATCTTACGTGCTCAGCGGCGATTTCACGAAATTTCAAAGGTTTGGGGCGTGCAGCCAATAGTGGTTCTATTTGCAAGCGACCCAAGACGTTGAAATGAAGTGAAATCGCCGCCCTTCGGGTTTGACGGATTTTCCCGCAGCCTGCGTCACATCTGCTTGAAATAGAACCACTATTCTTGCGCAGATTTTCCTAGTCAGCGAAAAAATCTGTCAAACTGAGCATGTAAGATTAATGGGTCCAGAGCCTAGCGTGATCCGAAGGACTGCGCTGCGCGCAGGTTACATTATGGATTTTCGCTGCGGGCCCACCATCCCAGGAAGGTCTGGTGCCGCCCTTGATTGATCTCTTTCATGGCACCATCCGCCCGTCTTCCCAAGCACAATAGCCGTCTCCCCCTGCGGGGGCCCCTCGGCGATTGTGCCTGGCAATCCGGTCGGCCGGCGCCCTGACGTGCTCAAGCAAGGGCGGCGCCAGACCAGGGATGTTTCAGGTGGTTTTCTTCAGGTGGCGCAGGGCTTCCTTTACCGCGAAGGGTTTCATCGCGGCACCGTGGGTGTCGATGAAGGTCCGAGTGCGGGGGGCATCGTGTTTTGACAGGTCGCGCAGCCACCAGCCGATGGCTTTCTGGATGAACCACTGGTGATCGGTCACCAGGGTTGCGGCCCAGCCCAGGATACGGTCGCGGTCGGCCAGTTCCTGCGGTTTCGGGTGGTTCTGCCTGGTCCAGGGGAGCGTGGAGACGAGGGCGGCGCGGCGGGTCCACATGTGATCTGAGGTGACCCAGGTCGCAACCGTATCAAGGCGGCCGGGATCGGCGGTCAGGCGTTTGGCCCCGGCCATGCAGGCGTGATCGGCAATCGCCCAGCTGTCGAAATCCGGGGTCCAGGAGATGATGAGATCCCATGCGGGGGTGTCATCGGGGCGGATGCGCGCCTGGGTCAGCAGTTTGGCGGCGGCGAGGCGCGCCTCGAAGATGTCGGTCTGCCACAGTCCGTCTGCGATGGCGACGCGGGTTTCGGCATCGGTCTCGCCGCGCCAGGTCTGGGTCAGATCGTTGATCCGGGGATTGGTCAGGCCAAGGTAGCGGCGGTCCGCCTTGTGATAGGCGCGCATCTGGGCCGCGCGGTCGGGGTCGGCCAGTTCTTCAAGTGCGGCCAGATAGGGTTCATGCATCGGGGTCGGCCAGAACATGCGTGGGCAGCCCGTCGATGCTGTGCTGGTTGCGGTCCTGCCAATAGGTGGCAACCCCGTCGGGCCCCTTGTCGCGGGCCCAATGGTGCAGCACCTCGCGCGGGCCCTTGTGCTCATAGAAGGGCACCGCATAGCCGCAGCTGGTCTGCATCAGATCCACGGTCATGTCGTAGATCTGCCGCGCGCCGGGATCGGGCGGGAAATGCGCATTGAGGGCGTCGAACGCCGCATCGCGCGGATGCAGGGTGCGGGCGGAACCATAGGCGCGCATGATCATCGGACGCGCCTCAAACCCGCACCACATCAGGGTCATGCGGTTGATGCGCGCCAGATGTGCGGCGGTTTCATTGCCCGAGCCGGTGAGATTGCGCCAGATGATCCGGTGGGGGCCAAGCACGCGCAAGCTGTCCATCCCCTTGGGCGAGATGTTCACGCGGCCCGTCTCGGCGGCGCTGCCGCAGAAGAACATGTGCTGCGCCTCGATGAACTTTCTGTGGTCTTCGGTGATGCTGTCAAACTGCTTTGCCATTATTCCACTGTCACCGATTTCGCGAGGTTGCGGGGCTGGTCCACGTCCGTGCCCTTGGCCACTGCCGTGTGATAGGCCAGAAGCTGTGCGGGCAGGGCATAGAGGATCGGGGCCAGGGCATCGGCGATGGTGGGCATTTCGATGCAGGCCCAGGTGCCTTCGCTGGCCTCGGCCAGACCCCTGGCATCCGAGATCAGGATCACCTTGCCCTTGCGCGCCATGACTTCCTGCATGTTGCTGACCGTCTTGTCGAAAAGCGCGTCGCGCGGGGCCATGACGATCACCGGGACCTCTTCGTCCACCAGGGCGATGGGGCCGTGTTTCAACTCACCCGAGGCATAGGCTTCGGCATGGATATAGCTGATTTCCTTGAGCTTCAGCGCGCCTTCGAGCGCCAGCGGGTACATCTGGCCACGGCCCAGGAAGAGCACGTCGCGGGCTGTCGAGAGCTTGTAGGCGGTGTCGCGCATGGCCTGGTTCTGTTCCAGCGCGCTGTTGATCACCGATGGCAGGCCGCGCAGGGCAAGGATGTGGTCCGCCATTGCGGCGGTGTCCAGCAGGCCGCGGTCGCGGGCGGCTTTCAGCACCAGCATGAAGAGCACCGTCAGCTGACAGGTAAAGGCCTTGGTGGAGGCGACACCAACCTCGACACCCGCATAGATCGGCAGGGCAAGGTCGCTTTCGCGGGCGATGGAGCTTTCGGGGACGTTGATCACCGAGGCGATGGTATCCACCTTGCCCGCGCAATAGCGCAGGGCGGCCAGGGTATCGGCGGTTTCGCCCGACTGGCTGACAAAAATCGCCAGGGTGCCGGAGGTGATGGGGGGTTCGCGGTAGCGGTATTCGGAGGCGACATCGACTTCGACGGGGATGCGCGCGATCTGTTCGAACCAGTATTTCGCGGTCAGGCAGGCATAGAAGGCGGTGCCGCAGGCAACCATGGTGATGCGTTCGATCCCGGTGAAATCGAGCCCGGCCCCCGGCAGGTGGATCTGCCCGTCATTGCTGATGTAATGTTGCAGGGCCTGGCCCAGCACGCCGGGCTGTTCCGCGATCTCCTTGGCCATGAAATGCTTGTGGCCGCCCTTGTCGATGCGGGTGCTGTCGATCTGGATGGTCTTGACCGGGCGCTGCACGGCTGCACCGGTGCTGTCGGTGATCTCGACCGAGGTGCGGGTGATGACGGCGGTGTCGCCTTCCTCCAGGTAGGAAATCCGGTCGGTCAGGGGGGACAGGGCGATGGCGTCGGAGCCCACGAACATCTCGCCGGTGCCATAGCCGATGGCCAGGGGCGAGCCCTTGCGCGCGGCGATCATCAGGTCATCCTCCCCATCGAAGAGGAAGGCCAGCGCAAAGGCGCCGGTCAGCCGCGACAGGGCCTGTTTGGCGGCCGCAACCGGGGCGGCACCCTGTGCCATGTAATGCTGGGTCAGCAGGGCCACGATTTCGGTATCGGTTTCGGTCACGAAATTGACGCCGTGGCCTGCGAGTTCCTCACGCAACTCGCGGAAGTTCTCGATGATGCCGTTGTGAACCACCGCCACGCCACCTGCACGGTGGGGGTGCGCATTGGTCACGGTGGGCGCGCCATGGGTGGCCCAGCGGGTATGGCCGATGCCGGACTTTCCGGCCAGCGGCTCATGCACCAGCAGATCGCTGAGGTTGACCAGCTTGCCCACCGCGCGGCGGCGGTCGAGCTTGCCGTGGTTGAGGGTGGCGATCCCGGCGCTGTCATAGCCGCGGTATTCGAGCCGTTTCAGTGCCTCGACCAGAATGGGCGCTGCTTCGTGGTTGCCCAGGACTCCTACAATTCCACACATAATCAGCTGCCTCGCTGCGTTCTGGCCTTTTTGGCCTTCAACATTTCGAATAATTTCCGCGCCATGCCGGGTTTTTCGACCTGTGGCGCACGGGCCAGGGCCAGGGCGTCGGGTTCCACATCCGATGTGATGACGGAGCCTGAGCCGGTCATCGCGCCGTCGCCGATGCTGACCGGGGCCACCAGCATGGTGTTGGAGCCGATGAAGGCGCGCGCGCCGATATGGGTGTGATGTTTCATCACCCCGTCGTAGTTGCAGGTGATCGTTCCCGCGCCAAGGTTCGCACCGGCACCGACAAAGGCGTCACCGACATAGCTGAGGTGGTTGATCTTGGCCCCTTCGGCCACCTGGGCATTCTTGATCTCGACAAAGTTGCCGATGCGCACATCCTCGGCCAGTTCGGCACCGGGGCGCAGGCGGGCATAGGGCCCGACGATGCCACCGCGGGAGACATGGCAGCCTTCGAGGTGGGAAAAGGCGCGGATCGTGGCACCGGATTCGACCGTGACACCGGGGCCAAAGACCACATTGGGTTCGATCAGCGTGTCGCGTCCGATGTAGGTGTCGCGCGCCAGATAGACGGTTTCGGGGGCCATCAGGGTCACGCCATCCTCCAGCAGGCCGGCGCGGGCGCGGGTCTGGAAGGCGGCATTCGCCAGGGCCAGATCCGCGCGGGAGTTCACGCCCATGGTCTCGGCCTCGTCGCAGGTGACCGCGGTGGCGCTCAGACCGCGCGCGCGGGCCAGGCCGACAATGTCAGTGAGGTAATATTCACCGGCGGCATTGTCATTGCCGACCCCGTCGATCAGCTCGAACAGCAGGCCGGCCCGTGCGGCGACCACGCCGGAGTTGCACAGGGTGATCGCGCGCTCCGCCTCTGTCGCGTCCTTGAATTCGACAATCCGTTCCAATGTGTCGCCCTGCATCACCAGCCGGCCATAGCGGGCGGGATCGGCGGCCTGGAACCCCAGGACCGCGACATCGTGGTGGTCAAGCGCGGCCTGCATCCGCTCCAGCGTCTCGGGCTGGATAAAGGGGGTATCGCCGTAAAGCACCACGGCCATGCCGTCGAAATCCGCCAGCGCCGGGCGGGCCTGGGCGACCGCATGGGCGGTGCCAAGCTGTTCTTGCTGCTCGACCACGGTTGCATCGGGGTCATGGGCCAGGGTGGCGGCGCGCACCTGCTCGGCGCTGTGGCCTGCAACGACGACGGTCAGTTCCGGTTCCAGCACGCGGCCGGCTTCCATGGCATGGATCAACATCGGCTCGCCCGCGATGGTGTGCAGGACCTTGGGCAGGTCCGAATTCATCCGTGTGCCTTTGCCTGCGGCAAGGATGATCAGTGACGTTTTCATATCGTTCTCTTTATGCTCTACCTTGCATTCTCTTTACCCCCTACGCACAAAGGCGCAAGGGTGGCGGGCATCAAGATAGGTTGCGGCTTGCAACAAGAGCGGGCGGGGAACCGCGCAGACGGGGGTAGTATGAAGACGGTTGTTTTTGATCTGGACGGGACACTTGCGGACACCAGCGGTGATCTGATCGCGGCGGCGAATGCCTGTTTCCGGGAGATGGGAGCAGGCGATCTGCTGGACCCGGTGGCCGATGCCGGCACCGCCCTGCGCGGCGGGCGCGCCATGCTGACACTGGGGCTGGGGCGGCTCGGGCGCTCGGACGATCAGGAGGCGATCAACGCCTATTACCCCAAGCTGCTGGAGGCCTATGCCCGCAACATCGACACCCATACCACGCTTTATCCCGGCGCGATGGAGGCTGTGGCGAGGCTGAAACGCGCAGGCTTTCGCGTGGCGATCTGCACCAACAAGCCCGAGCGGCTGGCCGATGCGCTGCTGACACGGCTGGGGGTGCGCGACAGGTTCGACGCGATGCTGGGGGCCGACACCCTGACCGTCCGCAAACCCGACCCGGAACATCTGTTCGAGACCGCGCGCCGCGCCGGGGGTGATCCGGCGCTTTGTGTGCTGATCGGGGACAGCGACACCGACCGCAACACCGCGCGCAACGCGGGCGTGCCCTGCGTGCTGGTCACCTTCGGCCCGGCAGGTGGCGATATGGCGGCGCTGGAGCCCGAGGCGCTGCTGAATCACTACGACGATCTGCATGACATCATCCTGGGCCTGGTGGGGGCCGCGGCGTGACGGAGGTGTTCAGCGGCAGTTTCACCCAGCAGGAGCCGATCCCCGAAGAGGGGATCGAGGCGGCGGTCGCCGTCATGCGCTCGGGCCGGTTGCACCGCTACAACACGGCCCCCGGCGAGGTGGCGCAGACCGTCCTGCTGGAACAGGAATTCGCAGCCAAGGTCGGCGCGCGCTATTGCCTTGCGGTGGCCTCCGGCGGCTACGCCATGGGAACGGCCCTGCGTGCGGTTGGCGTCAGGCCGGGGGACAGGGTGCTGACCAATGCCTTTACCCTGGCCCCGGTGCCGGGCGCGATTGCCGCCGTGGGCGCGCAGCCGGTCTTTGTTGGCGTGACCCCGCAGCTGGTGATTGATCTGGAGGATCTGGCGGCAAAGGCCGGTCAGGCCGATGTGCTGCTGCTGAGCCACATGCGCGGCCATCTTGCCGATATGGAGGCGCTGATGGCGCTTTGCGATGCCCATGGTATCACGGTGATCGAGGATTGTGCCCATACCATGGGGGCCGCCTGGAAAGGCGTGCCCTCCGGCACGCAGGGAAAGGTGGGGTGCTATTCCTGCCAGACCTACAAGCATATGAACGCAGGCGAAGGTGGCCTGCTGGTGACCGACGATCCGCAGGTCGCCGCCCGGGCGGTGATGCTCTCGGGCTCTTACATGCTCTATGAAAGCCACCGCGCGGGGCCGCCGAAAGAAACCTTCGAGACAATCCGCTACGAGACCCCCAATGTGTCGGGCCGGATGGACAATCTGCGCGCCGCGATCCTGCGGCCCCAGCTGCGCGATCTGGACCGGCAGTGTGCGCGCTGGAATGAACGTTATTACGCGATCGAGGCGGGGCTGCGCGACACGCCGGGTCTGACGGTGATCGAAAGGCCTGCTGAGGAAAGCATCGTGGGCTCTTCGATACAGTTCCTGCTGGCAGGCTGGGAGGCGGGCGCGGTGAGGGACGTTCTGCGCCGCTGTCTGGCGCGCGGGGTGGAGCTGAAATGGTTCGGCGCGGCGGAGCCGGTAGGCTTTACCAGCCGCTACGATTCATGGCGCTACGTGGCGTCCGAGAAAATGCCCGCCAGCGATGCGGTGCTGGCGGGGATTGTCGACATGCGGGTGCCGCTGACATTCTCGCTGGACGATTGCGCGCTGATCGCCCGGATCATCCGTGCGGAAGTGAGCGCGGTGTTTCAAAAGGCCTGAGACCAGCGGCGGGAGGGCTCCGGGCTGGCTCCGTATCAAATGAACGGCGGTAAACTCACCCTGGGTCTCAGACGCAGGGGGTTCCCCAAACTCCGGCACGCAGGTCCGCCATCCGGTCCCAGAATTCCTTCCCGGATTCTTTGCCCTTGATGTATCCTTTGCCTGCATTGCTGTGCTGCCCGGGTCCTGCCACCGGGAGGGGCGCCGCGTCACAGAAGCAGAGAGGCTTGACGCAACCACGGGCGGGGCGTAGGTAATGAACGTGCGTTCAATAAATGACCTTGGGGGAGGCGACGATGTTTAACGCGAGTATGAGTTTCGATCTGGGTGAAGATGTCGCGGCACTGCGCGAGATGGTCCACCGCTGGGCACAGGAACGGGTCAAACCGATGGCGGCGGAGATCGACGCCAAAAACGACTTTCCGCCCGAACTCTGGACCGAGATGGGCGAACTGGGCCTTCTGGGCATGACGGTGGAGGAAGAATACGGCGGTTCCGGCCTTGGCTATGTTGCCCATGTCGTCGCGGTCGAGGAGATCGCCCGCGCCTCGGCTTCCGTTTCTCTGTCCTACGGCGCGCATTCGAACCTCTGCGTCAACCAGATCAAATTGAACGGCACGCCGGAGCAAAAGGCGAAATACCTGCCAAAGCTGTGCACCGGCGAACATGTCGGTGCGCTGGCCATGTCGGAGGCGGGGGCAGGCAGCGACGTGGTGTCGATGAAGCTGCGCGCGGAAAAGCGCAACGATCATTTCCGCCTGTCGGGCAACAAGTACTGGATCACCAATGCGCCCAATGCGGAGACCCTGGTGGTCTATGCCAAGACCGACCCGGAGGCCGGGTCCAGGGGCATCACCGCCTTTCTGATCGAACGCGGCATGAAGGGGTTCAGCACCCCGCACCACCTGGACAAGCTGGGGATGCGCGGATCGAACACCGGTGAGCTGGTCTTTGACGATGTCGAAGTGCCCTTCGAGAACGTGCTGGGCGAAGAGGGGCGCGGTGTGGCGGTCCTGATGTCGGGGCTGGATTACGAACGTGTCGTGCTGGCGGGCATCGGCCTTGGCACCATGGCGGCCTGCCTGGACGAGGTCATGCCCTATGTGAGCGAACGCAAGCAGTTCGGTCAGCCGATCGGGAACTTTCAGCTGATGCAGGGCAAGCTGGCGGATATGTACACGGCGATGAACTCGGCCCGGGCCTATGTCTATAGCGTGGCACAGGCCTGTGACCGGGGTGACGTGACCCGTCAGGACGCGGCGGCCTGCTGCCTTTACGCATCGGAACAGGCGATGACACAGGCGCATCAGGCGGTGCAGGCGATGGGCGGTGCGGGCTATCTGAACGACACGGCCGTGGCGCGCATCTTCCGCGATGCCAAGCTGATGGAGATCGGGGCCGGCACTTCGGAAATCCGGCGGATGCTGGTGGGCCGCGAGATGATGGCGGCGATGGGCTAGGCGATGCCGCGCTGGCTGTGGTGGACACCTCTGGCGGTGCTGACCCTGTTGGCGGGGCTGCTGCTGTTCCGGCAGGGCTGGATCGCCGCGCATATGACGGAGACGGATGTGATCGACCATTTCGCCGCACGATATGTGGCCGAGCATGGCGGGCAAAAGTCCGATTGTGTTGCCGTGCCGGGCCGCAGTGCGCAGGTCTGGATCGAGGTGCATTGCGGGGATGTGGCGATCTATCCCGTGGACCGGGCGGGGCGGCTGATCTCGCTGCCGGAAGGGCCCGAGGCATGACGGACGTATCAAGGGAGCAAACGGAATGGACAGCCTGATCGACCTCAAGGCAGAGAGCGGAATTCTGCATGGGCACCTCCACGGTCTTGTCGTGGTGCTGGAATGGTGCGCCACCTTCATTGATCTGGCGGCCATCGCGCTGCTGCTGGTCGGTGCCGCGCGCTTCATCCTGGGGGTGACCCAGGCAGAGATTGCGCGCCGCGGTGTCGACCGGGTGCGCCGCACCAACCGTGAGCGGGTCGAACTGGGGCGTTATATCCTGGCCGGTCTGGAGCTGTTCATCGTCTCCGACGTGATCCACACCGCGCTGAGCCTGCGGTTTACCGACCTGATATTCCTGCTTTTGCTGGTGATCATCCGCTCGATCACATCCTTCTTCCTGGATCGGGAGCTTGGACAACTTCAAAAGGAGTTGGGAAATGACTGACCTCAGCGATCTGCCACAGTCCGTTTGCCGCCGGATCGGATGTGCCGTGCCGGAGCATCGCAGATGAGTGATCTGCAAGGGCTGCGAGCGGATGGCACCTGGGATCTGCCGACCCGGCTGAACATGGCCGCGCAATGTCTCGCCAGGCCATCTGATGCTTTGGCGATCGTCGATCTGACCGGGCCGGTGCGGCGCGATGTCAGCTATGGGGAACTGTCGCGGATGACGGATGGCCTTGCGCGCGCCCTGATGGCGCGTGTTGTGCCGGGGGATCGGGTGGGCGTGCTGCTCAGCCAGGGGCCGTGGTGCGCGGCGGCGCATCTGGCGATCTGGAAGATCGGCGCAATCTCGGTCCCGCTGTTCAAGCTGTTCAAACAGGATGCCCTGGCCTCCCGCGCAGGCGACGCGGGATGCGAGATCGTGTTGACGGACCCGGAAGGGGCCGATCTGCTTGGTGGGCTGGCAGAACCCTGGATCGCTGGAGAAGTCGGGATTGACGGTGCGCCCGTGGATTTTGCCGATACCGGGCCCGATGACCCTGCCGTGCTGATCTATACCTCCGGCACCACCGGCACGCCCAAGGGGGCCTTGCATGGCCACCGGGTCCTGACCGGGCATCTGCCGGGCGTGGTGATCAGCCACGATCACCTTGGCCAGCCGGATGATTGCCTGTGGACCCCTGCCGACTGGGCATGGATCGGCGGGCTGTTCGATGTGCTGATGCCGGGGCTTGCGCTGGGCGTGCCCGTCGTGGCCGCGCGGATGGCCAAGTTCACCCCCGAAGGCTGCGCCGATGTCATCTCACGCGGCAATGTGCGCAACGTCTTCTTTCCGCCAACGGCCCTGCGCATGCTCAAGGCCGCAGACCGGGCGCTGCCGGGCCTGCGCTCTGTCGCCAGCGGGGGCGAACCGCTGGGGGCCGAGATGCTGGCCTGGGGGCAGGGTGCATTCGGCCTTCAGATCAACGAATTCTACGGCCAGACGGAATGCAATATGGTCGCGTCAAGCTGCGGGGTGGACTATCCCGCCCGCGCAGGTTGTATTGGCAAGGCGGTGCCGGGGCATGAGGTGGCGGTGATCGACGATGCAGGCCAGCCGGTTGAGGGAGAGGGCGAGGGTGACGTGGCCGTGCGGCGCGGATCGGCCTCCATGATGCTGGGATACTGGAACCGGCCCGAAGCCACCGCCGGGAAGTTTCGCGGCGACTGGCTGGTGACGGGGGACCGGGGCCGGTGGGAGGGCGATTTCCTGCGCTTTGTGGGGCGTGAGGACGATGTAATCACCTCTGCCGGCTACCGGATCGGCCCGGCGGAGATCGAGGATTGCCTGCTGACCCATCCGGGCGTGGCCACCTGCGGCGTCGTGGGCAAGCCCGATGCGCTGCGCACCGAGATCGTGAAGGCCTATGTGGTGCGCAAGGACAAGGCCGAGGTGACCGCGTCCGAATTGCAGGACTGGGTCAGGGAACGGCTTGCAAGCTATTCATATCCAAGGGAAATCACCTTTCTTGAAGAGCTGCCGATGACGGTCACCGGCAAGGTGATCCGACGCATGCTCAAACAGATGGCGACAGAGGAGACCCGGCAATGAGACGGATGGTTATCATGGCAATGTTCTGGGCCGGGCTCTGGTCCGGTGGCGCCTGGGCGCAGCAGGTCGACAGTGGCACGGTCTGGTCCTGTTTCGCGCAGACCCCGATCGGAGAGATCTCTCCCGATTGCCTGGGGGCCGCATCGAACAGCTGCCAGGATCAGGGTTTTGACACCACCATGGGCATGACCCAGTGCATCCAGGCGGAAACAGCGGTCTGGGATGCGATCCTGAACGAAGAATACAAGAGCACCCGCACGGCGCTGGGCGCGCAGGACCCGGCGCTCAAGGACCATCTGCTGACGGCGCAACGGGCCTGGATCGCCTTTCGCGATGCGGAATGCGCGCTGGATTACGCACGCTGGCAGGACGGTTCGATCCGCAGCATCGTCCATGCCAATTGCATGCTGGTGATGACAGCCCGGCGCTCGCTGGAGCTGCGCGACATGAAGGGAAATTGATGTGAAACTGTTATCTCAGGCTCTGCCGTCTTCCGAAGCCTTCAAGGCCAATGAAGCCGCCCATCTCAAGGCGCTGGAACCCGTCGCGTCCGCGGCGGAGGCGGCGGCCCTTGGCGGCGGCGAGAAGTCGCGCGCTAGGGGATTTAAAAGAATAATGCTACCCGAATTTGATCTT
Source organism: Sulfitobacter sp. G21635-S1 (assembly GCF_027213915.1). NCBI lineage: Bacteria > Pseudomonadati > Pseudomonadota > Alphaproteobacteria > Rhodobacterales > Roseobacteraceae > Sulfitobacter > Sulfitobacter sp. G21635-S1. The sequence continues at coordinate 38,959 of NZ_JAPWGV010000003.1, forward strand.
TTGCCGCCCTTCATCCAGCGTCTTGCGCGCCGCTTCCTCGAGGACTTCGTCCATCCATTGATTGATCGAACGGGCCTGCGCCGATGCGGCCTCGGAAATCAGTCGATGGTGTTCAGGAGTCGTGCGAAAGGCGAGTCTACCAGAATAGGGCTTGTTCGGTTCGACACCGTCCTCGGCGCACCAATTCAGGTAATCGTCGACGCTGTCTCTAAACGCGCGCTCCAGTTCCTGCGCAGAAGCTCCGGCAAAGTGGACCGTATCGCGGATACCTTCGACGGTGCCGTGAAAAAGCAAATCGTCGCTCTCGTACCAGATCGACGCGGTATAACCTTTGTAGGGCTTCATGGAGAGACCCCGGCCTGTTGGAGAAAACGTCTCAACGTGACGACGGCACCTTTGTCCATCTCGGGTTTGGGATGTGGTTTGTGCAGTGTCATTCGAATCCCGTTCAATTCTAGGCGGATGCGCGAGCCTGCGCCTTCTTTCAGTGTGGCGCCGCATGCCAGCAGCAGTTTTTCAACGTCACGCCAGCGGATATTGGCCCGGTCTGGCTTTTGGAAAAGTGCAGCAAGTGTTGCCGCGTGTTTGGAAGATACCATTCGCAGAAGTCCTCATGGAGATAACATTGTGTCTCCAGCACTCATACCTGCGCACCTTCACCGAACAGATTGCAAATTAGTATCAAAAAGTGATATCGTCAAGGGGGAATTCTGCAAATGAAACTGCTATCTCAGGCTCTGCCGTCCTCCGAATCCTTCAAGGCCAATGAAGCCGCCCATCTCAAGGCGCTGGAACCCGTCGCGGCCGCGGCGGAGGCGGCGGCCCTTGGCGGCGGCGAGAAGTCGCGCGCGCGCCATGCCAGCCGGGGCAAGATGCTGCCGCGGGAACGGGTGGCCAACCTGCTGGACCCCGGATCGCCCTTCCTCGAAATCGGGGCAACGGCGGCACATGGACTTTACGATGGCGCAGCCCCCTGCGCAGGCGTCATCGCGGGCATTGGCCGGGTGCAGGGCCATGAGGTCATGGTGGTGTGCAATGACGCCACGGTGAAGGGCGGCACCTATTACCCGATGACGGTCAAGAAGCACCTGCGCGCACAGGAAATCGCCGAGGCGAACCATCTGCCTTGCGTCTATCTTGTGGACAGTGGCGGCGCGAACCTGCCGAACCAGGACGAGGTCTTTCCGGACCGGGACCATTTCGGCGCGATCTTCTACAATCAGGCGCGGATGTCGGCCAAGGGGATACCGCAGATTGCCGTGGTGATGGGGTCCTGCACCGCAGGCGGGGCCTATGTGCCCGCGATGTCGGATGTGACGATCATCGTGAAGGAACAGGGCACCATCTTTCTGGCCGGGCCACCGCTGGTCAAGGCGGCGACGGGCGAAGTGGTCAGCGCCGAGGATCTGGGCGGCGGCGATGTGCATACCCGCCTGTCCGGTGTGGCCGACTACCTGGCAGAGGATGACGCCCATGCGCTGAGCCTTGCGCGCCGCGCGGTGGCGCAGCTCAACCGGACCCGGCCTGCGACCGTTCAATGGGAAAGCCCGGAGGAGCCCGCCTATGACCCGGCGGAACTGCTGGGTGTGGTGCCTGCCGATCTGCGCACGCCCTATGACATCCGCGAGGTGATTGCCCGGCTTGTGGACGGCAGCCGCTTTGACGAATTCAAATCCCGCTTTGGCGAAACTCTGGTGACCGGGTTTGCCCACCTCAAGGGCTGCCCCATCGGGATCGTGGCCAACAACGGGGTGTTGTTCTCGGAAGCGGCCCAGAAGGGCGCGCATTTCATCGAATTGTGCAGCCAGCGCAATATCCCGCTGGTCTTCCTGCAGAACATCACCGGCTTCATGGTGGGCCGCAAATACGAAAACGAGGGCATCGCGCGCCACGGGGCCAAGATGGTGACGGCGGTGGCCACCACCAATGTGCCCAAGATCACCATGCTGGTCGGCGGCTCCTTCGGTGCCGGCAATTACGGCATGTCGGGGCGGGCCTATCGCCCGCGGTTCCTGTGGACCTGGCCCAACAGCCGGATCTCGGTCATGGGCGGGCCGCAGGCGGCGGGGGTGCTGGCCACCGTGAAACGCGATGCGATGGAGCGGGCGGGCGAGACCTGGACCGAGGAGGAAGAGGCCGCCTTCAAGCAGCCCACCATCGACATGTTCGAGGAACAGAGCCATCCGCTCTATGCCTCCGCGCGGCTGTGGGACGATGGCATCATCGACCCGCGCAAGAGCCGGGATGTGCTGTTCCTGAGCCTGTCGGCCAGCCTGAACGCCCCGATCGAGCCGACACGCTTTGGCGTGTTCCGGATGTGAGGATGGATTGCGCATTGCCGGTCAGGGGCCGTGCCCTGTTCATGCACCGCCTGTGCACAGGGGGCGCTGCCCCCGCAGCCTGCGGCTGCTCCCCCGGGAATATTTGGGGCCAAAAAGAAATGATGAGTAGAGATCAACTGGAGAGGATGCGCGATGTTTGACACGATCCTGATTGCGAACCGGGGCGAGATCGCCTGTCGGGTGATGGAGACGGCGCAGGGCATGGGGGTGCGGTGTGTCGCGGTCTATTCGGATGCGGATGCGGGTGCAAAACATGTCGCCATGGCGGATGTGGCCGTGCATATCGGTGGCTCGGCCCCGGCGGAGAGTTATCTGCGCGGTGATGTGATCATCCGGGCGGCGCTGGACACCGGCGCGCAGGCGATCCACCCCGGCTATGGATTTCTGTCGGAAAACCCCGATTTCGTCGATGCGGTGGAAAAGGCCGGGCTTGTCTTCATCGGCCCTTCGGCCCGGGCCATTCGCGCGATGGGTCTGAAGGATGCCGCCAAGGCGCTGATGGTCGAGGCCGGCGTGCCGGTGGTGCCGGGGTATCACGGCGCGGATCAGGACGATGCGCTGCTGGCGGCGGAGGCGGAGAAGATCGGCTATCCGGTGCTGATCAAGGCCGTGGCGGGCGGCGGCGGCAAGGGGATGCGGCAGGTCGATGCGGCATCGGGTTTCCAGGCCGCGCTGGACTCCGCCCGCTCCGAGGCGAAGACCGCCTTTGGCAATTCCGACGTGCTGGTCGAAAAATTCGTGACCAAGCCGCGCCATATCGAGGTGCAGGTCTTTGGTGACGGCAGCAGGGCCGTCCATCTGTTCGAGCGCGATTGTTCGCTGCAGCGCCGCCATCAGAAGGTGATCGAGGAAGCCCCGGCACCGGGCATGCGTGAAGAGATGCGCGCCGCGATGGGCGCGGCGGCGGTGCGGGCGGCCGAGGCCATCGGCTATGCCGGGGCGGGGACGGTGGAATTCATCGTCGACGGCTCGGAGGGGCTGCGCGCGGAAGGGTTCTTCTTCATGGAGATGAACACGCGCCTGCAGGTGGAACATCCCGTAACCGAGGCGATCACCGGCGTCGATCTGGTGGAATGGCAGCTGCGCGTGGCGGCGGGGGAAAGCCTGCCCATGGGGCAGGAGGCCTTGACGATCAACGGCCATGCCTTCGAGGCGCGGCTTTACGCCGAGGATGTGCCGAAAGGCTTTCTGCCGGCGACCGGTACGCTGACGCATCTGCAGTTCACCGATCAGACCCGGGCCGACAGCGGCGTGCGGGCGGGGGATACCATCAGCCCGTTCTACGATCCGATGATTGCCAAGGTGATCGTACATGGCCCCACCCGGGACGTGGCGCTGGCGCGGCTGCGCGCGGCGCTGGCGGGCTGCGAGGTGGCGGGCACCGTGACCAACCTGGCCTTTCTGGGGGCGCTGGCGGGACATGCGGGATTTACCGCAGGCGACGTCGACACCGGGTTGATCGCACGCGACATCGCGGCACTGACCGAAGCCCCCGCGGTGGCACCCTGGCACATGGCCCTGGCGGGCATGGCGGCGCTGGGCCTGATGGCACCGCAGCCGGAGACGGGGTTTACCCTGTGGCGACCGCTCCGGCGGCAGGTGATGCTGGCACATGGCGGGGAGGAAACTTTGCTCAAGGTCCGGGTGCTGTCGCCTGACCGGCAGTCCTGGTCGGTGGGTGAGACCGAGCTCAGCGCCGAGCGCAGGGCGGGGCGCTGGTATCTGGACGGGCACATGGCCCCTTCGGTTGCCGTGGCCGGGTCGGTGGTGACGGTCTTTGACGGCTATGGCATGGGGTTTGACGTGATCGACCCGCTGGCACGGGCGGCGGGCAAGTCCGGTGACGGCAATCTGATCGAGGCACCGATGCCCGGCATGGTGCGGCTGGTCGATGCGAAGGTGGGCCAGAAGGTCACTGCGGGCGACCGGCTTGCGGTGCTGGAGGCGATGAAGATGGAGCACAGCCTGCTGGCCGCGCGCGACGGCGTGGTGGCCGAGGTGCTGGCCGCCGAAGGCGATCAGGTGGAGGCCGGGGCCGCGCTGGTCCGGCTGGAGGCCGAGCCGGAAGCTGCCGCGTGAACGGGCGGGCGTGGCATCACCTGGTGCCGGCCGCACTGGCAGCTGCCGGGATTATCGCATATGTCCCGGGGGAGGAGCCGCCGATCCTGGCGGCGATCCTGTTGATGATGTGGCATATTGCGGTGCTGCAGATGTCGGGGCGGGGCCGGTGCCACATGGCGTTGCGCGCCTTTTGCACATTCGCGGGGCATGAGGTGGCGCGGCGGGCCGCAAGGCCGCTGCCGGGCCGCTTGACCCCCGGAAAAACGCCCCATGTCATGTTGGCAGGTAGATGATTATGACGAGGTTTCCCCGATGATTACATTGCATCACTGTCCGCAGACGCGGTCGATGCGCACGCTCTGGCTGCTCAACGAAATGGATGTGGAATATCAGGTCCGCACCTATGCCTTTGACCGCTCGCTGCGCGATCCGGCCTATCTGTCCCTGTCGCCTGCGGGCCGCGTGCCGGCCCTGGAGATCGACGGCGAGCGGATGTTCGAGACCGGTGCCATCACCGAATACCTGTGTGAAAGGTTCAGCCCGGAGCGGCTGGGCCGGATGCCCGGCGTGCCGGACCGCATGGCCTGGCTGGTCTGGCTGCATTTCGCCGAGACGATCAGCCAGCATACGGCGGCCCTGACCCAGCAGCACATCGCCCTGCGCGAGGACCACATGCGCAGCCCCATCGTGATGAAGCTGGAGGCGGCGCGGATCGGCAAATGCTACGATGCGCTGGAGGCGCGGCTGTCGACGCCGGTCGAGAACCGCGACTATCTGTTGACCAGCGGCTTCTCGGCGGTGGATATTTCCGTAGGGCAGGCGGTGTACATGTCGCAGTATTTTGCCAGGCTGGATGCGCATCCGGCGGTGGCGGAATGGTACGAGCGCATCACCGAGCGCGAGAGTTTCGCCGAAAGCCTGCCGCAGGGGGAGGGTATCTATGAAAAGGACTTTTATCCGCCCTGGCCGATTGAATGACCCGGTTGGCACCCGTTCGTGCCTGACAACACCTGAAAGGGGACGATATGAGCCTTGGACCTTGTGAGATCTTTGAAGTCGGCCCCCGCGACGGGTTGCAGAACGAGGCGCGCGAGATACCGGTGACGGAAAAGATCGCGCTGATTGACCGGCTGTCGGGCGCGGGTTTCGGGCGCATCGAATGCGCCTCCTTCGTGTCGCCCAAATGGGTGCCGCAGATGGCCGGCTCGGGCGAGGTGATGGCCGGGATCAGCCGCCGCGACGGGGTGCGCTATGCCGCGCTGACGCCGAACATGCGCGGTTACGAGGATGCGCTGGCGGCAGGTGTGGACGAGGTGGCGATCTTTGCCTCGGCCTCCGAAGGGTTCAGCCGCAAGAACATCAATGCCTCGGTGGCGGAATCGATCGAACGCTTTGCCCCAATTCTGGAGGATGCGCGCCATCGGGACGTGCCCGTCCGGGGCTATATCTCCTGTGTGGTGGAATGCCCCTATGACGGGCCGGTGGCCCCCGGCGCTGTGGCGGCTCTGGCGGACCGCCTGTTCTCGATGGGGTGCTATGAGATTTCATTGGGCGACACGATCGGTGCGGGCAGGCCCGACAGCATCGCACGGATGCTGCTTGCGGTGCGCGATGTGGTGCCCGTGGGGCGGCTTGCGGGGCATTACCATGACACCAATGGCCGCGCGATGGCCAATATCGACACGTCCCTGTCGCTGGGTCTGCGGGTCTTTGACGCCGCCGTGGGGGGGCTGGGCGGCTGTCCCTACGCGCCCGGTTCGGCGGGGAATGTGGCCACGGAAGCGGTGAATGCGCATCTGCTGGCGCTGGGCTACAAGACCGGGATCGACCAGGCCATCGTGCAGGAGGCCGCGGCCATGGCGCAGGCAATGCGGGGACCGGTGGATGCCTGAGACGATCACGATCGACACCGACGCGCGCGGCGTCGCCACACTGACCCTGAACCGCCCCGACAAGCACAACGCCATGTCGGCGCAGATGCTGGCGGACCTGACCGCGGCGGCGGCACAGCTGGGGGCGGATGACGCGGTGCGTGTGGTGGTGCTGACCGGGGCGGGGGCCTCCTTCTGCGCGGGGGGCGATCTGGGCTGGATGCGCGACCAGCGCGACATGGATGCCGCGACACGCTCTGCAGAGGCGCGCAAGCTGGCGGATATGCTGGGCGCGCTGAACCGGCTGCCCAAGCCGCTGATCGGGCGGGTGCAGGGCAATGCCTTTGGCGGCGGGGTCGGCATGGCCAGCGTCTGTGACGTGGCCATCGGGGTGGACAGCCTGCGCATGGGCTTCACCGAAACCCGGCTGGGGATCATCCCGGCCACCATCGGACCTTACGTGATTGCCCGCATGGGCGAGGGGATGGCGCGGCGGGTCTTCATGTCTGCCCGGCTGTTCGACGCGGCAGAGGCGGTATCGCTGGGCCTGCTGGCCCGCGCGGTGCCCGCCGGTGACCTTGACGCGGCGGTGGAACGCGAGGTGGCACCTTACCTGTCCTGCGCACCGGGGGCCGTGGCGGCGGCCAAGGCGCTGGCGCTGGATCTGGGCGGTGCTGCCACGCAGGAGGCGGTGGAGATGTCCATCGCAGCACTCGCTGCCCGCTGGGAAACCGAGGAAGCCGCCGAGGGGATCGGCGCGTTCTTTGACAAGCGCAAGGCGGCCTGGGTGGTTACGTCCTCCTGACCCTTGCGCGGGGCGGGCTTTGACGCAAGGCTCGGGCCAGACTGATCTGAAACGCCGGAGCGCCATTTGAAATCCCTTGTCGATTACTTCCGCCCCCGTGACATCGAACGGACCGGGGATGACAGTGCTGCGAAAACGATCTGGGGCTACGTCTGGCGGATGACGGGCTGGCACCAGCTTGGCTGTTGTGCCGGGGCGGTGCTTGTCGCCCTGCTGAACCTCGCCCCCATCGAATTGCAGCGCCGGATCGTGAACGAGGTGGTGGAGACGCAGAATGTGCCGCTGCTGATCCGGTTCGGGCTGGCCTATCTTGCCGTCATTGTCCTGCATCAGGCCGGCAAATTCGCACTGCGTGCCTATCAGTCATGGCTGACGGAAAGCACCAACATCTATACCCGGCGGCACCTGCTGGGACTTTATGGCGACAAGATCGAAACGACACGGGACAGTGAGGGGCGGGTGGTGTCCATCATCGGTTCCGAGGTCGAGAAACTGGGCGGCTTCGTGGGCGAGGCGCTGTCCCAGTCCTGCGCCAATCTGGCCATCCTGCTGGGCGTGCTGGGTTACATGTTTGTCGTGCAGCCCAGCATCGCGCTTTTTGCGCTGGCCTTCATGGTGCCGCAAATCATTCTGACACCCTTCCTGCAGCACCGCCTGAACGAACTGGTGGCGGAAAGGGTGGGTTATATCCGCGAACTGGGTGACCGGATATCAGACATGGATGCACCGGTGCAGGAGGAGGGGGCCCGTATTCTCGACCGGATCTTTGACAACCGCATCCGTTTCAACCTGCTGAAATTCGCGCTCAAGGCGGCATTGAACCTGCTGAATGCGCTGGGGCCGCTGTCGGTGCTGATCTTTGGCGGATATCTGGTGATGCAGGGGCAGACCCAGGTGGGGGTGATCGTGGCCTTCATCTCCGGTTTCGAGAAGATCAGCGCGCCGGTGCGCGAATTGGTCAGCTTTTACCGCGTGGCGGAACAGGCGCGGGTGCAGCACGACATGATTGCAAAATGGATGGCAAGGGTCGTGTCCTGAACCGCAGCGGGCGGTGCCGCGTTGACCCTTGGACAGCAACAGGAGAACCAGACAATGCGCATTTTATTCACCGGTGGCACCGGAAAAGCCGGGCGGCATGTGGTGCCTTATCTGCTGGCGCAGGGGCATCAGGTGCTCAACGTCGATCTGGCACCGCTGGAGCATGAGGGCGTCGACAACCGGATCGCCGATCTGACCGATGCAGGGCAGGTGTTCGACGTGATGCAAAGCTATGCCAACCTGTCCGAGCTGGTGCCGGGCGGCGGCGTGCCCGCCTTTGACGCGGTTGTGCATTTTGCCGCCGTGCCGCGCATCCTGATCCGGCCGGACAACGAGACCTTTCGCAACAACACGCTAAGCACCTATAACGTCATCGACGCGGCGGTGAAGAACCGCATCCCCAAGATCATCTTTGCCTCGTCGGAGACGACCTATGGCGTCTGTTTCGCCGATGGGTCGCGCAAACCCAACTATCTGCCGGTGGACGAGGAACACCCCACCGTGCCCGAAGACAGCTATGCCATGTCCAAGGTCTGCAACGAAGCGACGGCGCGCAGTTTTCAGGCCCGGTCCGGGGCCAATATCTATGGCTTGCGGATCAACAATGTGATCGAGCCGCATGAATATGAAACGCTTTTCCCGCAGTTCGTCGCAAACCCCGAACAGCGCGAGCGCAACATCTTTGCCTATATCGACGCGCGCGACCTGGGCCAGATGGTGGAGCGCTGCCTGCAGACCGACGGTCTGGGATACCAGGTGTTCAACGCGGCCAATGCGGAACATTCCGTCGGACTGACCACGCAGGCCCTGCTGGACAGGTTCTACCCGGATGTCCCGGTCATGCGCGAGATGGGCGAGGAGGAGACCTTTTACAGCATCGCCAAGGCGCGCAAGCTGCTGGGGTTCGAGCCGATTTACCGCTGGCGCGATCTGGTTGATCTGCATGGCGTTTAGGCATTGATGATCCCGGCCTGCGGGTGTCCGTTTCAGACTGCCAAAATCATGCCCCCTTGGTTGACCCTGTCGGGACGGCAGAGTAAACCCGAAGCCAAGCCATGACTGGCCCGAGCGCCCCGGCGCATCTGTGCCCAGCACCATAAAGGAGCCTCCCCTTGGACGACATGCTGCGGGAATATCTGCCTATCCTCGTTTTTCTGGCCGTAGCCATCGGATTCGGAGCCATCCTGATCCTTGCCGCCGTCATCGTCGCCGTGCGCAATCCGGACCCCGAAAAGGTCTCGGCCTATGAATGCGGGTTCAACGCATTCGACGATGCGCGCATGAAATTCGACGTGCGGTTTTATCTGGTTTCGATCCTGTTCATCATCTTTGACCTGGAAATCGCGTTCCTGTTCCCCTGGGCGGTCGCCTTCAAGGACATTTCGATGGTCGGCTTCTGGTCGATGATGGTTTTCCTGGGCGTGCTGACGGCTGGCTTTGCCTATGAATGGAAGAAAGGGGCGCTGGAATGGCAGTAACGGACGCAGGCACACCGGGCAGCTACAAGGCCGGACCGGACCGCGAGGTTGCCACGCAGGATCTGAATGCCGCGTTGCAGGACAAGGGATTCCTTGTCACCTCCACCGCCGACATCATCAACTGGGCGCGCACCGGGTCGCTGCACTGGATGACATTCGGTCTGGCCTGCTGCGCGGTCGAGATGATGCATACCTCCATGCCGCGCTATGACCTTGAGCGTTTCGGCACCGCGCCGCGTGCCTCGCCGCGCCAGTCCGACCTGATGATCGTGGCCGGCACGCTGACCAACAAGATGGCCCCGGCGCTGCGCAAGGTCTATGACCAGATGCCCGAGCCGCGTTATGTGATCTCCATGGGCTCCTGCGCCAATGGCGGCGGCTATTACCACTACAGCTATTCCGTGGTGCGCGGCTGCGACCGGATCGTGCCGGTGGATGTCTATGTGCCGGGCTGCCCGCCCACGGCAGAGGCGCTGCTTTACGGGATCATGCAGCTGCAGCGCAAGATGCGCCGGACCGGGACGATCGTGCGATGAACCGCGCGTCTGGAAGGATTTGAGATGAGCGAGCAACTTCAGGAACTTGGTGCCTATATCGAGGCCAAACGCCCCGATTGCATCCTCGCGTGGGACATCGCGCAGGGTGAGCTCAACATGGATGTCACCCTGACCAATATCGCCGGGCTGGTGGAATTCCTCAGGGGCGATCCGACCTGCCGTTTCTCCACCCTCGTGGACATCACGGCGGTGGATTATGCCGGCCGGGCCAAGCGGTTCGACGTGGTCTATCACCTGCTGAGCATGTATCAGAACCACCGCATCCGCCTGCGCGTCGCGACACGGGAAAAGGACATGGTGCCGAGCCTGGTCAGCGTCCACCCCTCGGCCAACTGGTTCGAGCGTGAAGTTTTCGACATGTTCGGCATCCTGTTTTCCGGTCACCCGGACCTGCGCCGCATCCTCACCGACTATGGCTTTCGCGGCTATCCGCTGCGCAAGGATTTCCCGACCACGGGCTATACCGAAGTCCGCTATGACGAGGCGCAGAAACGCGTGGTCTATGAGCCGGTGTCGCTGGTGCAGGAATACCGCCAGTTTGATTTCATGTCGCCCTGGGAGGGCGCGGAATACATCCTGCCGGGTGACGACAAGGCGGAAGGAGCCAAGTAATGGGCGGATTCTGGTGGCTTCTCCTGTCCGCGCTGACAGCCATTCCGATGGTCAAACTGCTGCCCTTCTTCGGCATCAACAAATACTGGGCGGCGGCCTGTCTGATCCCCTTTGGCACCATTGCGCTGCTGTGGTGGATGGGGCTCAAACTGCAAGAGTTGGAGAAACTGTGATGATCGCATTTCTGGAAGAGGTTTTGGCCCGGTTGTTCGGCACCCGCCAGGAGTTGCCGGTGCGGGTCCGCGCGAACCGTCCTCATCCGCAGCAGCGCCAGTTGAAGGGACCTAAATGATGGACGGCGATATTCGCGTGAACCGCTATGACGACGGATCGACCGATGCTCTGACGGGCGAACAGAAGATCCGCAATTTCAACATCAACTTCGGCCCGCAACACCCCGCGGCGCATGGGGTTTTGCGGCTGGTGCTTGAGCTGGACGGCGAGATCGTCGAACGTTGCGACCCGCATATCGGGCTGTTGCACCGTGGCACCGAAAAGCTGATGGAGAGCCGGACCTACCTGCAGAACCTGCCATATTTCGACCGGCTGGATTACGTGGCACCGATGAATCAGGAGCACGCCTGGTGTCTGGCCATCGAAAAGCTGACCGGCACGGTGGTGCCGCGCCGCGCCTCGCTGATCCGGGTGCTGTTCTGCGAGATCGGCCGCGTGCTGAACCACCTGCTGAACGTGACCACGCAGGCGCTGGATGTGGGCGCGCTGACGCCGCCGCTCTGGGGTTTTGAAGAGCGCGAAAAGCTGATGATCTTTTACGAACGGGCCTGTGGCGCGCGTCTGCACGCGGCCTATTTCCGGCCCGGCGGCGTGCATCAGGACCTGCCCGAAGCGCTGATCGACGATATCGAGGCCTGGTGCAAATCCTTCCCCGAAATCCTTGCGGACATTGACGGTCTGCTGACCGAGAACCGCATCTTCAAGCAGCGCAATGTCGATATCGGCGTGGTCAGCGAAGAGGACATCCTGAACTACGGCTTCTCCGGCGTGATGGTGCGGGGATCGGGCCTGGCCTGGGACCTGCGGCGCTCGCAGCCCTATGAATGTTATGACGAATTCGACTTCCAGGTGCCGGTGGGCAAGAACGGCGACTGCTTTGACCGTTACCTCTGCCGGATGGAGGAAATGCGCCAGTCCGTGCACATCATGGAACAGGCCATCGAAAAACTGCGCGCGCCCGAAGGGAAGGGCGATGTGCTGGCCCGTGGCAAGATCACACCGCCCAGCCGCACCGCGATGAAGACCGACATGGAAAGCCTGATTCACCACTTCAAGCTTTACACCGAAGGGTTCCACGTGCCTGCGGGCGAGGTCTATTGCGCGGTCGAGGCGCCCAAGGGCGAATTCGGCGTCTACCTTGTGGCGGATGGTTCCAACAAACCCTACCGCGCCAAGATCCGCGCACCCGGCTTCCTGCATCTGCAGGCGATGGACCATATTTCCAAAGGCCACCAGCTGGCAGATGTCGCCGCGATCATCGGCACCATGGACGTGGTGTTCGGGGAGATTGACCGGTGATGCCGAGACCTCATTTCTTTGCGGGCTTTCCCGGTGCCGCAAGCCAGACAGCGAATTCGAAAGAGACCCACTGATGCTCCGCCGACTGCACCACGAACAACCCGAGAGTTTCGCCTTCACGCCTGCCAACCAGAAGTGGGCCGAAGCGCAGATCACCAAATACCCCGATGGGCGGCAGGCCTCTGCCATCATCCCGCTCTTGTGGCGTGCGCAGGAGCAGGAGGGCTGGCTCTCCCGCCCGGCGATCGAGCATGTGTCGGAGATGCTGGGCATGGCCTATATCCGGGGTCTTGAGGTCGCGACCTTCTACTTCATGTTTCAGCTGCAACCCGTTGGTTCCGTGGCACATATTCAGGTCTGCGGCACCACCAGCTGCATGATCTGCGGGGCAGAGGACCTGATGGCCGTCTGCAAGGAGCGAATCGCGCCCAATGCCCATGAGCTTTCGGCGGATGGCAAGTTTTCCTGGGAAGAGGTCGAATGCCTCGGTTCCTGCGCCAATGCGCCGATGGCGCAGATCGGCAAGGATTATTACGAGGATCTGACCGCAGAGGGCTTTGGCAAGCTGCTGGATGAACTGGCGGCGGGCAAGGTGCCGGTGCCGGGTCCGCAGAACGGGCGCTATGCTTCCGAGCCTCTGGGCGGGCTGACCAGCCTCAAGGATCACGACAGCGGCCGCACGCAGTATAACGCCAGCGTGCAGCTTGCGGTCGATATCGGCGACACGATCAAGCGGATCGACGGCACAGAGGTGCCGCTGCTGACGCCCTGGCAGGGCAAGGCCGCCAATGCGGGCGGCAAACCGGCCAAGGCCAAGCGGGACGAACTGATGCCGCCCAAAGGCCCGGATGGCGCGCAGGCCGGCCGCAGCAAGGCAGAGGCCAAGGCCCCGCGCAACAAGGGTGACAGTTCCGACAAACACGCCGAGGCTGAAGGTGAAGCGCCCAAGGTCAAGGCCAAGGCGAAACCGGCAAAGGGCAGTGTCGCCCCCGGCGGCAAGCAGGAAACAAAGGCGCAAGCCGCAGCAGCGTCTGAGGGGCCGGGCACCAAGCCCGCCACAATGGCCGCCGCACGCGATAGCGGGGCGGATGATCTCAAGATGATCAGGGGCGTCGGGCCCAAGCTGGAAAAAATGCTGAACGATATGGGATTCTTCCATTACGATCAGATTGCCGGTTGGGGCGCGGAGGAAGTGGCCTGGGTCGATGAGAACCTCAAGGGGTTCAAAGGCCGTGTGTCGCGCGACAACTGGGTTGATCAGGCCACGCGCCTGGCTGCTGGGGAGGAGACCGAGTTTTCTGCCCGTGCCAGCAAGGATGGTCTCTACGACACGTAATCCGGGCCGCTACCGGTCTGACGGGAGAGGGAACTTTAGATGGCTGAGAATGACAATTCGATGAGCTGCACGGCGAAAAGCTGGGCACTGGCAATTGTTGCGGGCCTTGTGATCGGGCTTTTGCTGATGCTGGTCGGCGGGTGGGGCTTTGCCGCTGCCCTGATCCTGGCCGTTGTCATCGCGCTGGTTGTCGGTCTGTTCCTTTCCCTGGTCATCTGTCCGGGTGCAACCAGCGGCAGCGCCGTGGCAGCGCCGGCGGCTGATGCCGTTGCTGCACCGACTGCTGCTGCATCTGCCGTGGCCCCGGCCGTTTCCGACGCGCCCGAGGCGGTTGAGGAACCGGCAGCCGCGGCGGAGGCTGACACGCCGAAAGCGGCTGCGCCTGCATCGGGTTCCGTCATCAAGCCCACGAAAACGCTGGCGGGTCAGGCGGAACTGGCGGCGCGCAAGGGCGAATGGAAATACGAGAAAGAGGGCGCGGAAGCGCCTGCCAGGAAAGCGGCCCCGGCAAAGGCTGCGGCAAGCGCCTCGGCGGCCGTGGCAGAGCCTGCACCAGCGGCAAAGGCCGCACCGGCCAGGGCCAAGCGTGCGCCGGTGGCGGCTGACGGCAAGCCCGATCTGATGGACGCCCCGCGCGCCGAAGGTGCCGATGATCTGAAACTGATCAGCGGTGTCGGCCCCAAGCTGGAGCAGACGCTGAACGAATTGGGCATCTGGCATTACAGCCAGGTCGCGGGCTGGCGCAAGAAAGAGATCGCCTGGGTCGATGCGCGGCTGCGCTTCAAGGGCCGGATCGAACGCGACGACTGGATGAGCCAGGCCAAGATCCTTGCAAAAGGCGGCGAAACCGAGTTTTCGAAGAAGAAAAAGAAGTAAACCGCCGAGGGGGCAACCGGGCCAGGCATGAGTGAGCAAAGCGACAAGGCACAGTCTCGCAAGGGGCAGACCGTGGCACTGGTGATTGCCGGGACCATGCTGATCTGGCTGGCCGCGAACTGGGCCGGTCCGGCACTGGGATTGCCGGGGCGCTATGCGCTGCTGATCGACTTTGCCGCACTTGCGGCGCTGTTCTGGTCGCTGGTGGTGGCCTATCAGCTCTGGCAGGCGCGCCGGGCTGCGGATGATGGATAGAACGCTCCTTTCGGAGCAACAGACAAACGACCCTCTGGGGTCGAGACAAACGTAAGGGACGCAGCAATGCTTGCAGATCAGGACCGCATCTTTACCAACATCTACGGGATGCATGACCGCACCCTGAAGGGCGCGCAGCAGCGTGGCCATTGGGACGGCACCGCCGGGATCATCAAGAAGGGCCGCGACTGGATCATCGACCAGATGAAGGCAAGCGGATTGCGCGGCCGGGGCGGCGCGGGCTTTCCCACCGGGCTCAAGTGGTCCTTCATGCCCAAGGAAAGCGACGGGCGTCCGGCCTATCTGGTGATCAACGCGGATGAATCCGAACCCGGCACCTGCAAGGACCGCGAGATCATGCGCCATGATCCGCATACGCTGATCGAAGGGTGCCTGATCGCCTCTTTCGCGATGAATGCGCATGCCTGCTACATCTACATCCGTGGCGAATACATCCGTGAGCGCGAGGCGCTGCAGGCGGCCATCGACGAGGCCTATGACGCGGGCCTGCTGGGCAAGAACGCGGCGAAATCCGGCTGGGATTTCGACCTCTACCTGGCCCATGGCGCGGGGGCCTATATCTGCGGCGAGGAAACCGCCCTGCTGGAAAGCCTCGAAGGCAAGAAGGGGATGCCGCGCATGAAGCCGCCGTTCCCGGCGGGGGCGGGCCTTTATGGCTGCCCGACCACGGTGAACAACGTGGAATCCATTGCCGTGGTGCCGACGATCCTGCGGCGCGGGCCGGAATGGTTTGCCGGTTTCGGCCGGGCCAACAATGCGGGGACCAAGCTGTTTGCCGTGTCGGGCCATGTGAACAACCCCTGCGTGGTCGAAGAGGCGATGAGCATCACCTTCGAAGAGCTGATCGAGACCCATTGCGGCGGCATCCGGGGCGGCTGGAGCAATCTCAAGGCGGTGATCCCCGGCGGGTCCTCCGTGCCATTGATCCCCGGCGCGCAGATGAAAGACGCGATCATGGATTTCGACTATCTGCGCGAGCAGCGGTCGGGCCTGGGCACGGCGGCGGTGATCGTGATGGACAATTCCACCGATGTGATCAAGGCGATCTGGCGGCTGTCCAAGTTCTACAAGCACGAAAGCTGCGGCCAGTGCACGCCCTGCCGCGAGGGCACCGGCTGGATGATGCGGGTCATGGACCGGCTGGTGACAGGCGATGCGGAGCCCGAGGAAATCGACATGCTGCTGGATGTGACCAAGCAGGTCGAGGGCCATACGATCTGTGCGCTTGGCGATGCGGCGGCCTGGCCGATCCAGGGGTTGATCCGGCATTTCCGCGATGAAATCGAAGACCGGATCAAGCACAAGCGGACAGGGCGCGTCAGCGCCGTGGCAGCGGAATAGGAACCGGCATTTCGTTTGGTTCATCAAGAAGGAGGTTCTGCAATGGAACAGTTTTCTGACTACGGCCATGCGATCATGTCTTTGGCCTTGTTCGGCCTTATCGGCCTGCTGCTCAGCCCGATTTCCGCCGCGCGCAAATCGGCGGATGGGGTGACGGCAGGCGATATGCCCGCCGCCGACTACAGCAATGCCAGCTATCGGCTGAGCCGGGCCTATATGAACGCGATGGAAATGAGCGGCATGTTCGCCGCCGTGACCGTTGCGGCGATCCTTGCCGGGGCCAGCCCGTTCTGGGTGAATCTGCTGGCCTCGCTGTTTCTGATCAGCCGTGTGGTGGTGGCCTTTGTGCATATTCGTGGTATCGGCAAGGAAAACCTCGGCCTCCGCACCATGATCTACACCTTTGGCTGGGCGTGTTGTGTCTTTCTGGGCCTGATGGCGGTTGTGGCAGTCTTTTGATGCAAGACCCTGTCGCGGATTTTGGGATTGGGGCCAGGCCGGTCCGTGAGAACCCCTTTGGCACCTCTGGGCAACATGCAGCGCGGGTGGACAAGCGGGGGTGAAGTTCGCAGCGGGGTTTCATGATGCGCGCGGTCGCGGAAAGACCTGTCGCCGGGGGACCGTTTGATGCAGGGCGGGGCACACAAGGGCATGCATCTGGCGGAGCTGAACGTGGGCAGGCTTGTCGCCGCCAAGGATGATCCCCGCGTGGCGGAATTCATGGCCAACCTTGACCGGATCAACGGGCTGGCCAAGCGGATGCCCGGCTTCCAGTGGATGATGGAAGGCGAGACCGGGGCAGGCAACACCGATACCGCAATTGACGGCGATCCCCTGTTCATTCCGAACCTGAGCGTCTGGGAGAGTGTCGCCACGCTGGAAACCTTTGTCTGGGGCACGGTGCACAAGAAATTCTACGAACGCCGCGCCGAATGGTTCGAGGTGTTGGGAGCGATGCATTTCGTGATGTGGTGGGTGCCGCCGGGGCATCGGCCCGGCCTGGGCGAGGCGCTGGACCGGCTCGACCATCTGCGCGCCCATGGCGACAGCGATCATGCCTTTGGCTGGCGTCACCTGCCTGCTGCAACAATGCACAGGACCCACGGTTGCCGCCAGACAGAGGTTGCCTGAAATCCCGAATTGGCGGATATGTTGAGAAATAAGGGGAAAACCCCAAAGGGCCGTGCAGGAGACCGCCAATGAAGAAGTTCAGATTTCCCGAAGACGGGGATGTCGCCGCTGACATCAGGGAACGATACGGATTTGACGGCGACCTGCTGGACATCTATGCGCAGAACGACGGGGTGAAGGTGCACAAGTGGCATCATTACCTGCCGCTTTATGACCGCTATTTCAGCCGCTACCGGAATACGCCGGTGAAATTCCTTGAGATCGGGGTGAACAACGGCGGCTCCTTGCAGATGTGGCGGCGCTACCTGGGCAAGGACGCGGTGCTCTGCGGCATCGACATCAACCCCGATTGCGCGCAATACGACGGCCAGTCCGGCATGGTGCGCATCGGCTCGCAGGACGATCCGGCATTCCTGGCAAAGGTGGTCGAGGAGATGGGCGGCGTCGATGTGGTGCTGGATGACGGCAGCCACCGGATGGCCCATATCGAAGCCTCGCTGCGGGTGTTGTTCCCGCTGCTGACCACCGGCGGCACCTATATGATAGAGGATCTGCACACCGCCTATTACCCGCGTTTCGGCGGTGGCTTTCACGCGCCGGAGAATTTCTATAACACGGTGCGCAGAATGATTGATGACATGCACATGTGGTATCACAACAACAAACCGGCGCAGCTTCCGCAGATGAAGCGCGAAATCAGCGGCGTGCATGTGCATGATTCCATTGTCGTGATCGACAAGGCCGAAGCGCAACGCCCCACCCATTCGAGAGTGCAGAAATGATGAAGACCCGAATTAGCGTCATGGCGCTGCTTTGCGCCGCCCTTGTGGCTGGTTGCTCCGACAGCGAGAACCGCTTTGCCTTTGACGGCAAGTATTTCCGCACCAAGGTCAAGCGGGTCGACAAGCAACGCGACGTCTTCGTGGCGACGGTGAAAGGTGTCTCGCAATCCTTCGAAGGGGCACGGGGGGCCGCGCTGCACGCGGCAAACGGCTATTGCGTGGCGACCTATGGCAGTTCCGACATCGACTGGGTGGTGGGGCCGGACACGCCGGCAGACCAGCTGCGCATCGTCGATGACACGCTGACCTATCAGGGGACCTGCCCGCAGGCCCAATAGGCCATGCGCTGAAACCTGCGGAAAATGGCTGTCGGGACCGGGTGTTATTGCATATCAGCGCAGGCTCACCCAGCTGTCGGTCAACTTCCGAAGGAGAGTGAAATGCGTTTGATGATGATTGCCCTGTTTGGTCTGGCGGTGCTTGCCGCCCCGGTTTCGGCGAAACCACCGCTGCGCGAGGTCGCCGCGATCGACGATGCCCTGCTGGATGTCGGAATCGCCGATGCGATCCGCAAGAATTGTCCCACGATAGATGCCCGGCTGATCAGGGCCACCAGTTTTCTGTGGAAAATCAAGGGCCAGGCCAATGATCTGGGCTATACGGATGCTGAAATCGACGCCTATCGCAAAAGCGATGCGGAAAAAGAACGGCTCAAAGCGCGCGGAAGGGCGTTTTTCAAGGCGAGGGGGGTCGATACTTCTGATCCACAAAGCTATTGTGCGCTTGGACTCGAAGAGATTCAAAAACAGAGCCGGATCGGTTCGTTACTGAGAGCAAAGTGAACCTATGAGCGACCTTCGCAAGATCATCATTGATGGCAAGGAAATCGAAACCGAAGGGGCGATGACGCTCATTCAGGCCTGCGAGCAGGCGGGCGTCGAGATCCCGCGTTTCTGTTATCACGAGCGGCTTTCGATTGCGGGGAACTGCCGCATGTGTCTGGTGGAGGTCGTGGGCGGCCCGCCCAAGCCCGCCGCAAGCTGCGCGATGCAGGTGCGCGATCTGCGCCCCGGTCCCGAGGGCCAGCCGCCGGTGGTGAAAACCAACAGCCCGATGGTCAAGAAGGCGCGCGAAGGCGTGATGGAGTTCCTGCTGATCAACCACCCGCTGGATTGCCCGATCTGCGACCAGGGTGGCGAATGTGATCTGCAGGATCAGGCGATGGCCTATGGTGTGGATTTCTCGCGCTACCGCGAACCCAAGCGCGCGACCGAGGATCTGAACCTCGGGCCGCTGGTCGAAACCCATATGACCCGCTGCATCTCCTGCACCCGCTGCGTGCGTTTCACCACCGAGGTCGCAGGCGTGCACAAGATGGGCCAGACCGGCCGGGGCGAAGATGCGGAGATCACCTCCTACCTGGGGGAAACGCTCGAATCGAACCTGCAGGGCAATATCATCGACCTTTGCCCGGTGGGGGCGCTGGTCAGCAAACCCTATGCCTTTACCGCGCGTCCCTGGGAGCTTTCCAAGACCGAAAGCATCGACGTGATGGATGCGCTGGGGTCGAACATCCGTGTCGACACCAAGGGCCGCGAAGTGATGCGGATGCTGCCGCGCAACCATGACGGCGTGAACGAGGAATGGATTTCCGACAAGACCCGCTTTGTCTGGGACGGGCTGCGCCGCCAGCGGCTGGATACGCCCTACATCCGCGAGAACGGCAAGCTGCGCAAAGCGGACTGGCCCGAGGCGCTGGCAGCCGCTGCTGCCGCGATGAAGGGCAAGAAAGTTGCCGGTCTGGTCGGCGATCTGTCCTCGGTCGAGGCGGCCTATGCATTGAAAACATTGATCGAAGGGCAGGGCGGTATCGTCGAATGCCGCACCGATGGGGCCAAGCTGCCTGCGGGCAACCGCTCCGGCTATGTCGGGACAGCCACGGTCGAAGAACTGGACACTGCCAAGGCGATCATGCTGATCGGGACCAACCCGGCGGTGGAGGCTCCGGTGCTGAACGCGCGTATCCGCAAGGCGTGGTCGCGCGGCGCAAACGTGGGTGTGATCGGGCCGCAGGTCGATCTGACCTATGAATATGCCCACATCGGTGACAATCCGTCGGTCATGGCCGATTTGCTGCAACGCGATCATTCCGCTGTGCAGGAAAAGCACTCGGTGATCATCGTGGGGCAGGCGGCCCTGACCCGCGAAGACGGTGCCGCAGTGCTGGCCGATGCGATGGCGCTGGCGGAAGCAACAAAATCCTCCTTCATGGTGCTGCACACCGCTGCATCGCGTGTCGGTGCGATGGATATCGGCGCCACTGCCGACGGCGGCGTGCCTGCCGTTCTGGAAGCTGACGTGATCTATAACCTTGGCGCGGATGAGGGCGACATTCCCGCCGGTCCTTTCGTGATCTATCAGGGCAGCCACGGCGACCGGGGTGCGCACCGCGCGGACATCATCCTGCCCGGCGCCGCCTATACCGAGGAACCGGGCCTGTTCGTGAACACCGAAGGCCGTCCGCAGCTTGCGCAACGCGCCAGCTTTGCCCCCGGTCAGGCCAAGGAAAACTGGGCCATCCTGCGCGCGCTGAGCGCCGAGATGGAGGCGACATTGCCGTTTGATTCCATCGCCGCCCTGCGCCGCGCGCTGGTCAGTGACGTGCCGCATCTGGCCCGTGTTGACGAGGTTGCCGAAAACGCGTGGACGCCACTGGAACGCGGCAGCGTCGATGCGGCACCCTTTGGCGAGGCGATTGCGGATTTCTACCTCAGCAATCCGATTGCCCGGGCCAGCCAGTTGATGGCGGAGCTTTCGGCCAATGCCGCGGCGCGCCGCGCCAAACCCATGGCGGCGGAGTGAGAACAACCGCCGTCCTTGCGATGATGACCTTGGGTGCATGTGAACCGCAGGTGCCCGTGGCCTCTGATTTTATCCCGGAATACAAGGGGGTAGAGACTGTTTTGCTGGATGGTGACCTGGTGCAGTTCAACGTGGCGATGACCAAGGCGCTCAGCACGCAGGACGTGGCGGATTACGCCGAATGTGCCGCCGCACGCTATACGCTGATCCGCGGCTACGGATTTGCGCGCCATGTGCGCACAAATGTAGAGCAAGAGGGTGGCATCTGGCGAGCGGATGCTGTTTATACAATCTCGCCAAGCTTGCCACGGGGCATAAAGACAATTGATGCTGAAGTGACCACACAGAGCTGTGTGGAAAAAGGCATACCGACGGTGTGAGGGACAATGGCTGACTTCTTTACGAACACGGGGTTGGGGATTGGGCTGCTGGTCACGGGGCAGGTCTTGTTGATCCTGCTGCCGCTGCTGGTGTGCCTGGCGTTCCTGATGTACGCCGACCGCAAGATCTGGGCGGCCGTCCAGATGCGGCGCGGGCCCAATGTGGTGGGTGTCTTTGGCCTGCTGCAAAGCTTTGCCGACCTGCTGAAATACGTGGTCAAGGAAGTGGTGATTCCCGCCGGGGCCGACCGGGCGGTGTTCCTGCTGGCCCCGATGGTCAGCCTGGTGATGGCGCTGGTGGCCTGGGCGGTGATTCCCTTCAACGACGGCTGGGTGCTGTCGGACATCAATGTGGCGATCCTCTATGTCTTCGCGATTTCCTCTCTGGAGGTTTACGGCGTGATCATGGGCGGCTGGGCCTCGAACTCGAAATACCCGTTCCTGGGCTCGCTGCGCTCTGCCGCGCAGATGATTTCCTATGAGGTCAGCATCGGCCTGATCATCATCGGTGTCATCATCTCCACCGGGTCGATGAACTTCTCCGCCATCGTTGCGGCGCAGGAGGGGGCCGGGGGCATCTTCAACTGGTACTTCCTGCCGCATTTCCCGATGCTGATCCTGTTCTTCATCTCGGCCCTGGCCGAAACGAACCGCCCGCCCTTTGACCTTCCGGAAGCGGAATCAGAGCTGGTGGCGGGGTATCAGGTTGAATATTCCTCGACGCCGTTCCTGCTGTTCATGATCGGCGAACTTGTCGCCGTGGTGCTGATGTGCGCATTGGTTTCGCTGCTGTTCCTGGGCGGCTGGCTGTCGCCGATCCCGTTCCTGCCGGATGGCTTCCTGTGGATGTTCCTGAAGATGCTGCTGGTGTTCTTCATGTTCTCCATGGTCAAGGCGATCACCCCGCGCTACCGCTATGACCAGCTGATGCGCCTGGGCTGGAAGGTGTTCTTGCCGTTCTCGCTGTTCTGGGTGGTTTTCGTGGCCTTCGCGGCAAAATTCGAATGGTTCTGGGGCATCTATGCCCGCTGGCCCGTAGGAGGCTGACATGACACAAATCGACTATGCCCGCGCCGCCAAGTATTTCCTGCTGCAGGATTTCGCCAAGGGTTTCGCGCTGGGGTTCAAGCAGATGTTCCGCCCCAAGGCGACGGTGAACTATCCGCACGAAAAAGGGCCGCTGTCCCCGCGTTTCCGCGGTGAACATGCGCTGCGCCGCTATCCCAACGGCGAAGAGCGCTGCATCGCCTGCAAGCTTTGCGAGGCGATCTGCCCGGCGCAGGCGATCACCATCGACGCGGAACCGCGCGACGACGGCAGCCGCCGCACCACGCGCTATGACATCGACATGACCAAGTGCATCTATTGCGGCTTCTGTCAGGAGGCCTGCCCGGTGGATGCCATCGTCGAGGGGCCGAATTTCGAGTTCAGCACCGAAACCCGCGAAGAGCTGTACTATGACAAGGACAAGCTGCTGGCGAATGGTGAACGCTGGGAAGCGGAGATTGCCCGCAACCTCGAAATAGATGCGCCTTACAGATGAGTGATCCCACCAACCCCTTCGAGGCGATGATGCGCCAGGCGCAGGAGATGGCAAAGTCCTTTCCGGCAATGGATGCCTTTTCCCCCAAGGTGTTCGAGGCAATGATGGGCACCATGCCCAAGGACATGATGGAAATGATGTTCGGCAATGCCGTCAACGAGGGTGGGCTGGACGCGCGGACGCGGCTGCTGCTGACCCTTGCGGGGCTGACCATGCAGGGCGCTCAGAACGATGTGGCGGTGCGCCAGACGGTGCGCCACGCGCTGGAGGCCGGTGCCACCAAGAAACATATCACCGAGACAATTGGCCAGATGTCGGTATTTGCCGGCGTACCGGCCATGTCGCGCGCCATGGAACTGGCCGGGCAGGTCTGGGACGAAAAAGAGGGTAAGGAATGACGGTCTTTTCATTCTATCTGTTTGCCATTTGCGTGATCACGGGCGGGCTTCTGACCGTGGTCAGCCGGAATCCGGTGCATTCGGTGCTCTGGCTGATCCTGGCCTTTCTCAGCTCGGCGGGGCTTTTTGTTCTGCTGGGGGCGGAATTCGTCGCGATGCTGCTGATCATCGTCTATGTCGGCGCGGTCGCGGTGCTGTTCCTTTTCGTGGTCATGATGCTGGACGTCGATTTTGCCGAATTGAAGGCGGAGATGGCGAAATACATGCCATTGGCCCTGCTGATCGGCCTTGTGATCCTGATGCAGTTCGTCATGGCCTTTGGCGCCTGGGAAACCAACGACGCCGCCGAGGGGCTGCGCGCACAGGTGGCGGACCCGAACACCTTCAACACCGAGGCTTTGGGCCTGATCCTCTATGATCAGTATTTCCTGCTGTTCCAGCTGGCGGGTCTGATCCTGCTGGTTGCGATGATCGGGGCCATCGTTCTGACCCTGCGCCACCGCGCGGATGTGAAGCGTCAGGACGTTGTGGCGCAGATGATGCGCGATCCGGCCAAGGCGATGGAACTGCGTGACGTGAAACCGGGGCAGGGCTTGTGAAACCGGCTGTGATCATATCGGCGGCGATGGCAGACATCGCTGGCGGATTGGTCGCGAAGGATGCCTGCTGATTTATCGGCGGAGCGGCGGGTTCCCGGTGGAAGTCGGGAACACGAAAGACTAGAAGCCCGGCAACAGGGCGCGAGACGAGGGACGACATGATCGGACTTGAACATTACCTGACAGTGGCGGCGACGCTTTTTGTCATCGGCATCTTCGGGCTTTTCCTGAACCGCAAGAACGTGATCATCCTGCTGATGAGCATCGAGTTGATGCTGCTGGCGGTGAACATCAATTTTGTCGCCTTCTCCAGCTTTCTCGGCGATCTGGTGGGGCAGGTCTATACGCTGTTCGTGCTGACCGTCGCGGCCGCCGAGGCGGCGATCGGTCTGGCGATCCTGGTTTGTTTCTTCCGTAATCGCGGCACCATCGCCGTCGAAGACGTCAACGTGATGAAGGGCTGAGGGCAATGGAAACCATACTCCTTTTCGCCCCGCTTGTCGGTTCACTGATCTGCGGTTTCGGCTGGAAGATCATCGGACAGCCAGCGGCGCAGTGGGTTTCAACCGGCCTGTTGTTCCTGGCCGCGATCCTGTCCTGGATCGTATTCCTGACCTTCGACGGGCCCACCGAACATATCGCGATCCTGCGGTTCATCGATTCCGGCAGCCTGTCCACCGACTGGTCGATCCGGCTGGACCGGCTGACCGCGATCATGCTGATCGTGGTGACGACGGTCTCCAGCCTCGTGCATCTCTATTCCTTCGGCTACATGGCCCATGACGAGAACTTCAAGGATACCGAGCAATACCGCGCCCGGTTCTTTGCCTATCTGTCGTTCTTTACCTTTGCCATGCTGATGCTGGTGACCTCCGACAACCTGGTGCAGATGTTCTTTGGCTGGGAAGGGGTCGGCGTCGCCTCCTACCTGCTGATCGGCTTTTACTACCGCAAACCCAGCGCCAATGCCGCGGCGATCAAGGCCTTCGTGGTCAACCGCGTGGGGGATTTCGGATTTGCCCTGGGCATCTTTGCCCTGTTCCTGATGACGGACAGCATCCGTTTCGACGATATCTTTGCATCGGCCCCTGATCTGGCAGAGCAGACCATTTCGTTCCTCTGGACCGACTGGAACGCCGCGAACCTGATCGCCTTCCTGCTGTTCGTGGGGGCGATGGGCAAATCGGCCCAGCTGTTCCTGCACACCTGGCTGCCCGATGCGATGGAAGGCCCGACACCGGTCTCCGCGCTGATCCACGCCGCGACCATGGTGACGGCGGGTGTCTTCCTGGTCTGCCGCATGTCGCCGCTGATGGAATTCGCGCCCCAGGCGATGACCTTTGTCACCGTGATCGGCGCCACCACCGCCTTTTTCGCCGCGACCGTGGGTCTGGTACAGACCGACATCAAGCGCGTCATCGCCTATTCCACCTGTTCGCAGCTGGGCTACATGTTCGTCGCCGCAGGCGTTGGCATGTATTCGGCAGCGATGTTCCACCTGTTCACCCATGCCTTCTTCAAGGCGATGCTGTTCCTCGGTGCGGGCTCGGTCATTCATGCCATGCATCACGAGCAGGACATGAACAACTATGGCGGTCTGCGCAAAAAGATCCCCTATACCTATGCCGCGATGATGATCGGCACCCTGGCGATCACCGGGGTCGGCATCCCGCTGACACATATCGGTTTCGCCGGCTTCCTCAGCAAGGATGCGATCATCGAAAGCGCCTGGGGCGGCGGGTCCATGTATGGTTTCTGGCTGCTGGTTGTCGCCGCTGCGATGACAAGTTTCTACAGCTGGCGCCTGATCTTCCTGACGTTCCACGGCAAGCCGCGTGGCGACAAACACACCCATGACCACGCGCATGAAAGCCCGATGACCATGCTGGTGCCGCTGGGTGTTCTGGCCCTTGGTGCCGTCTTCTCCGGCATGTTGTGGTACGGCAGCTTCTTCGGCTCGACCGAGGAGATGGCAGAATTCTACGACATCCCGCTGGCCGAAATGGCGGCTGGTGGCGAAACCCATGCCGAAGGCGCGGGCGAAGCCCATGCCGCAACCGAAGAAGATGCCGGTCACGGCGAGACTGCCGAAGCGGGCCACGGCGAGACTGCCGAAGCTGGTCACGGCGAGACGGCCGAAGCGGGCCACGGCGGCGGACATCACGCAGCCTTTGGCGGCGCGCCGGGCGAGGGGGCATTGTACTTCGGTCCCGAAAACCACGTGCTGGAAGCGGCGCATGAGGCACCGGTCTGGGTCAAGGTCAGCCCCTTCATCGCGATGCTTATGGGGTTTGTCCTGGCGCTGTGGTTCTACATCTGGAACCCGACACTGCCCGGCCGTCTGGCCGCGAACCAGCAGCCGCTTTACCTGTTCCTGCTGAACAAATGGTACTTCGACGAAATCTATGACGTGATCTTTGTCCGTCCGGCCAAGGCGATTGGCCGCTTCCTGTGGAAGCGCGGCGACGGCGACGTGATCGATGGCACCCTGAACGGGGTCGCGATGGGCATCGTGCCCTGGTTCACGCGGCTCGCCGGTAAGGCGCAGTCCGGCTATATCTTTACCTATGCCTTTGCCATGGTGATCGGGATCGCGGTTCTGGTCACATGGATGACGATGACCGGAGGGTCCCACTGATGGACACGCATCTTCTTTCCATCATTACCTTCATGCCCGCCTTTGCGGCGCTGATCCTTGCGGTGTTCCTGCGTGGTGAGGATGCGGCAGCGGCGCGCAATGCCAAGTGGCTGGCGATGATCACCACCTCGGCAACCTTCCTGATCTCGCTTTTCGTGCTGTTCGACTTTGACCCCAGCAACACCGGGTTTCAGTTCGTCGAGGAATCGGAATGGCTGCTGGGGCTGAAGTACCGCCTGGGCGTCGATGGCATTTCGGTGCTCTTCGTGATGCTGACCACTTTCATGATGCCGCTGGTCATCGCGGCAAGCTGGAATGTCGAGCACCGGGTCAAGGAATACATGATCGCCTTCCTGCTGCTGGAGACCCTGATGCTGGGCGTCTTCATGGCGCTGGACCTGATCCTGTTCTACCTGTTCTTCGAGGCGGGGCTGATCCCGATGTTCCTGATCATCGGCATCTGGGGCGGGGCCAACCGGATCTACGCCAGCTTCAAGTTCTTCCTTTATACCTTCCTCGGTTCCGTGCTGATGCTGGTGGCCATGGTGGCGATGTACACCGACGCCGGCACCACCTGCATCGGCGCCTGTGATGTCAGCCTGCTGAACCACAGCTTCGCCTCTGACAGCTTCAGCCTGATGGGCGTGCAGGTGATCGGCGGGATGCAGACGCTAATGTTCATCGCCTTCTTCGCCAGCTTCGCGGTCAAGATGCCGATGTGGCCGGTCCATACCTGGCTGCCCGATGCCCACGTTCAGGCCCCGACGGCGGGGTCGGTGGTGCTGGCGGCGATCCTGCTCAAGATGGGCGGCTACGGCTTCCTGCGGTTCAGCCTGCCGATGTTCCCGGTGGGGGCAGAGGTGCTGACACCGCTGATCCTGTGGATGAGCGCGATTGCCATCGTCTATACCTCGCTGGTGGCGCTGGTGCAGGAAGACATGAAAAAGCTGATCGCCTATTCCTCGGTTGCGCATATGGGTTTTGTGACCATGGGCATCTTTGCGGCCAACCAGCAGGGTGTCGATGGTGCGATCTTCCAGATGATCAGCCACGGCTTCATCTCGGGCGCGCTGTTCCTTTGCGTCGGCGTGATCTATGACCGGATGCACACCCGCGACATCGACGCCTATGGCGGGCTGGTGAACCGGATGCCCGCCTATGCGCTGATCTTCATGCTGTTCACCATGGCCAACGTGGGCCTGCCGGGCACCTCCGGCTTTGTGGGTGAATTCCTGACGCTGATGGGGACTTTCCAGGTCAACACCTGGGTTGCCGCCGTGGCGACCACCGGGGTGATCTTCTCGGCGGCCTATGCGCTCTGGCTTTACCGACGGGTGGTCATGGGCGACCTGATCAAGGAAAGCCTGCGGTCGATCACCGACATGACCACGCGCGAGCGCTGGATCTTCGCGCCCCTGGTGGTGATGACACTGCTGCTGGGCGTCTACCCGTCACTGGTGCTGGACATTATCGGCCCCTCGGTCACGGAACTTGTTGAAAATTATGACATCGCGCTGGAGGCGGCGAGCGCCGCAATCCAGACCGCCGAAGTGTCGAACTAAAAGGACCCGTGCGATGATTTCCGCTGATCTGAACATCATCCTGCCAGAAATCCTGCTGTCCTGCTTTTCGCTGCTGGGACTGCTGGTCGCGGTTTATACCACCAAGGACAAGGTGGGGAGCCTGTTGATCTGGCTGACCGCGGCGGTCTTTGTTCTGCTGGCAGCCTGGATCGGCTTTACCGGCGAAGGCACCCGTCTGGCCTTCAACGGCATGTTCATCGAAGACGGCTTTGCCCGTTTCGCCAAGGTCACGATCCTGCTCAGCGCCGCTGCCGTGCTGCTGATGTCCGAAGGCTATATGAAAGCCCGCGGATTGCTGCGGTTCGAATACCCGATGCTGGTGGCCCTCTCCGCCGTGGGCATGATGATGATGGTCAGCGCGGGCGACCTGATGGCGCTTTACATGGGGCTGGAACTGCAATCGCTGGCGCTTTACGTGGTCGCCTCCCTGCGGCGCGACTCCGTGCGCTCGACCGAGGCGGGGCTGAAATATTTCGTTCTGGGCGCGCTCAGCTCGGGCCTGTTGCTCTATGGCGCTTCGCTGGTTTACGGCTATGCGGGCACCACGCTGTTCTCCGGCATCATCGAGACCGCGCAATCGGGCGAGACCTCGCTGGGCCTGCTCTTTGGCATCGTCTTCCTGATCTCGGGCATGGGCTTCAAGGTTTCCGCCGTGCCGTTCCACATGTGGACGCCGGACGTCTACGAAGGCTCGCCCACGCCGGTCACCGCCTTCTTTGCCACCGCGCCCAAGGTCGCGGCGATGGGCCTTTTCGCCCGCGTGCTGCATGACGCCTTCGGCAATGCCGTTGCGGACTGGAGCCAGATTGTCGCGCTGCTTTCGGTGCTGTCCATGTTCCTGGGCGCCATTGCCGCCATCGGCCAGACCAATATCAAGCGGCTGATGGCCTTCTCCTCCATCGCGCATATGGGCTATGCGCTGATGGGGCTGGCCGCCGGCACCGCCCTGGGCGTGCAGGCGATGCTGGTCTATATGGCGATCTATGTAACCATGAACGTCGGCACCTTCGCCTTTATCCTGCTGATGAGCCGGGATGGCGCGCCGGTGACCGATATCGCATCGCTCAACATGTACGCCAAGACCAACCCGGGCCGGGCGCTGGCAATGCTGGTGCTGCTGTTCTCGCTGGCGGGGGTGCCGCCGATGCTGGGCTTCTTCGGCAAGCTTTACGTGCTGCGCGCCGCCTATGACGCCGGGCTGGCCTGGCTGGCGGTGGCCGGTGTGATCGCATCGGTGATCGGGGCATATTATTACCTGCGGATCGTGTTCTACATGTACTTCGGGTCCGAACAGGCGGATACGCTGGACCGGTCCGGCAGCAGCGTGCTCTCGGGCTTCCTGATGGCTTCGGCGCTGATCATGGTGCTGGGCATCATCAACATGTTTGGTGTCGAAGGCGTGGCTGCGGCCGCCGCCGGGGCGCTTGTCAACTGACCGTTCTGCGGTCTGACAGGCTGAGCTTGCCGCTTTCACGGACCCTCACCCCTTGATGGGCTGGCCCGAAGGATATGGGCGGCTGGTGCTGGACACGGTCGATTCCACATTGGCAGAGGCCGGGCGCCGGCTGCGTGACCTCTCCGGTCCGGAATGGATCCTGGCAAAGGAGCAATCCGCGGCACGGGGCAGGCGGGGCCGCGCATGGTCCACCCCCCGGGGGAATTTCGCGGCAACGCTGGTCCTGCCCAATGCCGAGGCACCGGGCATTGCCGCGCTGCGGTCCTTTGTTTCTTCGCTGGCGCTTTATCGCAGCTTTGTCGCGGTCACCGGGCAGGGAAACCGTTTTGCCCTGAAATGGCCCAATGACGTGCTGCTGGACGGCGGCAAGGTCGCTGGCATCCTGCTGGAAACAAACGGTCCGCATCTGCTGATCGGCATTGGTGTCAACCTGGCCCATGCGCCGGGCGCGGATCAGGTGGAACCGGGGGCTGTCACCCCTGTCAGCCTTGCCGGGGCATTCGGGATCGGAGTTGCGCCAGAGGCGTTTCTGGATGTGCTGGCGGCCGAATACGCGGTGCTTGAGACGCAGTTCACCACCTATGGGTTCGATCCCATCCGCACCGCCTGGCTGGCCCATGCGGCACGTCTGGGCGAGGTCATCCGCGCGCGCACGACCCGGGATGAGACCAGTGGCGTCTTTGAGGATGTGGACCAGAACGGGAATCTGATATTGAACACGGCAAAGGGCAGGGTCGCGATTGCCGCTGCGGATGTGTTTTTCTGAAAGAAGGGGGGCAGGGGATGCTCTTGGCGATTGACTGCGGGAACACCAACACGGTCTTTTCCATCTATGATGAGGGGCGGGCGCTGTGCACCATGCGCACATCGACCCATCACGCGCGCACGGCGGATGCCTATTTCACCTGGTTTTCGACCTTGCTGAACCATCATCAGATCAAGCCCGACATCACCGATGTGATCATCTCCTCGACCGTGCCGCGGGTGGTGTTCAACCTGCGTGTCTTTTCCGACCAGTATTTCAACTGCCGTCCGATGGTGGTGGGCAAGCCCGACTGCCTGCTGCCGGCCGCGCCGCGCGTGGACCAGGGCACGATCGTGGGGCCGGACCGGCTGGTCAACACCTCGGGGGCTTTTGACCGGCACGGTGGCAACCTGATCGTGGTCGATTTCGGCACCGCCACCACCTTTGATGTGGCGGGCCATGATGGCGCATATGTGGGCGGGGTCATTGCACCCGGCGTGAACCTGAGCCTTGAAGCGCTGCATATGGCCGCCGCCGCACTGCCACATGTGGACATTACCAAGCCACAACGTGTAGTAGGCACCAATACGGTCGCTTGCATGCAATCGGGCGTGTTCTGGGGCTATGTCGGCCTGGTCAAGGAGATCTGTGCCCGGATCAAGGCCGAACGCGACCAGAACATGAAGATTATCGCAACCGGCGGGCTGGCCCCGTTGTTTGCCCAGACCGAAGACCTTTTCGACGTCATTGAAGATGACCTTACGATGCACGGCCTGACCGTGATCCATAAGTATAACAAGGATAAAGCTGAATAATATGAGCAGCGAGAGATTGATCTACCTTCCCCTCGGCGGGGCGGGTGAAATTGGCATGAATGCCTATGTGTATGGCTACGGGAAACCGGGCAAGGAGCGGCTGATCGTCGTGGACATGGGCGTGGCCTTTCCCGATATGGATGGCAGCCCCGGCGTGGACCTGATCCTGCCGGACATCCAGTGGCTGAAGGAACGCCGCGACCGGATCGAGGCGATTTTCGTGACCCACGCGCATGAAGACCACGTTGGCGCCATCGCCCATACCTACGAGGCGCTGCAGGCGCCGATCTATGCCCGGACCTTCACCGCCAACATTGCGCGGCGCAAGATGTCCGAACACGGCCATCCCGATGACGCGGTGCAGACCGTGGGGGCCTGGCCGCACCAGCAGGGGGCGGGGCCGTTCCAGGTGGGGTTCCTGCCGATATCGCATTCCATCCCTGAATCCTCCGCGCTGGTGATCGACACGCCAGAGGGGCGTCTGATCCACTCCGGTGATTTCAAGATCGACCTGACCCCCGGCGTCGGCGAAGCCTTTGACCCGGAACTCTGGGCCGAGGTCTGCAAGGACGGGATCAAGGCGCTGGTCTGTGACAGTACCAATGTGTTCTCGCCGCTGCCGGGCCGGTCGGAAGCGACGCTTGGCCCCGAGATCGAAAAGCTGGTCAGCGGCGCGTCGGGCATGGTGGTTGCGACCACCTTTGCCTCCAATGTGGCGCGGGTAAAGACGCTGGCGGTCGCGGGCGACAAGGCGGGGCGCTCCATCGTGCTGCTGGGCCGCGCAATGAAACGCATGGTCGAGGCGGCGCTGGAAACCGGCGTGATGCAGGATTTCCCGAACACCGTCAGCCCCGAAGAGGCGCGCGGCATCCCGCGCGAGAACCTGCTGTTGCTGGTCACCGGGTCGCAGGGCGAACGCCGCGCGGCATCGGCCCAGCTTGCCCGGGGCAAGTATCAGGGGATCGAGATGAAGGAAGGGGACATGTTCCTGTTCTCTTCCAAGACGATTCCCGGCAATGAACGCGGCGTGATCCGCATCATCAACCAGTTCTCCGAAATCGGTGTGGATGTGGTGGACGACAGTTCGGGCCTCTACCACGTGTCCGGCCATGCGAACCGGCCTGACCTGGAAACCCTGCATGACGTGGTCAAACCGCAGGTGCTGATCCCGATGCACGGCGAACACCGCCACCTGCGCGAGCATGTGAAGATCGCCGAGGGCAAGGGCATGACCGGTGTGCTGGCGGTCAATGGCATGATGATCGACCTCAGCGGCAACAAGCCGAGCGTGGCCGAATATGTCGAGACCGGGCGCACCTATCTGGATGGCTCGGTGCAGATCGGCGCGCTGGACGGGGTGGTGCGCGACCGTATCCGCATGGCGCTGAACGGTCATGTGACCGTCACCGTGATCATGGACGAGGATGACGAGCCGCTGGGTGATCCCTGGGTCGACATGATGGGCCTGCCGGAAACGGGCCGCTCCAAGGCGCCGCTGGCCGATGTGATCGAAGCGGACCTGAGCCAGTTCCTGGGCCGGTCCAAGGCCGCCACGCTGCGCGACGATGACAAGCTGAACGAGGGGCTGAAGCGCGCCGTGCGCCAGTCCGCGCAGGACGAGATCGGCAAGAAGCCGGAAGTGACAGTGGTGGTCAGCCGGTTGAGCTGACCATAGCGTCTGACGAAATACCTGAGGCATCAGGCATCACGTAACGCGTTGAAATCTTTGATTTCAGGCAGCGCTATGTGATTCGGGTTTTTCGCATGACGCTTTCTCGTTCCCGCCGGATCATTCGGCGGGAACATCCTCCTCCGGCGCATCGCCGCTGCACATGTAGACTGCACCGCCAACCGCAAGCACCGATACGCCCACCGCCGTCAGCGCGGCGGGGGTGGACAGGGCCGTGACCACGGTTGAGCTGGTGGCGTTCAGGTTGGTGATCAGCGTGCTGGCGCTGCCCGACAGGATCATCGCGCCGGATTTATGCGCCACGGCCACCGCCGCCGCCGGGTCCGTCACCGTTGTCAGGGCGGCATTTGCGATGGATTTTGTCACGGCCAGCGTTTCGGCCTTTGTCGTGTTTACCCGTTCGCAGACCGTCGTGCGGCAGAGCCCGCGAAAATTGCGCTCTCCGGGGACCAGGAAAAACCCGGTCTTGTCGTCCTGTGTCAGGCAATAGCCCTTGATCTGGTTGTCGGGCACCGTCGTTGCGAGGTAATCGTAGAGCACAGCGCTCAGGCAGGCGGGGGGCGTGCCCCAGGCGCGGTTCCACCTGGCCGAGGGCCAGCGCATCAGTTTCTCGCGGGTTTTGACGTCTTCGGCGAAAGTGGCGAAATTATCCGCCTCGATCACGATTTCGCTGCCGTTGACCACGGCGCGGCACCGCTCTGCCGCGGCGGCAGAGGCGGAGATCATCAACAGCAGGGCAAGGAAAGGGCGGAGCATCTGTCAGGCCTTGAAAAGGGTTCGGCCCTGAATACCGCGCCCCGGAGGGGCGCGCCATGTGGTCCTGACGTCTACGCGCTGCTTTCTGCCGATGGGCCGTGACGGCCCGGGGCTTTGACCTTACTCGCGGTCTTCGAAGCTCAGCCCGATGAAATCCGGGGTGTGATCACCCAGGCCCACGACGCGGTTGTCATTGCCGCGGCTGTTCTGGCTGCGGCTGCGTGAAGTGCTGCTGCTGCGGTCCTGCGCATCGTTCCGGTTGGATTGCGCGGATTGCTTCGGCTCGGACTTCGGCGCGTTCTCGCGCTTGGGTTCCGGTTTTGACTGAGGCTCGGCCTTGGGCTTTGCCTCGGCTGCCGGTTTGGCGTCCGCCTCGGGCTTTGGTGCCTCTGACTTGGGCTTGCTGCGGCTGCGCGAGCGGTTTTTCTTGGGCTTGTCGGCAGTGTCATCGGCCACGGGTGCCGCCTCTGCCGCATTGCCATTGCCCAGCGGGTTGTCCAGGCGCGGGATCTCGCGTTCGACCAGACGTTCCACATCGGCGAGGTTCTTTTCGTCGCGGGGGATGCAGATCATGATCGCCTTGCCGTCACGGCCCGCGCGGCCGGTGCGGCCGATGCGGTGTACGTAATCCTCGGCATGGCTGGGCACGTCGAAGTTGAAGACATGGCTGACGGCCGGCACATCAAGGCCGCGCGCGGCCACGTCGGAGGCCACGAGAAAGCGCAGATCGCCCGCGCGGAACCCGTCAAGCGTGCGTGTGCGCTGACTCTGGTCCAGGTCGCCGTGGATCGGTGCCGCGTCATAGCCGTATTTTTTCAACGACTTGGCCACCACGTCCACATCCATCTTGCGGTTGCAGAAGATGATGGCGTTGGTGCATTTGTCGCCTTCGCCGTCGATCAGCGCGCGCAGCAGGTTGCGCTTTTCGGTTGCTTCGCGGTCCTTGCGGGAGGCTTTGAACATCACCACGCCCTGGGTGATATTCTCGCCCGTCGTGGCCTGCCGCGCGACTTCGATGCGGGCGGGGTTGGACAGGAAGGTGTTGGTGATCCGCTCGATCTCGGGCGCCATGGTGGCCGAGAAGAACAGCGTCTGCCGGGTAAAGGGCGTGAGGCCGAAGATACGCTCGATGTCGGGGATGAACCCCATGTCGAGCATCCGGTCGGCTTCGTCCACCACCATGACCTTGACGTCATTCAGGATCAGCTTGCCGCGCTCGAAATGGTCCAGCAGGCGGCCCGGTGTGGCAATCAGCACATCCACGCCCTTGTCGATGGCGGTGTCCTGTTCCTTGAACGACACGCCGCCGATCAGCAGCGCCTTGGTCAGTTTCACATGTTTGGCATAGGTGTCGAAGTTTTCCGCCACCTGTGCCGCCAGTTCGCGCGTGGGGCAAAGCACCAGGCTGCGCGGCATCCGCGCCCTTGCGCGGCCCCGTGCCAGCATGGTGATCATCGGCAGCGTGAAGCTGGCGGTCTTGCCGGTGCCGGTCTGGGCGATACCCAGAACGTCGCGACCTTCAAGGGCAGGGGGGATGGCCCCGGCCTGAATCGGTGTGGGGGTTTCATAGCCCGCTTCGGCAATCGCCTTGAGGACCTTGGGATTCAAGTTCAGATCAGAGAATTTTGTCATGTGTGTCCGTGTTTTGCGGACACTCATTTGGCCCGCAGCAGCAATCATGCAGGCCCCCATGGCCCAAGGCGACTTTGCCGCTACATGTTGCGACCGCATAGCAACATAACTGGCTGCGGTCAAACAGATGTCCGTTCAGCCCGCCCAATCGGGGAAATATGTGGCCAAATGGGTGCTTAGCCGCAGATCGGCGCGGTGCAGCAGGTCATGGGCCGCCAGCCGCGCGCGGTGGTCGGGCGTGTCGGCGCAGACTTCGTCGTAAAAGGCGCGCAATCCCGCTTCACCCTCTTCCGCCTCAAGGATGGCGAAGAATTCGTTCAGGGTCAGCCCGCCGCGCACGCGGGGCTTGGCGGGGCCAAGATCGGCGCGGTAGGAGCCTTTCTCAAGCCGGAACCGATAGGCGGCCTGCCAGTCTTCCCAGGATTTTGCATGGGCATGGGCCAGCCGCAGTTCCGACAGCTCCTGCGTGCCTTCGATCATCTCGGAGCCGCGAAAGGCGTTGTGGATGCGGATCGTGATGCCCTCCATACCCGTCCTGACAAAGACCTTGCCGGCCAGATGGCTCAGAAACCCGCCTTTGATATATTCACCAAAGGTCGGGTACACCGCGTTCACGATGCGCTCGCGTCGGGGGCCATTGGGGATGAAACGTTTGAAGGCCGTGCCGTCACCGCCCAGCATCTCCATCGGGCGGGCGCGGGCGGTTTCCACCTGCGGCGGGACATCTGCCAGATGGTCGGCTACCGGGCGGTCACTGACCAGAAACTCGTCCACATCGATATGGGCCAGCCAGTCCACATCCCCCGCGCGGCCATAGGCATGGGTCGCATTCAGGGTCTGGCGCGACTGGTGTTTGACCGGGCGCTTGCCGATCAGCATCTTCCAATGGGCGGTATCACACAGGGTCACCCGGCATTTCGGGTGGTTTTCCAGCGCGCTCTGCGCAGCCGGGTTCGGCTCGTCCAGATAGATGAACAACCGGTGCGCGCCGGCCTCAAGGTGAAAGGCGGCAAAGCGCAGGATCTCCTCCGCCGGGGCCTTGATCGTCGCAACCAATCCCCAGCGCGGGCTCACGCCATCATTTCCTTGGTCGCGGTCAGGCGCACATCGGGATAGTCGCGGTCGATCCGGTCGATGTCCCATTGCAGGCGCGTGAGGTACACGATGTCGCCGTCGTGGTCATGGGCGATGTGCTGCTTGTTGGCCTCGGTGAACTTGTCCACCGCCTGTTTGGTGCCATTGACCCAGCGGGCCGAGGTGAATTGCGAGGCCTCGAACCGCACCGGCAACCCGTATTCCAGCTCGATCCGTGATGCCAGCACCTCGAACTGCAACTGGCCCACGACACCCACCACGAAACCGGAACCGATGGAGGGCTTGAAGACCTTGGCGGCCCCTTCCTCGGCAAATTGCATCAGCGCCTTTTCCAGGTGCTTGGCCTTCATCGGGTCGCCCGCGCGCACGCCCTGCAACAGTTCCGGCGCGAAGGAGGGGATGCCGGTCACGCGGATCGCCTCGCCTTCGGTCAGTGTGTCGCCGATGCGCAGCTGGCCATGGTTGGGAATGCCGATGATGTCGCCGGCCCAGGCTTCCTCGGCCAGTTCGCGGTCAGAGGCGAGGAACATCACCGGGTTGGTGATGGACATCGGTTTTTTCGACCGCACATGGGTCAGTTTCATGCCACGGGTGAAATGCCCCGAGGCAAGGCGGACAAAGGCCACGCGGTCGCGGTGCTTGGGGTCCATGTTGGCCTGCACCTTGAAGACAAAGCCGGAGACGTTCTTTTCCTCCGGCAGGATCTGGCGCGGCTCGGCGGATTGGATCTGCGGTTCCGGCCCATAGGTGGCGATGCCGTCCATCAGTTCCTTGACGCCGAAGCTGTTGATCGCGCTGCCGAACCAGATCGGGGTCAGCGAGCCTTCGGCCATCAGCGCGGCATCCAGCGGCGGCATCAATTCGCGCACCATCTCCAGATCCTCGCGCAGCTTTTCCAGCAGGGCAGGCGGCACATGCTGGGCCAGCTTGGGGTCGTCCAGCCCCTCGATCTTGATGCTTTCGGCGATCTTGTTGCGGTCGGCGCGGTCCATCAGTTCCAGCCGGTCGCGCAGGATGTCATAGCAGCCCAGAAAATCGCGGCCGACGCCGATGGGCCAGCTTGCCGGGGTCACGTCGATGGCAAGGTTTTCCTGAATCTCGTCGATGATCTCGAAGACATCACGCGATTCGCGGTCCATCTTGTTGCAGAAGGTCAGGATCGGCAGGTCGCGCATGCGGCAGACCTCGAACAGTTTCTGCGTCTGGCTTTCCACACCTTTGGCGCCGTCGATCACCATCACGGCCGCGTCCACCGCTGTCAGCGTGCGGTAGGTATCTTCGGAAAAGTCCGAGTGGCCGGGCGTGTCCACCAGGTTGAACCGGTAATTGCGGTCCTTGCCCTGAAAATCGAAGGACATGGCAGAGGCCGAGACGGAGATGCCCCGGTCCTTTTCCATTGCCATGAAGTCCGACCGCGTGCGCCGCGCCTCGCCCTTGGCGCGCACCTGTCCGGCCATCTGGATCGCCCCGCCGAACAGCAGGAATTTCTCCGTCAGCGTGGTCTTGCCCGCGTCAGGGTGGCTGATGATCGCAAAGGTGCGGCGCCGCGCGATTTCGGGCGGCAATTCGGGGCGGTTCTGGGGGGTGTCCAACATGGATTGGCGTATATATTCGGGGCCAGTCCGGGGCAAGCGCGACCTGAGCCTGCCGGTTATTCCGCCGCTTTGGGTTGCAGGTCGACGATGGTGTTGTCCAGCGCGGTGGGATCAGTACGCACGGTTGTCTCAAGGCCGAGTTCCGGCATGATTTCCTGCATCTCGCGGCGCAAGCGGTCCAGCTGGGCGGCGGCGACGCTTTCCTCAAGCTCGATTTCGTGGACCCAGTGTTTCAATTCGTTCGAAATGGCCTTGGCCTGTTCCAGCCTGCTGTTGAACAGTTCGATCTCCTGCTGGCGCTGCTCAAGGAAGCCGCGCGCGCGGGCGATCTTGTCATCGGCATAGACGGTGGCCAGCTCGCGGCTGATGTGGCTCATCTGGGCGGCGACCTCCAGCAGGGAGGGTTCCAGCGTGCTGAGGTCCGGATGGTCGCGCAGATAGGCCAGACGCTCGCGCACCGCATCGAATTCGGAGCTGAGCTTGAAGGTCTGGGCCCGGTCCGCGGCATGGACCGCGTGATAGGCACGGGCCACATCGCGCATCCCGATGGAAAAGGAACGGTGCGAGTTCTCAAGCTGCATGATGCGGCGGTTGGAGGGCAGAAAGAAACACAGGCCCACCGCCAGCACGGTCAGCCCGATCTGGGCGTACATCCCGGCCTCCGGCACCGGCTGGCCCTGGAAATAGACGGTCAGGCTGACCCAGGACCATTGCCCAAGCGCTGCCATGGCGGTTGCCCCCAGCAGGGCCAGTGCGGCCACAAGAAATATGGCCAATGCAAGGCGCTGCATCAGGTATTGGAACAGGTAAACAACAGCACGAAAATGAGACAAGCGATTATTCCCCCACGGATAACCTTCATCGGCAAGTTTATGCTGATCCATGACTTTTGCCATGAAAAAAAAGGTTTTCGACGGAAAAGTTAACGAATCGGTGTCCTGTGACACATTCCGATATGTGGCTGTTTCCTGATCGGGACCAATCCGGGCGCTAGCCGCCTGATTGTTCAGTCCGCCAGGAAACGAAGATTGAGGCAAGAATGCAGCCGGTAAACAGGTACAATCCCCAGGCGGTTTCGATCCGGCCGACGCCGATTCCCTTCGACAGGGTGATGTAAAGCGCGATCAGGAAAATGTCCGCCATTGCCAGCTTGCCCAGAAAGGACAGGACAGGCAGCGCGCGGCGGCTGAGCAGGTCGAAATGGACCAGCGACAGGCCGATGGTCTTGATATAAGGCGCAAACAGCGCAAAGAGCGTGACCACCAGCCCCAGAAAGATGTCCGAAGCCCAAAGCGATTGCAGCCCGGTCAGCACGGAAATCTCCTCCAGCCCGAACAGTGGCAGCAGGCCCGCCCGCATCAGCGGGGCGGCCCATGCGATGGGGTAGAGAACCAGCAGCGCAAGGTTCAGCGCCTTGAGGATCACTTCAGATACACCCGGTCATAGCGCGCGCCCAGCGATGTCAGGATCTCGTAACCGATGGTCCCGGCAAAATCGGCGATGGTATCCACCGACTGGTGCAGGCCGATCAGTTGAAGGTGTTCCGGCACCTCTGACAGGGCGGTGACATCGACGGTGATCATGTCCATCGACACGCGCCCCACAAGCGGCAGCTTGTGTTCCTCGAAGGTCAGGGTCGCGTTGTTCCCCATGGCGCGGATCAGCCCGTCGGCATAGCCGCCGCAGACGGTCGCGATGCGCATCGGGCCGGGTGCGATAAAGGCATTGCCGTAACCCACCGTCTCTCCGGCTGCGATCTCGCGCACCTGCACCACGGGCAGGTCCAGGGTGACCACCGGCGTCGCATCGACAAAGGGCAACCCGCCGTAAAGCCCGACACCGGGCCGGGTCATGTCGAAATGAAAATCCGGCCCCAGCAAGGTGCCGCCGGTCGCGGCGATCGACCGGGGCACATCCAGCCCGTCGGTCATGTCCCTGAAATTCTGCAACTGCATGGCGTTCATCGGGTGGTCCGGTTCGTCGGCACAGGCCAGGTGCGACATGATCAGCCTCGGCTTTTGCGCCAATGCGATGTCGCGCAGGGCGGACCATTCGGCAGGTTCCATCCCCAGCCGGTTCATGCCGCTGTCCAGTTGCAGGCCAAAGGGGTGGCCCGGCACCGATTCCACATGGGTGAGAAGCTGATCGACCGAATTGATCATCGGCACCAGCCCCGCCGCGCGGATCATGTCGGCGTCACCGGGCATATGGCCGGAAAAGACGTTGATGACAGGGCCGGCCCCGAGGGCGCGCCGCAGATGCACGCCTTCTTCTGCCGCATGAACGAAAAAGGTCCGCGCGCCGGCTTCGGCCAGGGCAGGGCCGACACGGGCGACACCCAGCCCATAGGCGTCGGCCTTGATCACCGCCGCGGTCTCGCAGGTGGAAAGGGCGTCCAGCGCGCGCCAGTTGGCGGCGATGGCGGTCAGGTCGATGGTCAGGGTCGGTGTGGTCATGGGCTCTCGTGGGTCCTATCGGGGAAAAGGGTCATCTGTCGCTGCGCTTCATCTTTGCGCTGACGCCGCGCAGGCGTTCCAGGAAGATTCCGATGATCTTGGGGTTCAGGAAAAGGCCGGGGCCAAAGCGGATGCCGAGATTGTTCAGGTTCTCGATGGAGATGGAGCGCGCGGCGCGGGAAAATCCGCCCTCGCGCGCCTCTTCAAACGTGCCGTTGACGCCCAGGGTGTCGAAACCGAAGGAATTAGAGAACAGGAAGTTCAGGCTTTCGGAATGCATGATCAGATCAGCGGGGTCATCGGTCTTGTCCAGCGTGCCGCGCGGCGGGTCGATCCGCCAGCTTTGGCCGGTATCGTCCAGGCGCACCACCACGGGCTGCAGCACACGGATCGGAGAGAGCGTTTGCGCCAGCCGCATCGCGGGGCGGGAATTGTTGGT
This sequence comes from Sulfitobacter sp. G21635-S1, assembly GCF_027213915.1. NCBI lineage: Bacteria > Pseudomonadati > Pseudomonadota > Alphaproteobacteria > Rhodobacterales > Roseobacteraceae > Sulfitobacter > Sulfitobacter sp. G21635-S1. The sequence continues at coordinate 79,680 of NZ_JAPWGV010000003.1, forward strand.
GAAGACGCGCTTGCGCCAGCTGGCAAAGCTCTCGCGCAGGGTCGCTTCCTCCACGCTGTCATAGGTCATCAGGTCCTGGCCCGCGCGGTCATAATGTTCGGCCCAGAAGGCCACGGCGGCGGCGTTCTGGCCGGGGGGCACCGTGCCGTCGGTCACATCGCCCGGCTGCATCACACAAAGCGCGAAGGGCGCGGCCTGAAACGCCGCGATCACGTCCTCAGGCCGGTTTGCGGCATCGTTCAGATAGGCGTTGCGCTGATGGGCGAAGCTGACAAAGCTGGCAAAGGGGATCACTGTTTTCGGTTCAAGAACCTCTGCCTGTATTCTGATATTGTTCAGTTTTTCCTGCGCGGCTTCCGCGCGCCAGTCGCGGTTTTCCCGCCCGCCTTTCCAGGCGGCATAGCTGAACTGGGTCAGCAGGATGTCGCAGGTGCCAACCGCATCACGGATCTCGCGGGCACGCTCCGGCGTGCGCACTGCGCAGTCGTTCAGGTTCAGCACATGGGTGTCGCCCATCCGCACGGAGAGCGCCGAATCGTAGAATTCATCCTTCAGGCAGGTGACGGAAACGCCGCTGCCCAGATCATGAGCCTTGCCGAATGTCAGTTCGGTCAGCGCCATCCCCTGTGCGCGCAGGAAGTCGGCCACCCGCTGATCGTCGATGTCCTGAAACAGCAGCTTGATGCCGCGCTGGCGGATCACATCGCCCCAGCGCTTGAAAAACCCGATGGAGAAATGATCGGGATGTTCATGGCTGATCCAGATGTGGGTGACGCGGGACAGCAGCTCTTCGATGCGGTCCTCGGGCGTTTCCACCAGCAGGCGCCAGCCCTTGTGAAAGGCGGGGCCGCTGTACCAGGGGTCTGACAGCAGACCAACCTGACCATGGGTCATCAGAACCGAGGCATGGTTGACGAATTCGATCTGCATCACGATGCTCCGCTGGGAAGGGTTGTTTCCGTCTAACCAAGACCACCAGGGGGGTAAAGCAGATGCAGCGGGTGAAGATCATGGCATCGCATCTGTCGCTTGTGGTCATGGCGCTGGCCTTTGCGCTTGGGCTGGCCGCGCTGCTGCGCGCCGGTCCGGGCTGGGTCTGGGCGCTGGTGCCTTTGGGCATCGGGGCGCAATTGCTGAATGAATACAACCTGCATCGCTTTGTCTTTCACCTGCACCCGCCGCGCCGGCAATGGGCCTTTGACCTGCTCTATCGCGCACATTACGGGCATCACGATTTCCCGACAAACACCGGGTTGTTCTTTGTCCCGGTCTGGGTGGCACTGCCGATGCTGGCAGGCAATTTCCTGCTGGTCTGGGGGATCGCGGCCCTGTCGGGTCTGACCGATGCGCTGTGGATTGCCGTGGCCATCGTGCCGGTGGGCGGGGTGGCGATGTTCATGGTCTATGAATGGTTCCACATGACGGCGCATCTGAACATCCCCAAGTCCCGCGTTGCCACCCATGTCACGCGCCTGCACAACCAGCACCATTTCCGCGATTTCTCAAAATGGTTCCATGTCAGCCCGGGCGGCCAGATCATCGACCGTGCGATGGGCACCGACATCGACCGCGAGGCGCTGAAGACCCGCCAGCGCATCGACTTTATCCGCACCTTGGGCATGCGGCCGGACGATCCGCGTCTGATAGCGGCACGGGCGCGCTTTGGGCCGCGCTTTGGCATCAGCGCCGCACAGATGGCGCAGGCCGCAAATATGAAGTCTTCGTAACGTCACTTTATCACCGCTTGCCCTGTCCCGAGATGCGCCTAAGGTCTGGATGCACTCATAAAGGGAGAGGACCATGAAACATCTTATCATCGCCACGGCGACGTTTGCCCTGGGGACGGGGGGCGCATTGGCCGAAAATCGCATCGACACCCAACTGCCAAACGCGCCGGAACTGGCAGCCTACGGAGCGCTGCCGGTCGGGGTCCGCACGATCGAGATGGTCAATCCCGGCCAGATCGACATCCTGGCCATCGACCCGCAGGCGGAAAAGCCCGCCGAATGGCCCCGCTATGACCGTCCGCTGACGGTGGAGATGTGGTATCCTGCGTCAGAGGGGGCCGAGGGCGATACCAGCATGAAGGCCTATCTGCGCGACGGTGTCACCGAGGTCACACTGGTCGGAAAGGCCCACCGGGACGCAGAGCCTGCGGCGGGCGCGGCGGCCTATCCGCTGGTGCTGATCAGCCATGGCTATCCCGGCAACCGGTTCCTGATGTCGCACCTGGCAGAGAACCTGGCCTCCAAGGGCTATGTGGTGGCCTCCATCGACCATACCGACAGCACCTATCGCACCCAGGCGGCCTTTGGCTCGACCCTGGTGAACCGGTCGCTGGACCAGCTCTTCGTGCTGGAGCAGATGGCGCAGAAGGCGGCCGAGGGCGGTGAGTTCGCGGGGCTCTACGACGCCGGAAACACCGGGTTGATCGGCTATTCCATGGGCGGATACGGCGCCGTGATCACCGCCGGGGGCGGCGTGACCGAAGCTTCGGTCGGCTATCCATGGGGCGGGCCGCATGGCACGCTGGGCATCCATCAGGCCGGGTCCGAAACCCACAAGAACCTGCCCGATCCGCGCATCAAGACCGCCGTTGCCTTTGGCCCCTGGGGGATGAACACCGGGTTCTGGGACGCCGAAGGCCTGGCAGGCGTGCAGATTCCGATGCTCTTCATTGCGGGTTCGCGGGATGAGACATCGCTTTATGAAAAGGGTGTGCGGGCGATCTGGGAAAACGTGTCGGGCGTGAAGACGGCGCTGCTGACCTACATCAATGCGGATCACAACGCCGGTGCGCCGATGCCCGCCCCGGAAGAAAGCTATTATTTCAGCGAGGACAAGGGGTTCAACATTTCCGAACATTACACGGATGCGGTCTGGGACACCGCGCGGATGAACAACATCGCGCAGCATTTCGTGACCGCCTGGCTGGATGAACAGCTGAAAGGCGATGCCGGGGCCGGTGCCTATCTTGAGCTGGTGGAAAACTCCAACGATGGTGTCTGGTCGATGAACGAGGACGGCACTGAAAAGGAAGACCACAGCTATTGGAAAGGCTTTCCGGAAGGCACGGCCAAGGGGCTGGTCTATGAGGTCAAATCACCCGAGTGATTGACAAAGGGCACCGGCATTGGCGCGGTGCCCTTTCTGCGGGGGCGATTTTTTCGAAAAAATCGGCCCGGAATTTTTGAAAATTCCGGTGCGGGACGCGGCAGGGCCGGCGCCCTGATCCTCGCTTTTGCGGCAGCCGCCCTGCATCGCCGGGACGATCCGTTCAATGACGAAGGACACCGGCTTTTGCACGGTGCCCTTTCAATAGGAGGCGATTTTTTCGAAAAAATCGGTGCGGAATTTTTGAAAATTCCGGCGCGGATCGCAGGCCGTCAGAATTCCTGATCGTTGCCGCCACTTTGCTGCCAGGGCTTGGCCAGGTTGCCAAAGCGGGTAAAGCGCCCTTCAAAGCTGAGGTCGACCGTGCCGATGGGACCATGGCGCTGCTTGCCGATCACCACCTCGGCGCGGCCATGCAGGCGTTCCATTTCTTCCTGCCAGGCGGCCATTTTTTCCAGCTCGTGGTCACCGGGTTTCTCGCGTTCCTTGTAGTATTCCTCGCGGAACACGAACATCACCACATCGGCATCCTGTTCGATGGAGCCCGATTCACGCAGGTCCGACAGCTGTGGCCGTTTGTCCTCGCGGCTTTCCACCTGGCGGGAAAGCTGGGACAGGGCAATGACCGGAATGTCCAGCTCCTTGGCGATGGCCTTGAGGCCCATGGTGATCTCGGAAATCTCGTTCACCCGGTTCTCGGACTTGCCGGTGCCGCGCACCAGTTGCAGGTAGTCCACGATCAGCAGGTCAAGGCCATGGGTCCGTTTCAGGCGGCGTGCGCGGGCGGCCAGCTGGCTGATCGGCAGGGCGGGCGTATCGTCGATGAATAGCGGGCAGGCCTCCAGCGCCTTGGCGGCATCGACAAAACGGCGGAACTCGGCTTCGGTCATGTCACCGGACCGGATCTGCTGGGAGGGAATCTCGGCGGCTTCGGAGAGGATGCGCGCGGCCAGCTGTTCCGCGCTCATCTCCAGCGAATAAAACCCCACGACGCCGCCATCGACGGCCCCTTCGGTGCCATCATGGGTTATCCCGCGCTTATAGGCCTTGGCGACGTTGAAGGCGATGTTGGTCGCCAGCGAGGTCTTGCCCATTGAAGGGCGGCCCGCAAGGATCAGCAGGTCGGAGCGGTGCAGCCCGCCCAGCTTGGCATCCATGTCAATGAGCCCGGTGGAGACACCCGACAGCCCCCCGTCGCGCTGATAGGCCGCGTTGGCGACATTAACAGCGTCCGTTACCGCCTTGAGAAAGCTTTGAAATCCGCTTTCGACCTGGCCCTGTTCGGCCAGTTGGTAGAGTTTCTGTTCCGCTTCGACGATCTGTTCGCGCGGCTCTGAATCGATATCGACCTGTGCCGCCTTGGCAGAGATGTCGCGGCCCAGCTGGATCAGATCACGGCGCACCGCGAGGTCATAGATCATCTGGGCATAGTCGCGCACCGCAAAGGCGCTGATCGCCGCACCGGCAAGGCGGGCGAGATAGGCCGGTCCGCCCAGCTCCTTGAGGCCCTCGTCGTCTTCCATGAAGGCCTTGAGGGTCACCGGGCTGGCGAGGTTGTTCTTGGCGATCCGCTGGGCCGCGATGTCATAGATGCGGGCATGAACGGGGTCGTAGAAATGCCTGGCCCCGATGATGGAGGCGACACGGTCATAGATGTCGTTATTGGTCAGGATCGCGCCCAGAAGCTGTTGCTCGGCCTCGATTGAATGCGGCATCGTTTCCGGTGCCTGCACGGCGATATTGTTCGCGTTCAGCGACGTGATCTCGTTCATTGTCTCACCCGTTTGTCCCCAGGGCTGTCATAGGCAGCGCGCTGCGCGGGGGCAAATTGTATGTTTTTGTGGATATCTGGTGGAGAACCGCCCGCACACCACATCTTGCCCGGGAAAGGGCCCCCGGGTCAAGATGAGGTGGGAAATCCTCAGGATTTATGGGCGTCCTGCCATGCCTTCGGGGCGTTGAGGAAGCTTTCCACTTCCTGCAGCGTCTTCGTGTCAAAGGCGTTCTGCGCCCTGGCTTCGGCCAGCACATCCCACCATGTGCAGAGCGCATGCAGGGTAACGCCATGATCACCCAATGTCTTTTCGGTCTGCGGGAAGATGCCGTAGTAGAAGATCACCGCCGTGTGCGCGCAGCTCGCGCCGGTGTCGCGAATCGCATCCACGAAGCTGAGCTTGGATCCGCCGTCGGTGGTCAGATCCTCGACCAGCAGCACGCGCTGGCCTTCGCTCATGTCGCCCTCGATACGGGCATTGCGCCCGTAGCCCTTGGGTTTCTTGCGCACATAGGTCATCGGCAGGCCCATGCGTTCGGCCACCAGGGCGGCGAAGGGGATACCGGCCGTTTCGCCGCCCGCGATGTTGTCGAAGGCCTCAAAGCCTGCGTTGCGCATCACGGTCACGGTCAGGAAATCCATCAGCGTGGCACGGATGCGGGGGTAGGAGATCAGCTTGCGGCAGTCGATATAGGTCGGGCTGGGCAGGCCGGAGGCCAGGATGAACGGTTCCGCGGCGTTGAAATGGACCGCCTTGATCTCAAGCAGCATCCGGGCGGTGAGGCGGGCCATTTCCTGTGGCGAGGGATAGCTGGTTGGGATCATCGGTTGCGTCCTTTGCTGGCGGTGCTTTGGTGTATTTTTGGAACAATGAAATCAGGCGGTCCAGTGCAGCGGCATGGCCGGATCGAAAACCGTGACCGGGCCATCGGGGGTGTCGATATGGCCGGGAAAATCCGGGGTTTCGCGCACCAGGGTCAGGGTAGCCTCGTTCACGGACAGGCCGTAGAAGGCCGGGCCATTGCGGGAGGCAAAGGCCTCCAGCCGGTCAAGCGCCGCTTCCTGTTCGAAGACTTCGGCGAGGATGGACATGGTGTTGGGGGCGGTGAAACAGCCGGCACAGCCGCAGGGCAGCAGCTTGTTGGCATCCGTATGCGGCGCGCTGTCGGTGCCCAGAAAGAACCTGGCATCGCCGCTGGTCGCGGCGCGGCGCAGGGCCAGGCGGTGGGTTTCGCGCTTGGCCACCGGCAGGCAGTAGTAATGCGGTTTGATGCCCCCGGCGAGGATGTGGTTGCGGTTGATCACCAGGTGATGGGTGGTGATCGTTGCGGCAAGGTTCCGGTCGGAGGCCATCACATAGTCGACCGCATCGGAGGTGGTGATATGTTCCATCACCACGCGCAGCTCCGGGTGGGCCTTGCGGATCGGGTCCAGCACCCGTTCGATGAACACCGCCTCGCGGTCGAAGATGTCGATGGCCGGATCGGTGACTTCGCCATGGGTGCAAAGCGGCAGGCCGATTTCTGCCATCCTGCCCAGGACAGCGGCCACGCGGGAAAAGTCGGAGACGCCGCTGGCGGAATTGGTGGTGGCCCCGGCGGGATAGAGTTTGACCGCGTGGATCAGCCCCGAGGCATGGGCCTGTGCCACGTCGTCGGGGTCGGTGTCTTCGGTCAGATAGAGGGTCATGAGGGGGGTGAAATCAGCCCCCTCTGGCAGGGCCGCGAGAATCCGGTCGCGGTAGGCGGCGGCTTCGGCCCCGGTCACCACGGGCGGCACCAGGTTGGGCATGATGATGGCGCGGGCGAAATGCTGCGCGGTATGGGGCAGAACGGCGCGCAGCATGTCGCCGTCGCGCAGGTGCAGGTGCCAGTCATCCGGGCGGCGGATTGTCAGTGTCTGTGTCATGGCCTCGCGCTAGCACAATGGCGGCGGGGGGGCCAGTATCCTTTGGCACTTCCGGGGCAGAAGGTGACCCGTGGCGCGCTGGTGCATTGTCCGGGGCGCCTGCTGCCAAGACAGGTCACATATGACATGTCATCTTTCGGGGGTGGGGCGTCGGGCAGGTCGATCGAGCAGGTAGAGCGCGTCGAGCCGGAGTTGTGCGTGAGGGGCAGGCGGCGCGGGATCAGATCACCCTTCGCCGCGCGCCTTTTCCAGTTGCGCCAGCCGGTTCACAAAGCGCCGCCCGCCGATACGTCCGGCGACATTGCGGCACAGCATCTCGATCAGCCCGTCGCGGTCGTCGTCGTCCAGCGCGTTCAGCAGATTGCGCAGATAGGGGCGGTATTCGCGCCGCGCGCGATAGGTGGTGGCAAAAGCCGCCGCATCAAGGCTGCCGTCGGCGGCTGCGATCAGCAGGGGGGCCCATTGTTCCATCTCAAGCAGATCGGTCTGCAGGGCATCGCCCATGAAGCGCATGCGCAGCTTGGTCACATTGGGGCGGGTGAACAGCGCCGCGTGCATCGCGTCCAGCGCCTCGCGCGGGTCATAAAGCACATAGGCGTGGTCGGCGGCATCCAGCATGTCGGGGGCATAGCCGTAGCGGGATGTGAAATCCTGCAGGCGCATGTCGGTAAACCGCGGATCCCATTCGGTGACGCGCGGATCCAGCGTGGCCTGCGGCTGGATCGCCAACACCCGGGCACCGGGGGAGGCAACGGAATAGGCCGCAGCGGCATAGCCGCAGGGCCCCGCGCCATAGAACAGCACGGTTTCGAATTCGTCAAAGAACCCATCGTCGATCAGCCGGTCGAAATAGCCATGTACCGCCTGGTCGCGAAACCAGGTGTCGCCGTCGCTGGCAAGGCACAGGTGCGACCAGTTGCCCGTCTCGATCATCTCCCAGCCCAGCGGCTGTGCCTTGTCCGACAGCGCATGCATGCCCTGAATGGTTTCAAAGCTTACCAGAAGGGTAGAATCACGCTCGATGAAGGCCGCGAAGTGGCGCTTGCCCAGGGGTTCGAAATACCCGTCTTCCTCACACAGTTCAGACACCGCGGCGAGCCAGTCCCGTTTGGACAGGTCAGCCAGCGAAGACTTCAGGGTAAGGGGTTCGTCAGCCATTGCCGCATCCTCAAGCCGGTTTCATACGTCTGGAGCGTATGATTATGCAGGCAATAGATCGGGAATGCGGCAAAAATTGGGAGAAATTTTGCGAAATTGGCGCTACAGCGTTTCGGGATAAACTTGAAACATCCCGCGTCACTTTTCGCGTTCGACCGAAGGGAGAGGCAGCGAACAAGTGATTCAGGTATATCCCGAAGCGCTTTAATCGCCCTTGCTCTGCCGCGCCAGGTTGGCGTGATGCACCAGGAAACGGGCGGCCTGCCGGGGCAGGGGCTGGGTCGGCTGTGCCATCATCAGCCTGCCAAAGAGGGCGCGGAAGGGTTCAAGGCGCAGCAATGCCTCGAACCTTTGCTTGCGCCAGGTGACGGCGGCGTCATGCAGCGCGGCCAGGGTGGGATCGGCGCGCAATTCGTTCAGCAGGGCATCGCGCCGGGGGGCGATGGCATTGATGCTGGTGTCCCTGTCGGTGTTGAAATTCCGCTCCACGAAGTAATCCAGCCCCAGCAGGTGATCCGAATGCACCGCGCGGCCCCGGTCGGCCTTGAGCACATAGGATTCAAGCGCGCCCAGCGGATAATGGTTGAGCTGGGCCAGACCGTAATTGTCCTGGCCGAAGTTGGAGAAGATGCGTTTGGTCTTGAACTGGTCGGGCAGGGGGCGGCCATGGCCATCGAACCAGCGGGCCTGTTCCAGCCGCACGGGGTCGGGCGCGCGGGGGCGGTGGACACCCGGTTTGCCGTAGGTGCCGTCATTGCGGTAAAGCGTCTTGAACATCGCCGCGCGCCAAGGCCAGTGCAGCACGACAGGGGCGCAGCGGGTGAAGGTCTCTGTCACCGGGGTATCCTGATAGCGGACCTGACCCGCCGTACCGAACAGCCGCCAGGTGAGCGTGATCGCCGTGGCCTCCGGCAGGGCGGCGTGCAGGGCGGTGAGCGTATGGTCGCCCGCGTGGATGTTGACGAATTCATCCACGTCCAGCGGCAACAGCCAGTCGGCGCGGCGCAGCTCTTTGTGCTTTGCCGCCGCCTTCAGCGCGGTGAACTGGATGCCGCCCTTGTCATAGGGGCCGTCGTTGCGCAGATGGGTCAGCCAGCCCTGCGTCGCCAGATGGTCCAGCATGTCATCGGTGCCATCCTGACAATCATTCGAAAAGACGACAAAATGGTCAAAGCCCACCGCGCGGTGATGGGCCAGCCATTCCAGCAGGAAAGCGCCCTCGTTGCGGACGCACAAAAGCGCGGTATGGGTCACTTACCAATCCGTGCGGAAACAGACGACCTTGCCCTGCGAGCCGCGGTGGTAATAGGCGAGGCCCGCATCCATGAAGGCGCGGAAAATCTTGTTGATCCCCTCGGGGCCGATCCATTGCGGATGGGTCTCCAGGATCGCGGCGCGCAGGCCTGACAGGTCCATCTGCGGGATCAGATCCGCTTCGGCCCCTTCGATGTCGCAGATCAGCACATTGGGTTTGATCTCTTTCATCACCGTGTTCATGTTCAGCACATCGACCTTGGTGGCGGGCGGGTCCACCTCACCCTCCAGCACCTGCAGGGAGGATCCCAGCAGCGCGTCGCGGACATAGAAATCGACGGTGCCCTTGCGGGGGCCGAGAATGGCATTGGTCACCGAGGCGTTTTTCACGCCATTGGCGGCATGTACGGTCTGGATATAGGGGATCAGGTGCGGATTGGCCTCGAAGGAATGGACCGAGGCGATCTTGCGTTTGGTGGCGACCAGGGTGGACATATAGCCGATGCCGGCCCCCAGTTCCATCACCACATCGCCCTCGCGCACGACCCGCAGGGCGGCCTCGGTCTCCTTGGCTTCATACTGGTTGGTGCGCAACAGCTTGCGGACGCGGCCCTGGATGATGTCGGGATGTTTGGGGAATCGCATGCCGCGTGACATCACGAATTGGGCGTTCGTCTTGCGTCCGGGCGTATCGACTGAGTTACCGTCCATGTCTCAACTCTCCATGTCGAGCGAGAGCGCATAGGCCACCCGCTCCGTTTCGTTCAGTTTGACCTCCAGCGCCTGCGTGTAAAGGTCGCGGAACTCCGGCATGCCATGCAATTCGCGTGCCTTGGCCTTGTGCCATTCAAAGCCCGCCTCATGGGCCGCGCGCAGGATGTCATCCTGCATCAGCCTGTCGTATTCGGCGCGCAGTCGGGGGATGTTGCGCTTGATGGTGATGTCGCGGAAATCGGACCAGTCCATGCGGATCCAGTAGTTGATCCCGATGGAGCGGTCCACATGCAGGGCGCGGCCGCGCTGGCGTTTGATCAGGAAACTTTCAGCCGAGCGCAGGGCATAATGGTTCAGTTGCAAAAGGTCGTAGCCCACGTTCTTTTTCGACGACCGCCAGCCGTTATGGGCGGCATCGCGGGTCATGTCACGGCCCGATCCGTTGACCCATTTCACCTTGTCTTCAAAGGGTTGCGCCAGTTTGTTCGGCCTGTGGCAGGACAGTTTCGCATAGGCCCCGATGTTGCGGAACATGGTCTTGAACCCCCAGACCGTATGCGGCTTGGGGCAGTATTTCGGCGCGCAGGTATCGAACTGGTCGATCACGAATTCATCGCGCAGCTGCGTCACGCCGTTGTGGCCGAAGAGCCGCCAGGTCATCGCGACATTGGTGGCATCGGGCACAGCGGCAAAGAAGTCCTCCAGCGTGCCATTGCCGGTGCGCACGTTCATGAATTCGTCCACGTCGATATGGATGATCCACTCCGCATTCTCGATCACCGGTTCCTTCATCGCCTGGTTCAACGCGTATTGCTGGGGCGAATTGCCCTTCCAGTTGTCGTTGTTGCGGTGCTGGATCACGCCCATTTCCTGCAAGCGGCCCAGCACCGCATCGGTGCCGTCGCTGCAATCGTTGGTGTAGATCAGGAAGTTATCGACCCCGATGGCGCGGTGATAGGCGATCCATTCGACGATATAGGGCGCTTCGTTCTTCATGCAGCCGACGATCACATTGCCGGTTGAGCCGGGTTTCAGCACCCGTGCCGGGGCCGGGGCATAGGCCGCGCCCAATTCCTCCTCGTTCACCGCGCCAAGGTTGTTATGGGGCCGGAACTGGGTGGAAAGCACCATCTGGTGATTGACCTTCACCCGGTTCAGCAGCCGCGTGTTGGCGTCCTGTTCGGCGTCATCCCGGCTGTCCGCCGGCAACAGCTCGTCGAACTTTTCCGCCGCTTCCTCCACCGCTTCGGCTTCGGCGCGCTTGCTGGCCATCGGGGTGGCGTTCTTGTTGATGCCAAAGGCAAAGGCGGCAAGATATTGCGTCGCGCGGAACCCCAGGGTGGGGTCCGCTTCCTGCCAGTCGGGGGCAGGCGCATCCGGCGTCAGCGCCGCCTTGAGGTCAGGAAAGCCTTTGACCAATGCCGCATTGGCGGATTTGAAATGTTTCGAGATCGCATGCAGGCTGCCCGGCGCGATTTCCGGCCCGCCGACGCGCACCGCCAAGCGGATCTGCTGGCAGAAGTCGCGCGCAATGATGATCTGTCTGGCCCGGGCGTATCGCGCCAGACCTTCATTCATCTGCCTGATCCGGGTGAGGGAGGCCGCCGCCTCCTGCTGCGGGATGCGGTCCGGCTGTACCTTGCCAAGCGATTTGACCCCCAGCACAGCTTCCAGCTCTGCCGTGCCGGTTTCGGAACAAAGCGCGGGCAGATCCAGGGGGCGCAATGTCACCCGGCCCTTGCCAAATGCCTTTTCCCATGCCGCCAGCAGCGCCTTGTAGTCCAGCCAGAAAGGCGGGCATTGCACATCGTTGAACTGCGCCAGATAGCTGTCGTTTTCGCCCCTGAGCGCCAGCGCGCCTTTCCACCAGTCCTTTTGCCCCGCCAGCGCCAGTTCCTGCCCCAGATCGCGCCGCCGCCCGTCCAGCACCGCAAGGTTGTAATGCCGGGTCAGGGCGCGTGCCTGTTCCTCCAGATGCGCCACGATCTCGATCCGCTCGAAATGCGGCGCCAGCAGATCGTGCAGCCGCGCCAGTTCCGCGGGCCGGGACAGCAGGCTGCCCAGCTGCGCCGCAGCCAGAACCACATGATTGCCCTTCATTTCGGGCAATTCCCTTGCCAGCAGGCTCTGGAACTCCGCCGTCAGGGTCTGCTGCACCAGCGGATTGTCCAGCCCCCGCTTGTGGCGCAGCGAACTGATCTCTTCGGCCTCGGCGCAGGCGGCATAAAGGCGCACATGGTTCCAGTCGGGGGCCATGACCCCCTGTTTGGCCAGCGGCGCTTCCTTTTCCTTGAAAAGCCCCCGCAGCCGCATGGCGGCTTTCTCTGTGGGGCCGATGAACAGCGTCAGACGCATCTAGCCGGCCTCCTGCGCCTGGGGCTTGCCCATGTTGCTCTGTCCCCACCAGGGCAGGTCAAGGCCCAGGTAGCTTCCGATCTTCTCCGGCGCATCCGCATCTTCGATGTCGTATTCCATGAAATTGCCGGCCCCCGCAAAGACACGGCGGCAAAAGGCGTAATGCCCCGCCATCCAGCGCGCCAGCTCGGCCTCGGTGCTGCCGAAACCGCGCGGCAGGCCGGGGATGTCGGCCTGCGGCAGGCGGCGCTTGCCCAGATTGTTCCAGCGCATCATGCTGTTGGCAGCTTTTGCCGGGTCACGGGTGGTCAGGATGAACCGCACACCGGGATGATGCGCGGCAATGGCGCTGATCAGCCCCCAGTCGGTCTGCGGCTAGAGCGAGCGGTCCTGGCGCACCGCGGACATTTCATTGATCACGTCGAATTCATCCAGCCGCGCCAGCGGATCGCCACTGGCAAAGTAATCCTCATAGATCACCTTGCCCAGGTGCTGGCGGGGAATGTCGCTGCGGCTGCTCTGGCCGGGGCGGATCTTCCAGTCCGCCACCGTCAGACCGGCCTGACGCAGCGCATCCGTCAGCGTGGTGGTGCCGGTTTTCGGCAGGGCGAGGTTGACGACACGCAAACGGCTCAAAGCGCTTCCCCCGGCTGCAGACCGATCGCATCGCGCAGGGCGGCTTCGGCCGCGGCATAGGGGCTGGCTGCGCGCAATTGCGCCTGCATCTCGCGGTAGCTCTCCTGCGCCAGCAGGGCATCGCGTTTCGCGCGGTGCAGGCGCACCGCCTCGTCATGCAAGTCGCCCACACCTTCCAGCGCCTTCAACCTGTCCATCTCGGCCCGCAGTGCCGCTTCGTAGCGCAGGATACTGTCGTCGAACCAGGCCCCGTCGTTGCGCTCGCGCCAGTAGGTATCGTCAAAGGCACGGTGTTCGCGGTTCACATCGCCGCGGTCGTTCTTGACCAGATAGCTGTCGAGCGAGCGCAGGGCATAATGGTTGAGCGTGGCAAATTCCCGCGCCCCTCTTGCGGGATAGGCGCGGATGCGGCGCTTGTTCGACTGCTTGCGAAACGGCGGTGGCACCGGGCGGCCTGATCCGTCGGTCCACTGCGGGCGTTCCTTTGCCTCGTCGTGGAACGGGCGGTGCGCGCCGTAATATTCCAGCGGGAAATCCCCGCGCACCAGGCTTTTGACCTCGATCGCGGTCTCGGCGCACCAGATGTCCGGATTGTGACAGCGCAGGAACTGGGTGATCACCGGCGCATCCTCAAATGCCTCCACCCCGCCATTGGCCATGAACTGAAAGGTCACCGATATCGCCTTGGGATTGCCGCAGGCCGCAATCAGCGCGGGGATCGTATGATCGCCCACATGGATGTTCAGGAATTCGTCCACATCCGCGACCCAGACCCAATCGGCCGATCTGATCAGCGGATGCCGCCGGGCCTTCTTCAGCGCCTGCATCTGGTAATTGCGGTTGGTTGCCGGGTTCGGCAGATGCGCACAGATGCCATGCCCCTCCAGCCGGTCCAGCAGCCGGTCCGTCGCATCGGTGCAATCGTTGGAATAAAACAGGAAATCGGTGACGCCGATGATCCGATGAAAGGCGATCCATTCCAGCAGGAAGGGCCCTTCGTTCTTGACGCAGGTGACTGCCGTGATGCGCATGGCCTCAGCCGCCGACCGTCATCGGGGTGTCTGTTGTCTGTCTCATCTTCCGCCTCTGGGTTCGGTGGCAGGATGCCCCCAACCTCATCTTTATTCGTAAATATTATGGCAGCGCGGTGGAATCGCGTCAATCTGGCGCGTATCTGTGGGGGTGCGCGTGACAAATCGGCACTTTTTGGCACCTTGACCCCGCCCGGTGCAGATGCACCTTTGTCGGCAGCGGGGAGGCACCATGACAGAAATGACATCCATCGACGCGGTCCAGAAGATGCTGGATGCGCAAGGCTACGTTTGCGGGCGCGCGCTTGCCACGGTCGTGTTCCTGAGCCTCAGGCTGGGCCGGCCGCTGTTCCTTGAGGGGGAGGCGGGCGTCGGCAAGACCGAGATTGCCAAGGCCATGGCGGCCGGGCTGAACCGGAGGTTGATCCGCCTGCAATGTTACGAGGGGCTGGACGCGGCATCGGCGGTCTATGAATGGAACTTTCCGGCCCAGATGGTGGCGATCCGCAGCGCCGAGGCAACGGGGGGCACGGATAGCGCCGCGCTCACCAGATCGCTTTTCAGCGATGAATTCCTGATCGAACGCCCGCTGCTGCAGGCCCTGCGACCGGATGAGAACGGCGCGCCGATCCTGCTGATCGACGAGCTGGACCGCACCGATGCGCCTTTCGAGGCCTTCCTGCTGGAGGCGCTCAGCGATTTTCAGGTCACCATCCCCGAGATGGGCACCATCACGGCGCCGGAGCCGCCCATCGTGATCCTGACCTCCAACCGCACGCGGGAGGTGCATGACGCGCTCAAGCGCCGCTGTCTCTATCACTGGGTGGATTATCCCGATTTCGGGCGCGAAATGGAAATCCTTGCCGCCCGCGCGCCGGAAGCCGCAGAGGCGCTGAGCCGCGAGGTGGTGGCCTTTGTCCAGCAGCTGCGCACCGAGGACCTGTTCAAGAAACCCGGCGTGGCCGAAACCATCGACTGGGCCAAATGCCTGCTGGCGCTGGACGTGATGACCCTCTCGCCCGAGGTGATCGCGGATACGCTGGGCGCGGTGCTGAAATACCAGGACGACATCGCCAAATTGCAGGGATCCGAGGCCAAGCGCATTCTCGACCAGGCGCGCGCCAGCCTGGAACCGGCATGATCCTCTTTTTGGCAGAAAATATCTCGGGAGGTTTGGAGGGCAGCGCCCTCCATTCAGCCAGTCATGGCTGAACTGCCGCCGCTTGAATTGCCCGATGACCCCAAGCTTGCGGGCAACATCACCCATTTCGCCCGCGCCCTGCGCCGGGCCGGCCTGCCCATCGGGCCGGGCCGGGTGATCGACGCGATCCGCGCGGTCCAGGCGGCAGGCTTCACCGACAGGCGCGACTTCTACTGGACCCTGCATGCCTGTTTCGTGAACCGGCCCGAACACAGGCGCGTCTTTGCCCAGCTGTTCCGGCTCTACTGGCGCGATCCGCGGTACCTTGAACATATGATGGCCGCGATGCTGCCCGCGATCCGGGGGGTGCAGGTGGACCGGCCCGCCCAGGCCGCCGAGAAACGCGCGGCGGAGGCGCTGCTGGACGGGGCAGAGGCCCCGCCGGGTGAGGATGCGGAGGAGCCGCGCGACGAGGATGCGCTGATCGAGCTGGACGCAAGCCTGACCATGTCCGCCGCGGAACGGCTGAAGACGCTGGATTTCGAACAGATGAGCCTGGCGGAGGTGGCCGAGGCGAAACGGATGCTGGCACGGCTGAAGCTGCCGGTGAAACCGATCCCCTCCCGGCGCGGAATGGTGTCGCAGCGGGGCCGGATCGACGCGGCCCGCAGCCTGCGCGGCGCGCTGCGGCGGGGCGGGGAGATGGACAGGCTCGCCTTCAAGACACCGCGCCCGCGCTATCCCAACCTCGTGGTGCTTTGCGACATTTCCGGGTCGATGAGCCAGTATTCCCGCGTGATCCTGCATTTCCTGCATGCGGTCAGCAATGCGCGCGGGGCAGGCTGGGCGCAGGTGCATGCCTTTACCTTCGGCACCCGGCTGACCAACATCACCCGGCACCTGGCCACCCGTGACGTGGATGCGGCACTGGCCGCCGCCGGGGCAGAGGCGCAGGACTGGGAGGGCGGCACGCGGATCGGGGCCTGTCTGGAGATGTTCAACCGAGACTGGTCGCGCCGGGTCATGGGGCAGGGCGCGGTGGTGCTGCTGATCACCGACGGGCTGGACCGGGATGCGGGCGGGGACGGCGTGAAAGAAAGTGCCCTTGCCCGTCAGATGCAGCGCCTGCATCTGACGGCGCGGCGGCTGATCTGGCTGAACCCGCTGCTGCGCTGGGACGGGTTTGCGCCCAAGGCGGCGGGCATCCGTGCGATGCTGCCCCATGTGGACAGTTTTCGCGCAGGCCATTCGATTGCCTCGCTCGAAGAACTGGCGGCGGTGATCTCGAAACCGGATGACACCGGCGAGAAGACGCGCCTGATGGGGGTGTTGGAAAATTGAGCGCCTTAAGGCGCATTACATTATTGTTTTTTGCGCTGCAGGTCTCACCAAAACCAATGGATTTCGGACCCGTCTTTGATCGCGCCCGTCATGGCAACGCGCGCGGCGCTTCCCAAGGGAAATAGCCGTCTCCCCAAAGGGGCCCCTCGGCGATTTCCCTTGGCAATCACCCCGCGCGCCGCCGTTCCTTGCGCAAGCAAAGGCGGCTCCGAAACCAAAGGTTCAGGCGAAAGTGGCGGCGAAGGTGGTGCGGTAGGTCTCTGACAGGTCGGCCAATGGGGCGGAGACGCCGCCGAAGCTGACCTCGCTGCCGCCGAATTTGCCGACGCTGGTCAGGGTCACACCCGCGCGGGAGGCGGCGATCATCAGCGCCTCGGCCTGGTCGAAGTTGCAGGCAATCAGGTAGCGGGCCTGGTCCTCTCCGAAAAGGGTCGGGGTGTCGCCCGCGTCCAGCGAGACGCCGACGCCGGACTTTTCGGCAAGTTCGAAAGCCGCCAGTGCCAGACCGCCGTCGCTGAGGTCGGTACAGGCCTTGATGTGGGCGCGGTTGGCGCGGATGAAATCGCCATGGGCCTTTTCCGCCGCCAGATCGACCGGCGGCGCGTCGCCTTCGACGCGGCCGTGGACACGGGCGAGCAGGGCGGACTGGCCCAGGTGGCCTGTGGTTTCGCCCAGTACCAGCGCCACATGGCCGTCGCGCACCTCGCAGCCGATGATCTCGTCGGGATGGGTGATCAGCCCCACCGCCCCGATGGTCGGGGTGGGCAGGATGCCGGTGCCGTCGGTCTCGTTGTAGAGCGAGACGTTGCCCGAGACGATCGGCATGTCCAGCGCGGTGACGGCGGCGCCAATCCCCTTGATGGCACCCACGAACTGGCCCATGATCGCGGGCTTTTCGGGGTTGCCGAAGTTCATGTTGTCGGTGGTTGCCAGCGGGGTCGCCCCCACGGCGGTCAGGTTGCGGTAGGCCTCGGCGACGGCCTGTTTGCCGCCCTCGACCGGGTTCGCCTTGACGTAGCGCGGTGTCACATCCGAGGTGAAGGCGATGGATTTGTCGGTGCCATGCACCCGGATGATGCCGGCCCCCAGACCCGGCGTGCGGGCGCTGTCGCCCATGACCATGGTGTCGTATTGCTCGTAGACCCAGGCCTTGGAGGCGTGGTTCGGATCGGACAACAGTGCGCGCAACCCGTCGATGGGATCGACCCCCGGCACATCGGTCAGCGGTGCCGCGGGGGGTGTTTCCTCCCAGGGGCGGTCATATTCGGGGGCGGTCGATGCCAGTTTGCTCAGCGGCAGGTCGGCCTTGACCTCGCCGTTCAGGGTGATCAGGAAACGGTCCTCGGCAATGGTTTCGCCGACGATGGCGAAATCGAGGTCCCATTTCACGAAGACCGCGCGCGCCTCGGCCTCAAGCTCGGGCTTGAGCACCATGAGCATGCGTTCCTGGGATTCCGACAGCATCATTTCATAGGCGGTCATGTTCTCTTCGCGCTGGGGCACCGCTTCCAGGTTCAGCCGCACGCCAAGGCCGCCCTTGTCGCCCATTTCCACCGCAGAGCAGGTCAGGCCCGCCGCGCCCATGTCCTGGATCGAGATCACCGCGCCGGTCGCCATCAGTTCCAGCGTCGCTTCCATCAGGCGCTTTTCGGTGAAAGGGTCGCCGACCTGCACGGTGGGGCGCTTTTCCTCGATGGTGTCGTCGAATTCGGCAGAGGCCATGGTGGCCCCGCCAACGCCGTCACGCCCGGTCTTGGCACCAAGGTAGACCACCGGCATGCCGACGCCCGAGGCGGCGGAGTAGAAAATCTTGTCCGCATCCGCGAGGCCCGCGGCGAAGGCGTTGACCAGGCAGTTGCCGTCATAGGCCGCGTCAAAGCGGACCTCGCCGCCCACGGTGGGCACGCCAAAGCAATTGCCGTAACCGCCGACACCCGCCACGACACCATGCACCAGCTGGCGCGTCTTGGGGTGGTCGGGGCGGCCGAAGCTCAAGCTGTTCATCGCTGCAATGGGCCGCGCGCCCATGGTGAAGACATCGCGCAGGATGCCCCCCACGCCGGTGGCAGCCCCCTGATAGGGTTCGATGTAGGAGGGGTGGTTGTGGCTTTCCATCTTGAAGACCAGCGCCTGACCGTCGCCGATATCGACCACGCCTGCGTTTTCGCCGGGGCCGCAGATCACCTGCGGGCCGGTGGTGGGCAGGGTGCGCAGCCACTTCTTGGAGGATTTGTAGGAACAATGTTCGTTCCACATGGCCGAGAAGATCCCCATCTCGGTGTAATTCGGCGCCCGTCCCAGGATCGCATTCACCTCGGCGAATTCCTCGGGGGTGAACCCGTGCGCTTTGATGATTTCCGGTGTGATCTCAGGTTCGGTCATGTGCGGTATCCCCGATGGCGTTCATGGGGCTGTCTTAATTGAAGCGCAGGAAGGGGAAAAGGGCAAAGCGGCCTTCAATCCGTGCTGTCAGGACCTGACCGGATGCTGTCGCGGGTTTGTCACGCAAGGCCGGTCGCGCGGGGCCAAAAAAAAGGCCGAGCACGAAGCTCGGCCCAAGTCCAACAGGGAGGTATGAAGCGACGCGCCTGGAACTCGTTCGAAGCGCATCAATCTTCATAACGCTGAATTAGGTAGCACCGTGCCCTGGATCAAGTCAGTTTTTCAATTTCCATAGCATGTCGGGTATGCTTGTTGCGCATAGCTTAGGCGTTTTCTTTATCCCGCAGGCGTTTACGGTAGGTAATAATCTCATCCTGGACGAAATCCCGGAAGGCGGCGACGCGTTTTGATTGCCGCAATTCCTCCGGATAGGCGAGAAAAACCGGGACATCCGCCGACTCGATATCCGGCAGGATGCGCACAAGGTCGGGAAAGTCCTGTGTCAGGTAGTCGGGGAGAACCCCGATTCCCAGATCGTGCAGCACGCCCTGAAGCACGCCGAAGTAATTGTTCACCGTCAGCAGGGACCGCACGTCGTTCAGCATGAGCTGCTGGACAAGGTTCTGGCCCGCCGCAACCTGGGCGCTTTCGGTATTCTGGCAGATCAGCCGATGGTCGGACATATCCTCAAGCCGGATCGGCGTGCCGTTCGCCTTCAGATAGGCAGGGGTTGCGTAAAGGCACATGCGGATCATCATCAGCTTCTTGCGGATCAGGTCCGCTTGGCTGGGTTCCTTCATGCGGATGGCCACATCGGCTTCGCGCATGGGCAGGTCAAGCACGCGTTCCTCCAGCATCAGATCGACGGAGAGGTCCGGATATTTCTCGTAGAGCTTGGGCAGGCGCGGGGCGAGCCAGAGCGTGCCGAAGCCGGTGGTGGTGGTCACCCGCAGCTGGCCAAAGACCTCTTCCTCGCTGTCGCGGATGCGTGCGGTGGCGGCATCGACCCGCTTGGTCATCGACCGCGTTGCATCGAACAGCAGCTCGCCTTGTTCGGTCAGGATCAAGCCGCGCGCGTGGCGGTGAAACAGATTGGTGTTCAGCTGTTCTTCCAGCCCGCGGATCTGGCGGCTGACGGCGGATTGCGACAGATTCAGTTTGTCACCCGCATGGGTGAGCGAGCCGGCATCGGCCACGGCATGAAAGATTCTGAGTTTGTCCCAATCCATGATCGGCGCTTTCTTTGGCTTTGTCTGTCTCTATCCTAAATAGATATAAGATAAAGTCTCACAGTTGGAATATTGCGGAGATACGGCAAAAAACCCGCTATACAGGTCAGCATTAATGACCTATGTATCCCGTATCACGCGAACCGACGTTCTGGGAGGACGCCATGACAACGCAGAAAATCTCACTCAACGATCGTTTCGACCTTGATAAGAGCCCTGTGCTCCTGAACGGCACGCAGGCGCTGGTGCGGATGATGCTGATGCAGGCGGCGCGCGACAAGGCGGCGGGGCTGAATACCGCGGGTTACGTGACCGGATATCGCGGCAGCCCGCTAGGGGCGGTGGACCTGCAGATGGCACGGGCCGAGAAGGTGCTGACGGAACATCAGGTCCGCTTTGAGCCGGGTCTGAACGAGGATCTGGCCGCGACGGCGCTTTGGGGCAGCCAGCAGGCGGAACTGCGCGGTGAGGGCAGATACGACGGCGTATTCGGGCTTTGGTATGGCAAGGGGCCGGGCGTGGACCGGTCGGGCGACGTGATGCGCCATGCCAATATGGCGGGCACCAGCAAGCACGGCGGCGTGCTGATGGCGATGGGCGATGACCATACCGGTGAATCCTCCACCGTGCTGCATCAGTCCGAATGGGCGATGGTGGATGCCTATATGCCCGTGGTCTCGCCTGCCGGGGTGCAGGAAATACTCGATTACGGCATCTACGGCTGGGCACTGAGCCGGTTTTCCGGTCTCTGGGTTGGCCTGAAGACGATGAAGGACACGGTGGAGGCGACCTCTGTCGTCAACGGCGATCCGCATCGCATGCAGCTGGCGGTGCCGGAGATCGACCTGCCCCAGGGCGGGCTGAACATCCGTCTGCAGGACACGCCGCATCTGCAAGAGGCGCGGATGATCGACCACAAGCGTTTTGCGGCGGAAGCCTTTTCACATGCCAACAAGATGGACAAACGCCTTTGGGGCAAGCGCGGGGCCAAGATCGGCTTTGTCGCGGCGGGCAAGAACTGGCTTGATCTGATCCACGCCATGAGCCTGCTCAACATCGACCAGAACGAGGCGGAGCGGCTGGGCATCACGCTCTACAAGGTCGGGCAGACCTTTCCGCTGGACATGCATGGGTTTCATGACTGGGCAGAGGGGCTGGATCTGGTCGTGGTGGTCGAGGAAAAGCGCAAGCTGATCGAGATCCAGATCAAGGAGGCGCTGTTCAACGACACCCACCGCCGCGTTTATGGCTGGCACAAGTCCGGCGCGGGGATGGAGCACGGCGAGGAGCTTTTCCCGACACGGGGTGCGCTGGACCCGATCTGGATTGCGGAAAAGCTGGGCGGCATCCTGCTGGAAGAGGGCCGCGACACCGATGGCATCCGCGCCGGCCTGCAATCGCTCGACGATGCGCGCCGTGCCGACAACGCCGAGGATATCGCAGCGCGCACACCCTATTTCTGCTCGGGCTGTCCGCACAACAGTTCGACCAAGCTGCCCGAGGGCGCGCGCGCCTATGCCGGGATCGGCTGTCACTACATGGTGCAGTGGATGGACCGCGAAACCACCGGCTTTACCCATATGGGCGGCGAGGGCGCGAACTGGATCGGCGAGGCGCCGTTTTCCACCCGCAAGCATGTGTTCCAGAACCTCGGCGATGGCACCTACAACCACTCCGGTGTGCAGGCGATCCGTGCCGCGATCGCTGCCAAGACCAATATCACCTACAAGATCCTCTATAATGACGCGGTGGCCATGACCGGTGGCCAGCACAATGAGGGCGACCTGGATGCGCCGCGCATCGTGGCCGAATTGCGCGCCATGGGGGTCAAGCACCTGGCCGTGGTCTATGACGAGAAAGAAGACGTGGATTTTGCCGCCTTCAAGGGGGTGCCGCTGCATGAACGCGCCGAACTGATGAAGGTGCAAAAGCAGTTCGAACAGATCGAAGGCGTTTCGGCCATCGTCTATATCCAGACCTGCGCCGCCGAGAAACGCCGCCGCCGCAAGCGGGGGCTGTTCCCCGACCCGGACAAGCGGGTGTTCATCAACACGGATGTCTGCGAGGGCTGTGGCGATTGCGGCGTGCAGTCGAACTGTGTCTCCATCGTGCCCCAGGACACGGAACTGGGCCGCAAGCGCGCCATCGACCAATCGTCCTGCAACAAGGATTTCTCCTGCGTCAAAGGGTTCTGCCCGTCTTTCGTGACGCTGGAAGGGGCCAAGGTACGCAAGGACCCCACCACCAAAATCGACATTCCCGATCTGCCTTTACCCGATCTGCCCGTGATCAAGGGCACCCATAACGTTGTGGTCACCGGGGTCGGCGGCACCGGGGTTGTGACCATCGGTGCGGTTCTGGCGCAGGCGGCGCAGCTTGATGGCAAGGGGGCCGGCATGATGGAAATGGCGGGCCTCGCCCAGAAGGGCGGCGCGGTCCACATCCATTGCCGCATCGCCGAGCGGCCTGAAGACATCAGCGCCATCCGTGTCGCCACCGGCGAGGCCGATGCCCTGATCGGCGGCGACCTTGTTGTCTCGGCGGGCAACAAGACGCTGGGGCTGACGCGCGCCGGGCGCACTGGTGCGGTGGTCAATTCGCACCAGATCATCACCGGCGAATTTACCCGCGATACCGAATTCCAGATGCCCTATGACCGGCTGACCCTGGCGCTGGAGGCGCGGCTGAAGCAGGATGTGGCGCTGTTCGATGCCTCCGATCTTGCCAAGGCGGCGCTGGGCGACAGCATCTATTCCAACATGATGGTCTTTGGTGGCGCCTGGCAGAAGGGTCTGATCCCGCTGAGCTTCGAGTCCATCGAGGAGGCGATCCGCCTGAACGGTGCCGCGGTCGAACGCAACCTGCGCGCCTTCGAGATCGGGCGCTGGGCGGTGCTTTATCCCGAGGATGCGGCGGCGGTGATCACGCCCAAGGTCGTGTCGCTGCCCAAATCGCTGGACGACAGGATCGCCTATCGCAAGGAGCATCTGACCGGTTATCAGGGCAAGGGGCTGGCCAAACGCTATGGCAAGATGCTGGACCAGATCAGTGACCCCAGGGTGAAAGAAGCGGTCGCGCTGGGCTATCACAAGCTCTTGTCCTACAAGGATGAATACGAAGTCGCCCGCCTGCTGCTGCGCAGCCGGGAACAGGCCGCCGCTGAGTTCGACGGTGATTTCAAGATGACCTTCCACATGGCCCCGCCGATCATCTCGAAACAGGGGCCGGACGGCCGCCCGGTGAAGCGTGAGTTCGGCCAGTGGCTGGAAAGACCGCTGCGGATGATGGCGGGCATGAAGCGCCTGCGCGGCACGCCGCTGGATGTCTTTGGCTATACGGCCGAGCGCAGGATGGAGCGCGCGCTGATCAAGCAGTATGAGGGGGATATGGCCGATGTGCTGCCCCGGCTGACCGACCGGACCCGCGATGCCATCGTGGCGCTGGCCGAACTGCCGCTGCAGATCCGAGGCTTCGGCCCGGTCAAACAGGCCAATGAAGCCAAGGCCGCCAAACGGCGCGAGGAGCTGCTGGCGGTGATCCGGTCCGGCGGGGCGGAAGCCGCAAAGGCGGCGGAGTAACTGTCACGCGACTGTTGCATTTCGCCGCTATCTGATGCGCCGTGACCGTCGTTCAGGAGCCGCGATGCCCAAGCTGAGACCGGACCGGGCCAGTGACATATCCTACGCATGGTCCGCGCAAAGCCGCGGGGGGCGTGCGCTGATCCGGTTGATGGAAAATTCCACCGGCCGGCTGCGCCTGATCAGGCGTGCGGCGGGCTACGAGGACGAGATCGGCGCGGGGGCATGTTTTTTCGACGTGATGGCGGCGCGCTACGGGCTCTCGCTCGATGTGGTGGCGGGCAGTCTGGACCTGATTCCGCGCAGCGGGCCGGTGATCTTTATCGCCAATCACCCCTATGGCATTCTGGACGGGCTGATGCTGGGCCATATGATGTCGCGCAGCCGTGGGGATTTCAGGATCCTCGCCAATGCGGTGTTCAACCGTGCGCCGGACCTGAACCGCCATCTGCTGCCGATTGATTTTGCACCCGGTAGGGAGGCGCTGGCGCTGAACCTGGCGACCCGCAAGGCCGCGCTGGACTATCTGGGGCAGGGCGGCACCATCGGCATCTTTCCCGGCGGCACCGTCAGCACGGCGGCCAGACCCTTTTCGCGGCCGCTGGACCCCGGCTGGCGCAGCTTTACCGCGCGGATGATCGCCAAATCCGATGCGGTTGTCGTGCCGGTCTTTTTCGACGGCCAGTGCAGCCGGATGTTCCAGATTGCCAGCCATCTGCACGCCACTTTGCGCATGGGTCTGCTGATCAAGGAGTTCAGCAAACGCGTGGATACGCCGGTGCGTGTCGCCATCGGCGCGCCGCTGGGGCGTGACCTTCTGGACCCGCTGCGCGGCGATGCAAAAGCGATGATGGATTTCCTCCGCAAAGCGACATATGAGTTGTCCCCGAACCCGGTTCATGCGCATGAACTGGGCTATGAATTCGAAGCAAGGCATCGCGCCTGAAGGGACGACATGGCGGTTGGCATTTTTGACAGTGGGTTGGGCGGTCTGACCGTCTGGCAGGCGGTGCAGGCGCGTTTGCCTGAGGTGGATTTCACCTATATCGCCGACAGCGCCCATGCGCCCTATGGCGTGCGGACGTCTGATGACATCTACAATCTGACCACGGCGGCGGTGCAGCGCCTGTTCGATGCGGGCTGCGATCTGGTGGTTCTGGCCTGCAACACGGCCTCTGCCGCAGCGCTGCGGCGGATGCAGGAATCATGGGTGCCCACGGACAAGCGTGTGCTTGGGGTCTTTGTCCCGATGATCGAGGCGCTGACCGAACGGCAATGGGGCGACAACTCCCCGCCGCGCGAAGTGGCGCTGAACCATGTTGCGCTTTTTGCCACGCCCGCAACCGTCGCCAGCCGCGCCTTTCAGCGCGAATTGTCGTTCCGCGCCATCGGCGTGGACGTGGAGGCGCAGGCCTGCGGCGGCGTGGTCGATGCCATCGAAGAGGGTGATTTCATCCTGGCAGAAGCCTTGGTGCGCAGCCATGTGGATGCATTGAAACGCAAGATGCCGCATCCGCAGGCCGCGATTCTGGGCTGTACCCATTATCCGCTGATGCAGGATGCCTTTCAGGATGCCCTGGGCGCCGATGTGCAGGTGTTCAGCCAGGCCAATCTGGTGGCCGAAAGCCTGGCCGATTACCTGACCCGGCATCCCAACATGCTGGGCACGGGCGAACGGGCCTTTCTGACAACGGGTGACCCCAAGCAGGTGAGCGCCCGCGCGACCCAGTTCCTGCGACGACCGATCACATTTACCGCCGCCTGAACCCCCGATATTCCATCCCCTGCAAGAGGGACCACGACATGACCCATAACATCGCCATTCTTGGCGCATCCGGCTATACCGGTGCTGAACTTATCCGGCTGATCGCCGGACATTCCTCCATGACAATCAAGGCCTTGGGTGCGAACTCGAAGGCCGGGCAAAGCATGGCAGAAGTGTTTCCGCACCTGCGCCACCTTGATCTGCCCGCCCTGGTGACCATCGAGGAAATCGACTTTTCCGACATCGACCTGTGTTTCTGCGCCCTGCCGCACAAGACCTCGCAAGAGGTGATCGCGGCGCTGCCGAAAGACCGCAAGATCGTTGATTTGTCAGCGGATTTCCGGCTGCGCGATCCGGCGGCCTACAAGAAATGGTATGGCAACGACCATGCCGCGCTGGCGCAGCAGGAGGAGGCGGTCTATGGGCTGACCGAATTCTACCGCAAGGAGATCGCCGCCGCGCGGCTGGTGGCGGGCACGGGCTGCAACGCGGCCACGGGGCAGTTTGCCCTGCGCCCGCTGATCGAGGCCGGGGTGATCGACCTGGATGAGATCATCCTGGATCTGAAATGCGCGGTGTCGGGCGCGGGCCGGTCGCTGAAGGAAAACCTGCTTCACGCGGAATTGTCCGAAGGCTACCACGCTTATTCGGTGGGCGGGACACACCGGCACCTGGGCGAGTTCGATCAGGAGTTTTCGGCGCTTGCGGGGCGGCCCGTGAAGGTGCAGTTCACGCCGCATCTGGTCCCGGCAAATCGGGGTATCCTCGCGACATGCTACGTGAAAGGTGAGGCGCAAGCCATTCATGACGCGTTGAAAAATGCCTATGAGGCCGAGCCGTTCATCGAGGTTCTGCCGCTGGGCGAGGCCCCCAGCACAAGGCATATTCGCGGCTCGAACTTCTGCCATATCGGCGTGGTGGCGGACCGGATCGAAGGGCGCACCATTGTCATCGCGGCGCTGGACAACCTGACAAAGGGTTCCAGCGGGCAGGCATTGCAGAACGCCAACCTGATGTTAGGTATTGCAGAGACCGAGGGGCTGATGATGGCGCCCCTGTTCCCGTGAGGCCATGCTAAGCCGATGAAAAGCCTGAAAAAGCAACGCCGTATTCAAGTGATCGCCGTGGCGGTGGTGGCGCTGGTCGCCGCCACTGCGCTGATCGGCTATGCGATGCGCGACGGCATCAACTTTTTCCGCGCGCCCTCTCAGGTGATGGCGGAACCGCCCGCGCCGACAGAAGTGTTCCGCATCGGCGGGCTGGTGGAAGAGGGCAGTCTGATCCGCGGCGATGGTGAGGTCGTGCGCTTCAACGTGACCGATGGCGGGGCCACGGTGCCGGTGACCTTCAGCGGTGTCCTGCCGGATCTCTTTGCGGAAAATCAAGGTATGGTCGGCACCGGCCGTTACATCAACGGTGTTTTCGAAGCCACTGAAATCCTTGCAAAACACGATGAAACCTACATGCCGAAAGAGGTCGTGGACGCGCTCAAGGCGCAGGGCGTCTACAAGGACCCCGAAGGCTGAGCAACGCGCGCTGCCGCCAGATCTGTTAACCATTCTCTGAGCAGTCTTTGCCCCGATCAACGGGCAAGGAGCAGCAGCAATGCAGACGGTCAGGCAGATCGCCGAGGCCATCGTGGCGCGGGAAGGCGGATTCGTGAATGATCCGGACGATCCGGGCGGGGCCACGAACTTTGGTGTGACAATCCACACGATGCGGCGGCTGGGGCTGGACCTGACCGGGGACGGGCAGGTCGACGTCAGCGATGTGCGCAGCCTGACCCGCGCGCAGGCCGTCGATATCTTCATCCGGCATTATTTCGAAAGGCCGCTGATCGGGGAATTGCCCGGCATCCTGCAACCCAGTGTCTTTGACATGTATGTCAACGCGGGGGCCAATGCGGTGAAGATCCTGCAACGGCTGTTGCGCGACATGGGATATGACGTGGTGGTTGATGGCGCGCTGGGGCCGCAAAGCATCGGCGCGGTGCGCGGGGCCATGCGGCGGGGCGCTGATGCCTTTGTCGATGCCTATGGGATCGCGCGCCGGAACTATTATTTCAGACTGGCAGACCGCCGCCCGGCCAGCCGCAAATATGCGCGCAACCGGGCGGGCGGCAAGGGCGGCTGGATCCTCCGGGCCGAGGAATTCATCTCGCCGCAGTATCATCTCAGCACGGCGGCATTTCGGCAAAGGATCTCGGCATGGGGATAATCGGACGCATCTTTGGCTCGATGTTCGGGGGCGAGCGTAACGTGGTGCGCGAAACCGTGGAAGTCTTTCGCGAGAACGCAGAGGCGGGGGCGGTGCGGGCCGCGGCGGCGCAGGGGCAGGCGATGTCGCAATATGGCGCGGAATTCGCGGTGGCGCGGCAGGGCGGCTTTGACCGTTTCATGGATGGGCTGAACCGCCTGCCACGCCCGGCGCTGGCGCTGGGGACGATGGGGCTGTTCGTCTCGGCCATGGTTGATCCGCTGTGGTTTTCAGAGCGTATGCAGGGCATCGCCCTGGTGCCGGAGCCGCTGTGGTGGTTGCTGGGGGTGATCGTGTCCTTCTATTTCGGGGCACGCCATCAGGTCAAAGCCCAGCAGTTCCAGCGCGAGATTGCAGGCACGGTCACCCGGCTGCCCCAGGTGCTGGAGAACATCAGCGCCATCAAGGCCCTGCGCAGCGACAGCCCGCGGGCGGCAGAAACCGGCAATGACGCGGGCCTTTCCCTGGCGGTGATCACACCCGACAGCAACCCGGCGCTGGAGGCCTGGAAGCGCGCGGCCTGACAGTTGCGCAGGCTGCGACGCTTTGATGCGCCGATTGTGACAGAATCCCGTGGCGGGTGCCCCGGCCCCCGCCTATAATCGGGGCATGATCACAGAACTCGGACATTTCGCGCTGATCCTCGCCTTTGCGGTGGCGATCGTTCAGATGATCGTGCCCCTGATCGGGGCGCAGAAACGCTGGCCCGGCTGGATGGCGGTGGCGGAACCGGCGGCAGGCGCGCAGTTTGCCCTGACGGCACTGAGTTTCGGCGCGCTGATGTGGGCTTTCATCAACTCCGATTTCTCGCTGAAGCTGGTGGTCGAGAACAGCCATTCGGCGAAACCGATGCTGTACAAGATCAGCGGCACCTGGGGCAATCACGAGGGCTCCATGCTGCTCTGGGTGCTGATCCTGACGCTGTTCGGCGCCATGGCGGCCTGGTTCGGGGGCAACCTGCCGCCCAGCCTGCGGGCGCGGGTGCTGTCGGTGCAATCGGCCATCGCGGTGGCGTTCTTCGCCTTCATCATCTTCACCTCCAACCCTTTCCTGCGGCTGGAGACACCGCCCTTTGACGGGCGTGACCTGAACCCGTTGCTGCAGGACCCGGGTTTGGCCTTTCATCCGCCGTTCCTCTACCTTGGCTATGTGGGCCTCAGCATGGCGTTCAGCTTTGCCGTGGCGGCGCTGATCGAGGGGCGGGTGGATGCCGCATGGGGCCGCTGGGTGCGGCCCTGGACACTGGCGGCCTGGATCTTCCTGACCATCGGCATCGCGCTGGGGTCCTGGTGGGCCTATTACGAGCTGGGCTGGGGCGGTTTCTGGTTCTGGGACCCGGTGGAAAACGCCAGTTTCATGCCCTGGCTGCTGGCGGCGGCGCTGCTGCATTCGGCCATCGTGGTGGAAAAACGCGAAAGCCTGAAAAGCTGGACGATCCTGCTGGCGATCCTCGCCTTCGGATTCTCGCTGATCGGCACCTTCATCGTGCGCTCGGGGCTTCTGACCTCTGTTCATGCCTTTGCCAACGATCCCGAACGCGGCGTGTTCATCCTGGCGATCATGGCCTTTTTCATGGGCGGCGCGCTGATCCTCTTCACCCTGCGCGCGGGCGCGATGGAGGCCAAGGGCGTCTTTGGACTGGTCAGCCGCGAATCTGCCCTGGTGGTGAACAACCTGCTGCTGGCGGTGGCCTGTTTCGTGGTCTTTGTCGGCACCATGTGGCCGCTGCTGGCCGAGATGTTCTTTGACCGCAAGCTGAGCGTCGGGCCGCCCTTCTTCAACGCGGCTTTCACCCCCTTCATGGTGCTTCTGGGGCTGATCCTGCCGGTGGGGTCGGTGCTGCCCTGGAAACGGGCGCGCATTGCCCGTGCTGTCCGGCCCTTGCGCTATGCCTTTGTGCTGGCGCTGGCGGTGGGCGGGCTGGCCTGGACGATGCAGTCGGGGCGCAGCCTGCTGGGGCCGATGGGCCTGTTCCTCGGGGCCTGGCTGGTGGCCGGTGTGGTTGTCGAACTGGCGCAGCGCACGGGGCGCGGGGCGGGACGCTGGGCGCGGCTGCGCCGGCTGCCGCGCGCGGACTGGGGCAAGGCCGTGGCCCATGCGGGGCTTGGCGTGACCATGGCGGGCATCGCCGGGCTGACCGCCTGGACACAGGATGACATCCGCGTGGCCCAGATCGGGCAGCCCTGGGATGTGGGCGGCTACACCCTGACGCTGAACGAGGTGAACGAGATACGCGGACCGAACTATCAGGCGACGCAGGCCGATGTGACCCTGTCGAAGGACGGCAGCGTGATCTCGCAGCTCAAGCCCGAGAAACGGTTCTACCCGGTCGCCCGTATGCCCACGACCGAGGCTGCCATCGACTACAACCTCGCGCGGGATGTCTATGTGGTGATCGGGGATCAGCAGGACAATGGCGGCTGGACCGTGCGGGTCTATGTCAAGCCGCTGACCAACTGGATCTGGATCGGCTGCGGGCTGATGGCGCTGGGAGGGCTGTTGAGCCTGAGCGACCGGCGCTTCCGCGTGGCGGCAGGCGCGCGCAAGACCCGCGCCACGCCGGTGCCTGCGGCATGAAACGTCTTGTCCTGATCCTGATGCTGCTGGCCTCGCCGCTGGCTGCCGTGCAGCCCGATGAGATGCTGGAGGATCCCGCGCTGGAGGCACGGGCGCGGGACCTGTCCAGGGGGCTGCGTTGTCTTGTCTGCCGCAACGAAAGTATCGATGAGAGCAACGCAAGTCTCGCGCGTGACCTGCGCATCCTGCTGCGCGAGCGGTTGGTTGCCGGGGACACGGACGCCGAAGCGGTGGATTTCATCGTGCAACGCTACGGCGAATATGTGCTGCTGCGGCCCGAGGTGACGGGGGCGAACTGGCTGCTCTGGGGGGCGGGGCCGCTGATGCTGCTGATCGCGGGGGGTGTCGGCTTTGTCTATCTGCGCGGCCGGTCGCGTGCCACCCAGGCCGGAGAGACACCTCTGAGCCCGGAGGAAGAGGCCCGGCTGCGCGAGATTCTCAAGGATTGACGTGCGGTTTTGCTGGTCCGTGTGACCCGCTTTGGTATCAAGGGGCAAAGGCCTCAAGCGAAGGATACCGTAAACATGGAATATCAGACGATCACCTATGATGTGGCAGAGGGCATTGCCACGATCACGCTGAACCGTGCGGACAAGATGAACGCATTGACCACGCAGATGCGCGCCGAGATTGCACATGCCGCAACCCAGGGCGGCAAGGAAGCGCGGGTGGTGGTGATCACCGGGGCGGGCAGGGCGTTCTGCTCCGGCCAGGATCTGGGGGATCGGGCCACCGCGGCCTCTGTCGATCTGGAGCGCACGCTGCGCGATGAATATGCGCCGATGCTGCGTGCCATCGTGAACTGCCCGGTGCCGACCATTGCTGCGGTGAACGGACCGGCGGCGGGGGCAGGGGCGAACCTGGCGCTGGCCTGTGACGTGGTTTTTGCCACTGAAAGCGCCTATTTCATGCAGGCCTTTACCCGGATCGGCCTGATCCCCGACGCGGGCGGCACCTATGTGATGCCGCGCAACATGGGCACGGCCAAGGCTATGGGGGCCGCACTTTTTGCGGACAAGATCAGCGCGCGGCAGGCCGACGACTGGGGCATGATCTGGGAAGCTGTTGCAGATGCGGATTTTGCGGCCCATTGGCAGGCCCGCGCGGCGCAGCTGGCGCAGGGGCCGACAGCGGCCTATGCCGGGGTCAAACAGGTGATCCGGGGGACCTGGGACAATTCCTATGAAGATCAGCTGGCGCAGGAGGCCGAGACGCAAGGCCAATGCGGCGCAACGCGTGATTTCAAGGAAGGGGTGCTGGCCTTTACCGAGAAACGCAAGGCGACCTTCGAGGGGCGCTGAATGTCGGACCCTGTGGCCCGGTGTGGGCTCCGGGGCTTTTGCGGTCTTTCGCATCAGCCTTGAGACACCCCTGATCTGAAATCCGTGACTTCAGGCAGTTGCTGATGGGTGCACATATCGACGGCCTTGGGCATCGACTTTCATCAGAACGGGGCAGTCAAAACCGACATCCTCAGCCCGCATGAGCCACATTGAAAGTGGATATTCAGACTGGCCAGATCGGGAGTCTGCTGTGCGGGACTTTGCTGCCGTTTGCTGCGAAACGTCAAGCCGCGCATCGACGGGCCGTGGTGCGGCGATCCGACCTCTGTGACTGGCACTTTATGGCAGCCAAGCACATTCTACCCGTCTGTCAGGCATAATAGCAGCCAAATCGCCGTGCCAGGGGACGGCCCGGCGATGCGCGGCGGCCTGCGGCCTTGATTCCGCGCGAGGGTAGAGGAAAGGGCTCTTTCCTGACCTTCGCCGCGCAGTCCACGAACTGCCGTTCGAAAGCAATCCAGTTGAAAGGCTTGCGGAATTCTGTCGGTCTTCCGAGCCGATGGGTGATGAAATGGATGCAAATCAGCAGGTGGTTCAAGTTTGACGCGAAACGCGCCGGCAGCGCGATGCCGGTCAGACCGAGCGTTCCACCAGCAGCACATCGTCCTTGCTGGGGGCGGGGCCATTGGCGCTGGCCACAACGGCGACCGCAACACCATCCGCCAGAACCGTATGGACCGTACCCGACACCTGCCGGATGGTGATTTCCGGCGGGGTCTGCCCCTTGTCATAGATCACGGCGATCTGATCGTTGTCACGCAGGCCTGCGGGCACCAGCGCGCCCTGCGGCCCCGGTCCTGACCGCGCCGCGGTGGGCAACAAGCCTGCCGCGCGGTCCCAGCGCAATCTGCCCTCCATCGGGCGGTCCGAGCGGCAATCTGTCATGTGGGCCTCCATTTCCGCAAGGGACCGGGCGCAACTGTTTTGTAACGGATCGGGACCAGAACAGGCCGCAACAAAGCCTGATCTGTTCGTGTGGTCCGGATCAGTGTGGCAACGACCAGCACAATCGACCCGCATGAAAACCAAAGCGACATGGTGCCTCCTCGCTACATTTCTCAACAGGTTAACGGTGCTTTTGAAGGGCGGTCAAGCAACCTCGCAGATTGTCTGGAAGGGCGAAACAATGCCACAATTTAGCCATGTTTCAGGGGCCGGTGTTTCGCATTGGGCAATGACGGCTGAAACAGTCGGCAGGCTCAGCGGCCTTTGGTTCTTGGGCGCGGAAGGGAAAGTTGTGATTCTTGGCGGTCAGCCGAACCGGCAGCTGATCCGCCGGCGAAGATCAGCACCCCGAAAACTTCCCGTTCTGATGGGAAGGTTGTTTACGTTTGGGCAACAAAGCGAAACGCCCCGTTGAACGGGGCGTTTGCCGGGGTCGGATCACCGGTTTTCGATGTCCGTGTAATCGCGGGCGGTCTGGCCAAGGTACAATTGGCGCGGCCGGCCGATCTTGTTCTGCGGATCGGCGATCATTTCCTTCCACTGCGAAATCCAGCCGACGGTCCGCGACAGCGCGAAGATCGGGGTGAACATCGAGGTGGGGAAGCCCATGGCCTCAAGGATGATGCCCGAATAGAAATCCACGTTCGGGAACAGTTTCTTTTCCGCGAAATACGGATCGTTGAGCGCCTGTTTCTCAAGTTCCTTGGCAACCTGCAGGATCGGGTTGTTCTCCACACCCAGCAGTTCCAGAACCTCGTCCGCGCTCTCCTTCATCACGGTCGCACGCGGGTCGAAGTTCTTGTAGACGCGGTGGCCAAAGCCCATCAGGCGGAACGGATCGTTCTTGTCCTTGGCGCGGGCAATGAATTCGGGGATGCGGTCGGGCGTGCCGATTTCCTTGAGCATTTCCAGGCAGGCCTGGTTGGCGCCGCCGTGGGCAGGGCCCCAGAGACAGGCAATGCCCGCCGCGATACAGGCAAAGGGGTTGGCCCCGGAGGAGGACGCCAGACGCACCGTGGAGGTGGAGGCGTTCTGCTCGTGATCCGCATGCAGGGTAAAGATGCGGTCCATCGCCCGGCTCAGGATCGGATCGACGACATATTCCTCTGCCGGGACGGCAAAGCACATGCGCAGGAAGTTGGACGCATAGTCCAGATCGTTGCGCGGATATTCGAAGGGCTGGCCGATGGTGTATTTATAGGCCATCGCGGCGATCGTCGGCATCTTGGCGATCAGGCGGATCGACGCGACCTCGCGCTGCCAGGGATCGTTGATGTCGGTGCTGTCGTGATAAAAGGCGGACATTGCGCCCACCACGCCCACCATGACCGCCATCGGGTGCGCATCGCGCCGGAACCCGCGGAAGAAGTTCATCATCTGCTCGTGCAGCATGGTGTGGTTGGTCACGCGGCTTTCGAAATCCTCAAGCTCTGCGGGGGAGGGAAGCTCACCGTATAGCAGCAGGTAGCAGACTTCGAGGTAATGCGATTTGGCGGCCAGCTGGTCGATGGGATAGCCCCGGTGCAGCAGGATCCCGGCATCGCCGTCGATATAGGTGATGGTGCTGTCGCAAGCGGCGGTGGAGGTGAAGCCGGGGTCATAGGTAAAGACATTGGCCTGCGCATAGAGCTTGCGGATGTCGACCACGTCGGGGCCTGCGGTTGGCGAAAAGATCGGCAGATCATAGTTTTTGCCGTCGATGGTCAGCGTTGCGGATTTCGTGCTCTCAGTCATGCGGTCCCTTCCCCTTGAGCTGGCGGCAGGGCGTATTGCCCGCCGTCACGACGAGGCCCTGAGACAGGACCTGCCGATGTGTTATCGCGCGTGGCGTTTCCAGGGGGTTAACCCTGTTCACGCCGCCGCATCCGTCAGTCGGGCGAGGGTCTCATCACGTCCCAACACGAGCATCATGTCAAAAACGGATGGGGTGACCGCGCGCCCAGCAAGGGCAGCCCGAAGGGGCCCTGCGAGTTTGCCGAATTTGGTATCATGCGCAGCCGCAAAGCTGTTCATTACCTCTTCCAGCGTTTCCTTGGTCCAGCTAGCATCTTGCAGGTGCGGCGTCAATTCCGCCAGTAAGCCACGGGTCTCCGCATCCAGCGCCTTTTGCGCCTTCTCGTCCGGCTCCACAGGACGGTGCGTCAGAACAAAATGTGCCTTTTCAATGAGTTCAGGCAATGTCTTTGCCCGTTCCTTGAGGCAATACATGGCCCGCTCCAAACCCTGCGCCTGATCGGGATCAAGCGGGGGCAGACCGGCTGCCGCCAGGTAGCCCTGACATTCTTGCCGCAGCGCGGCATCATCCGAGACCGCGATATGCTGCCCGCAGATGTTTTCCAGCTTTTTCAGGTCGAACTGTGCGGGGCTCTTGCGGATCCCGTCCAGGTCGAACCAGTCGCGCGCCTGGGCATCGGTAAAGAATTCATCGTCGCCATGGCTCCAGCCCAGCCGGGCCAGATAATTGCGCATGCCTGCGGCGGGATAGCCCATCGCCTGATATTCCTGTGCGCCCAAAGCGCCGTGGCGTTTCGACAGTTTCTTGCCGTCCGACCCGTGGATCAGCGGGATATGCGCCCAGACCGGCACATCCCAGCCCATCGCCTGATAGATCATCATCTGGCGCGCGGCATTGTTCAGGTGGTCATCCCCCCGGATCACATGGGTCACGCCCATGTCATGATCATCCACGACAACCGCCAGCATGTAGACCGGTGTGCCATCGGAACGTAACAGCACCATGTCATCAAGCTGTGCGTTGGAAATGGTCACATCGCCCTGCACCTGGTCACGGATCACCGTCTGGCCCTCCTGCGGGGCCTTGATGCGGATGACATAAGGGGCATCGGGGTGGCTGGCGGGGTCCGCATCGCGCCAGGGGGACTGGTAAAGCGTGCTGCGGCCCTCGGCCTTGGCGGCCTCGCGGAAGGCGTTGATTTCTTCCTGCGTGGCAAAGCACTTGTAGGCCTTGCCGGCCTCCAGCAGGGCATTGGCCACTTCCGCATGGCGCGGCGCATTTTCGAACTGGCTGACGATCTCGCCATCATGGTCCAGGCCCAGCCAGGCCAGACCCTGCAGAATCGCATCTGTCGCCTCCGGGGTCGAACGGGCGCGGTCGGTATCTTCGATCCGCAGCAGGAACCTGCCGCCCTTGCCGCGCGCATAAAGCCAGTTGAACAGCGCGGTCCGCGCGCCGCCGATGTGCAGGAAACCGGTGGGAGACGGGGCGAAACGGGTGACGACTTCGGCGGACATGGGGGATGTTTTCCTAACAAATTCTGACGTGCTCAGCCTCGTGTTAATCTCTTGTTCATCACGGGGCCTCTAGGGTGCTGCCTGTCTATCCAGTGCGGTGCGCGGGGGCAAGCATGGGCCTATGCGGGCGCATTTCCAATTCTGCAGGCAAGGTGCTGCTGGCACAGCGCGGCGGCCTGATCTGCTGGGTGCCGGTCTGCCTGGCGGCGGGCGTCGGCAGCTATTTTTCACTGGCCACGGAGCCTGACCTGCCGGTGCTTGCAGGGCTTGCCGCGACGGCGCTGCTGATGCTGGTGCTGGCCCGCTTCCTGCCGGAGCCGGTGGCGCCCCTTGCCTTTGGCACGGCGCTTTGCCTGATCGGGGTATTGCTGGCGGCGGGCCGGGCGCATCGCGTCGCGGGGCCGGTGCTGGGCTGGCGCTATTACGGGCCGGTTGAGGGGCGGATTGTCGCGATGGACCGGAGCCAGTCCGATGCGCTGCGCCTGACGCTGGATCAGGTGCGGCTGGCGCGGGTGTCACCTGCGCGAACCCCTGACCGGGTGCGGCTGTCGCTGCATGGCGGTGCGGGGATCACGCCCGAACCGGGGCTGCGGGTGATGACCACGGCCCATCTGTCGCCCCCCGCCGGTCCGGTGGAGCCGGGCGGATTCGATTTCCAGCGCCACGCCTGGTTTGCGCGGCTGGGCGCCGTCGGCTATACCCGCGTGCCGCTGCTGGGGGTGGCAGAGGCGCGGGATGGCCATGCGGGGCTGGCGGTGTTTCGCATCCGCATGGCGGCCTCTGCCCGCATCCGGCAGGTTCTGCCCGGTGACATTGGCGGCTTTGCCGCCGCCATCACCACCGGCGACCGCAGCGCCATCAGCCGCGAGGCGCTGGAGGCCTTGCGCGCCAGCAACCTGGCGCATCTGCTGGCAATCTCGGGGCTGCACATGGGGCTGCTCAGCGCGGTGGTGCTGGGCGCGCTCAGGTTGCTGCTGGCCGCGCATCCGATTACGGCCCTGCGCTGGCCGGCAAAGGGGATCGCGGCCGGTGGTGCGCTGGTCGCGGCGGCAGGTTACCTCGCGCTGTCGGGCGGCAACGTGGCGACGGAGCGGGCCTTTATCATGGTGGCTGTGGCGCTGGGGGCGCTGATGATCGGGCGGCGGGCGCTGTCCCTGCGGGCGGTGGCGATTGCGGCAACGCTGGTGCTGATCCTTCGGCCAGAGGCGCTGATGGGGCCGGGGTTCCAGATGTCTTTTGCCGCGACAACGGCGCTGGTTGCGGTCTTTGGCTGGCTCAGGGCGGTCGATATGGGCTGGTTGCCGCCCTGGCTGAAACCCGCCTTTGCGGTCTTTGTCTCCTCCGCCGTGGCGGGGCTGGCCACTGCGCCGATTGCGGCGGCGCATTTCAACACCATTGCCCATTACGGGCTGATCGCCAACCTGGTGTCGGTGCCGCTGATGGG
Source organism: Sulfitobacter sp. G21635-S1 (assembly GCF_027213915.1). Classification (NCBI taxonomy): domain Bacteria; kingdom Pseudomonadati; phylum Pseudomonadota; class Alphaproteobacteria; order Rhodobacterales; family Roseobacteraceae; genus Sulfitobacter; species Sulfitobacter sp. G21635-S1. The sequence continues at coordinate 116,877 of NZ_JAPWGV010000003.1, forward strand.
GGTGCTGATCATCCCCGCCGCCGTGGCGGCGCTGGTGCTGGCCCCCTTCGGTGCAGAGGCGCTGGGGCTTTGGGTGATGGGGCTGGGCCTGCGCTGGATTCTCGGCGTGGCCCATTGGATCGCCGGGCTGGAGGGCGCGCGCGGCTATGTGGTGGGGCCGGGGGCCTGGGTGATCCCGCTGCTGGCACTGGGGTTCCTGCTGCTGATCCTCTGGCAGGGCCGTTTGCGCCTTGCGGGCATGCCCGTGATGGCACTGGCCCTTGTCCTTTGGCAGGGGGCGCAGCGGCCCGCTGTTCTGATCTCTGACACCGGCGCATTGGTTGGGGTGATGACCCCGCAGGGCCGGGCGCTGAGCCGGGAGCGCACCGCCGGATTTGTCGCGCGCAACTGGCTGGAGAATGATGGCGACGGTGGCGGACAGCTGGAGGCCGCCCTGCGCTGGCCGGAGGGGGGCAAGGTCATCCACCTGAGCGGCAAGCGGCGTCTGGCGGCATTCGAGGGATGTGCGCCGGGGCAGATTGTCGTCGTCTCTGTCCCTGCGGCCGATCTGGCGCAGGCGCCCTGCGATGTCTTTGACCCGCTGCTGCTGAAACACACAGGCGCGCTGGCGCTGACACCGGGCAAGCAGGGCTGGACCCTGACAACGGCCCGCGAACGGACCGGTGACAGGTTATGGACCCATTGGCCCCCGGCAAAGCCGGAGGCCGCGCCGGATCAATATGTGCGGATCAGCCCGACCAGACGGCCCTGAACCTTGACCCGGTCGGCGGCCAGCACCCGCGCCTCATAGGCCGGGTTCGCGGCCTCCAGCGCGATGGAGGTGCCGCTGCGTTTGAAGCGTTTCAGCGTCGCCTCAAGGTCATCGACCAGCGCCACGACGATATCGCCGTTGTCGGCGGTGGAGGTCTCGCGGATCACCACGACATCGCCGTCGTTGATCCCGGCCTCGATCATCGAATCGCCTTTGACTTCAAGCGCGTAATGTTCGCCCTTGCCCGAAACCATGCCGCCGGGCACGGAAACGCGGTGGGTTTCGTGATTGATCGCCTCGATCGGGACACCGGCGGCGATCTGCCCCATCACCGGCAGATCCAGCGCCGTGGCCTGGACCGCCATGGCCTGGGCCGGCGGCGGGCTGTCGGGGCGGTCCCCCTCGATCACGCGGGGGGTAAAGCCGCTGGGCGCGCCGCCCAGGCTTTCGGGCAGTTTCACAATCTCAAGCGCGCGGGCGCGGTGCGCCAGACGGCGGATGAAACCGCGTTCCTCAAGCGCCGTGATCAGGCGGTGAATGCCGGATTTCGACCGCAGATCAAGCGCGATCTTCATTTCGTCAAAGCTGGGCGGTACGCCGTCGCGCTGCACACGTTTCTGGATGAATGCCAACAGATCGAGTTGTTTTTTGGTAAGCACGGCCCGTCCCTTTTGGTCAGTTGTTTCTTTTTGTTCTAGGGATGTTCCTGTTTTGTGTCAACGCTGAAAGGGCGCTCTGCCTCAGAGCGGGATGACACGGACAGCATCGCCAGCCTTCCGCGCCGGGTCTTCGACCGGGCGGACCAGCAGGGCATCGGCATGGGCCAGCACCGACAAGAGCGAGGAATCCTGCCGCGTGTCGGGGTGGACCGCGCCGTCGCGCATCTGCGCGCGCATGTAATGGGCGCGCGGGCCGTTGGCGGGCAGGTCGACACCCAGCACCGCATCGCGCATCGGGGCGGGCGCATCGCCCAGGCCCAGCATCCGGCGCAGCATCGGGGCCACGAAAACGCTGCCGCAGACCATGGCCGAAACCGGATTGCCCGGCAGGCCGATCATCGCCGATGTACCGATGCGCCCGGCCATCAGCGGTTTTCCGGGGCGCATCGCCACCTTGTAAAAGGCCTGTTCCATGCCGAGTTCGGCCGCCACCGGCGCGACCAGATCATGATCACCGACAGAGGCCCCGCCGATGGTGACGATCAGATCCGCGCCCCGGGCCAGCGTGAACGCCTGTTTCAGCGAAGCGGCGGTGTCGCGGGCGATGGGCAGCAGCTGCACCTCGGCGCCCATTTCCTCGAACATCGCGGTCAGCCCGTGGCTGTTGGAGGCGACGATCTGGTCGGGGCCGGGCTCTTCGCCGGGCTGGACCAGCTCATCACCGGTGGCAAGGATCGCCAGCCGTGGTTTGCGGGTGACCGGAACGCGGGGGATGTTCATTGCCGCCAGCAGCGCAATATCCGTGGGCCGCAGCAGCAGTGGGGCCGGGACCTTGTCACCGGCGGCAAAGTCGCCGCCTGCGGGGCGGATATTGTCCTTTTCGCCGATGTCATGGCCCAGGGTGATCAGATCGCCGCGCCGGGTGATATCTTCCTGAATGACAATGAAATCAGCACCTTCCGGCACCGGCGCGCCGGTAAAGATGCGCACCGCCTGACCGGGTTTGACCGCGCCGTCAAAGCGGTGGCCGGCGGCGGATTCTCCGATGACCTTGAACATCGCGCCCGGCTCCACCTCGTCCCGGCGCAGGGCATAGCCATCCATCGAAGAGGCGGCAAAGGGCGGCTGGGTGCGGCTGGCAGTCACATCGCGGGCCAGCACCCGGCCGGCGGCGGCGCGCAGCGGCACCTCTTCGGCCTCAAGCGGCGCGACAAGGGCCAGCAGCCGGGCAAGCGCCTCTTCGACGGAGATCATGGGGCGGTGTAGCGGCCCGATTTGCCACCATCCTTGAGAACCACGCGCAGGCCGCCGATTTCCATGCCCTTGTCCACGGCCTTGGCCATGTCATAGACCGTCAGCGCCGCGACCGAGGCCGCTGTCAGCGCCTCCATCTCCACCCCGGTCTGGCCGGTGGTCTTGACCGTGGCCTCGATGCGGATGCCGGGCAGCGCGGCGTCGGGGGTCAGCTCCACGCTGACCTTGGTGATCGGCAGGGGATGGCACAGCGGGATCAGGCTGGCGGTCTGTTTGGCCGCCATGATCCCGGCCAGCCGCGCCACGCCCAGAACATCACCCTTCTTGGCGCGTCCTTCGGTAATGATATCAAGAGTTTCGGGGCGCATCTTGATGTGGTTCTCGGCAATGGCGATGCGCGATGTCACTGCCTTGTCAGAGACATCGACCATATGGGCATCGCCCTTGCCGTCAAAATGCGTCAGCGCCATCACATGCCCCCGGCGGTCAGCGGATTGGACAGCAGGTCTCGCGTTGCCTGTTCCACATCCGGCTGGCGCATCAGGCTTTCACCGATCAGGAAGGACCGCGCGCCGAACATGGCCATATCGGCCAGGTCCTGCGGTGTGTGCAGACCGGATTCGCAGACGATCATGCGGTCCGGCGGCACATGTTTGGACAGGCGGCGGGTCACATCAAGAGAGGTCTCGAAGGTATTGAGATTACGGTTGTTTATCCCGATCATCCGGCTTTTCAGCTTGGCGGCGCGCTCCAGTTCCGCGTCATTGTGCACCTCGATCAGCGCGTCCATGTCAAATTCCATCGCGGCCGCTTCCAGTTCCGCCGCCTGTGCGTCAGAGACCGAGGCCATGATGATCAGGATGCAATCGGCCCCCAGCGCGCGGGCCTCTGCCACCTGGTAGGTGTCATAAAGGAAATCCTTGCGCAGCACCGGCAGGTCGCAGGCGGCGCGGGCCTCTGTCAGGAATGACTTGGCGCCCTGGAAACTGGGCGTATCGGTCAGCACCGACAGGCAGGTCGCCCCGCCCGCGGCATAGGCGGCGGCGTGGTTGGCCGGGTTGAAATCATCCCGGATCAACCCTTTGGAGGGGCTCGCCTTCTTGATTTCGGCGATCAGGCCATAGCCCTCCCGCGAGGCCTGATGCAGGCTTTCGGCAAAGGGGCGCACGGGGCTTGCCGCGCGCGCCTCTGCGGTGACCGCCTCAAGCGGTTTGGCCGCCTTGTCCGCGGCGATTTCTTCCAGCTTGTAGGCCTTGATCTTGTCCAGGATGGTCTGTGTCATGTGGTCTCCGGGTTGGCCCAGTTTATGGCGGGCAGGCCTTGCTGGCGCAACCACGCATTGGTGCGGGAAAACGGGCGGGAGCCGAAAAAGCCCATGTTGCCATACATGCCGACCGGGTGGTGGCTTTCGATCTTGAGATTGGTGGTCGGGTCCACGCCTGCCGCGGCCTTTTGCGCGCTGCTGCCCCAGAGCAGATAGGCACGCGGGCTGTCGGCCAGCCGTGCCAGCACCTGATCGCACAGGGCCTGCCAGCCCAGCGTCTCATGGCCCTTCGGCTGTCCCTCCGGCACGGTCAGGATGGTGTTGAGCAGCAGCACCCCCTGATCGGACCAGAACCGCAGGTCGGCACTCTCCGGTGCGGCGCCGATGTCGCTGCGCATCTCCTTGAAGATATTGGCCAGAGAGCGCGGCAGCGGCCGGGTGTCTTCCTCGGCGGAAAAGGCATAGCCGTGGGCGTGGTTCACGGTTGGATAGGGGTCCTGGCCCAGGATGACCACGCGCACATCACCGGTGGCGACATGTTCCAGCGCCGCGAAAATCTGGTCGGCGGGGGGGAAGACATTGCGCTTCTCGGCCCGCAGCGCGGTCTCGATCGCCGGATAGGTGGTGGTAAAAAAGGGGAGCTCAGCCCAGTCGCCAAGCCGTGCAAGGGGGGATTTCATCACTTTTCCTGAGATACTTCGGCCACGCGGCGCAGCTTTTCGCGGGCAGCGCCGGAATCAAGGCTGCTGCGGGCCATTTCAACACCTGTTTTCAGGTCCGGCGCGGCATCGGCCACCACAAGGGCCGCCGCCGCATTCAACACAACCGCATCACGATAGGCGGATGCGGCACCCGCCAGCACGGCATGGAAGGCCTGGGCATTTTCCGCGGGCGTGCCGCCGACAATCGCCTCGAAGGGGTGGACGGGCAGGCCCGCGTCTTCGGGGTGGATCTCGAAATCACGGATGGTGCCCCTGTCCAGCCCGCTGACCCAGCTCACGCCGGTGATGGTCAGCTCGTCGGTGCCGTCAGAGCCATGGACCAGCCAGGCCTTGTCGCTGCCAAGCGCGCGCAGGGTTTCGGCCATCGGGCGGATCAGATCGCGCGAGAAGGCACCGGTCAGCTGGCGTTTGACGCCGGCGGGGTTGGTCAGGGGGCCAAGGATGTTGAAGATCGTCCTGGTGCCCAGCTCCGAGCGTGTCGGCATCACATGGGCAATCGCCGGGTGGTGCATGGGGGCCATCATGAAGCCGATCCCGACCTCGGCGAGTTCACGCTCCACCACCTTGGGGCCTACCATCACATTGAGGCCCATCTGGGTCAGCGCATCCGCCGCCCCGGATTTGGAGCTGAGGTTGCGGTTGCCGTGTTTGGCCACGATCACCCCGGCACCTGCCACGACAAAGGCGGTGGCGGTCGAGATGTTCAGCGTGCCCTTGCCGTCGCCGCCGGTGCCGACGATGTCCATCGCGCCCTCGGGGGCTTTCACCGCATGGCATTTGGCGCGCATCACGCTGGCGGCGGCGGCATATTCATCCACCGTCTCGCCCCGGGTGCGCAGCGCCATCAGGAAGCCGCCGATCTGGCTGGGGGTGGCTTCGCCGTCAAAGAGGATTTCAAAGGCTTCTGCCGCCTGCGCACGGGTCAGCGGGCCGTTGGCGGCAGCGTGGATCAGCGGTTTGAGGGTGTCGCTCATGCCGGGACCTTCATCACGTCGAGGAAGTTCTGCAGCATCTTGTGCCCATGTTCCGAGCGGATCGATTCCGGGTGGAACTGGACCCCGTGCAGCGGCAGCTCGCGGTGTTGCAGGCCCATGATGGTGCCGTCCTCAAGTGCCGCAGTCACCTGCAGGCAGTCGGGCAGGCTGTCGCGGTCCACCACCAGGGAATGATAGCGCGTGGCGGGGAAGGGGCTGGGCAGACCGGCAAAGATGCCCTGGCCCTCATGGTGCATCAGCCCCAGCTTGCCATGCACGATGTCGCCCGCGCGCACCACCTGGCCGCCAAAGGCCTGGCCCAGTGTCTGATGCCCCAGGCAGACGCCCAGCAGGGGCAGGCCCGTCTCGGCGGCGGCGCGGGTCAGTTCCAGGCAGATGCCCGCCCGGTCCGGATCACAGGGGCCGGGGGACAGCAGGATGCCCGAGGGCTGCAGCGCCAGCGCCGCCTCCACGCTGATCTTGTCATTGCGGTGCACGACCACATCCGCCCCCAATTCGCCCAGATAATGGACGAGGTTGTAGGTAAAGCTGTCGTAGTTATCTATCAGGAGCAACACGTCTGAATTCTTTGTCCTTATGACCGGATTGGCACTGGTTTTGAGGCCCCTGACGGGGGTATAGTTACGCCCTACATGTTCAGGGTTGTCCGCTGGCGTCAAGAGCGGTCCGTGCATAAGAACAGGGCAGGCAAAGCGGCGTTCGCATGCCGCTGAAAAGAGCAGGAGAGTGCGACAATGGCACGGGGTTTTTTCAAAGGGGCCGTTCTGGGCGGCGTGGTGAGCGTAAGCGTGGCCGGCATCGCCTCGGTTCTGCTGGAACCGCCGATGCCGCCCGAGGTCACCGATGCGGCCCCCGGCGGAACCCAGGCGCCGGCCAGCCCGGATGGCACGGGCACCGACAAGGCCAGCCTCACCGATCGCGCCCCCGCAACCGCGCCTGCCGCGCCCCAGGGGGTGCCGCCTGACCCCGATACGCTGGCCACGCTGGACGAAACGGCGACAAGCCCTGCGGCCGCGCCAGAGACGGGCGGCGTCGAAGGGCTGAACGCGCCGGAGGGCGGGGCGGACAGCAGCGGTGTTGCAACCGAGGGCGAAAGCCCGGTGTTGCCGAATCCGCAGGCCCTGGCCCCGATGGCCCCGCAGGACCCTGACACCCTGTCGATCAGCACCGAACCTGCGCAGCCGCCCGAACCGCAGGCGGAAAGCGGACCGTTCGAGACCACCGGGGCCGCACCTGCCGTGCCCGATGCACCGGAGCAGCCCGCGACACCCGAGGTGGCGCAGGAGGGGGGGGAGACGCCCGGTGCTGACGACATAGCCGCCGATGCCACGCCGGTCGCGCCGGAGAGCGAAACACCGGTCCAGACCACCGGGGCCGAACCGATGCCACTGGCCCCGGAACCCGAAACCGCAGAGATCGCGCCGCAGGCCGAGCCGGAAACGCCGCCAGTGGTGGCCGAGACACTTCCCGACGCCGAGACCCTTCCCGACGCCGGGACACCCCCGGCCGCGGATACGCCCGAGACAGCAGCGGAAGAAACGCCATCGGCAGACCGCGCGACACGGCCCGCAATCGGTACGCCCGCCGTGACGCTGACCGACCGCGAGAGCGGTGTGACCGTAAACCGCCCCGGCTCTGCCACGCCCGCCCCGGAGAGTGCCGAGGCCTCTGCCGGGGCCGTGGATGGCGATGCCACGCCGGAGGACAGCAAGGTGCCGCCGATTGAAGCCTTTGCGCAGCCCTATCCGCCAACCGAAGGCAAACCGCTGATGGGGATCGTACTGATCGACGACGGCTCCGGCCTGACCTCCGGGGCGCAGGGCCTGGCCGCGCTGCGCAGCTTTCCCTATCCCCTGAGTTTCGCGGTGGATGCCAGCAAGCCCGATGCGGCGGAGCGCATGGCGCTTTACCGCGAGGCAGGCTTTGAAGTGGTGGCGATGGTGTCCCTGCCCGAAGGCGCGCAGCCCAGCGACGCGGAAACCACGTTCAATGTGGTGCTGCCGGATCTGGATCAGGTCGTCGCGGTGCTGGAGGCCCCCGATGGCGGCTTTCAGGGCAGCCGCGACTTGTCAGACCAGATCACCGCGATCCTGGCCGATACCGGGCATGGGCTGATCACCCAGGACAAGGGGCTGAACACGATGCCCAAACTTGCCCGCAAGGAAGGCGTGCCTGCCGATCCGATCTTTCGCGATTTCGACAGCAACGGGCAGAGCGCCACGGTGATCCGCCGGTTCCTGGATCAGGCGGCGTTCAAGGCGGGGCAGGAAGGGGCCGTGATCATGCTGGGCCGGCTGCGGCCCGATACGATCTCGGCGCTGCTGCTCTGGGGCTTGCAGGACCGGGCCAACAGCGTGGCGCTGGTCCCGGTCTCGGCGGTTCTGACGCGCGAATAAGCCTGATACCTGAGACGATTTTTTTGAAAAAATCGGTTCGGACTTTTTGAAAAGTCCGGCGCGTCTGGCTGATGCAGGGACAAGTGGCGTGAGGGCGCTGGTCCCGACCTCGGCGGGTTTCACAGGTGATCTGGCCTGAGACCTGAGACGATTTTCTTGAAAAAATCGCTCCGGACTTTTTGAAAAGTCCGGAGCGTCTGGCTGATGCAGGGACAAGTGGCGTGAGGTCGCTGGTCCCGACCTCGGCGGGTTTCACAGGTGATCTGGCCTGAGACCTGAGACGATTTTTTTGAAAAAATCGCTCCGGACTTTTTGAAAAGTCCGGCGTCCCTAGCTGATGCAGGGCGCAATCGGAATGACGGCGCTGGCCTGATCGGAAAAGGCCACCTCCAGCGTTGTCTCGCCCATCACCAGCGTGACCATCGTGCCCGCGATCTCGCTGTCAGCGATGGTTTCGGGGCGGCCTGTGCCGGTATCATCCACATCCAGCGAAAAGCTGACGATGCCGCCCGCCTCAAGCCCCGCAAGGTTCAGGCTCAGCACCGTGTCGCCATCCGCCAGCTCCGGCAGCCCCAAGAGCGCGCCACGGCCCTCGATCACCTCGAAAGGGTGATAGCTGTCCACCCCGGCACCGCCCGGCGTTGCGTCAAACAGCAGCCCGGCGGGGGCGGCACCGATGTCCAGCGTCAGCGTGGCTTCGGCCAGGGGGCAGCTGCCGGTGTTGGTCAGCACGAAACGGTCGCCGGGCGCGCCTTCGACAAAGCGCAGGCTCAGGTCGGCCTGGGCGCTGCCGGCGCAAAGCATCAAGAGACAGGTGGCGGTTCGGATCATCTGGTGGCTCCTTCGGGGTCGCAGGAACAGGTAGCGCGGCTGCGCGGCAGAGCAATCAGATGATTTCATCCTCGTCGAACAGCGGGTCGCTTTCCAGCTGCGAGGCCAGGTCATCCACCGTGGCCTCTGCCGCGCGGGGGCTGAGCTTGGCCAGGTGAAAGACCGCATCGCCCTCGTTCACCACCGGCAGGATCGCGCGGCCGATCAGGATGCCGGCTTCGGGGGCGATCAGATCGGTCTCCACCGCGCCGAAAGGGTCGGAGACCGTGGCCAGCACATCGCCTTTTTCGACGGTCTCGCCCTCGCCGCGGAAGGTGCGCAGCAGCCCGCCCGCAGGGGCGCGCAGCCAGTGGGAGGAGGTGCACAGATAGGGCGCGACACGCGCCTTTGCGATGCCCTTGGCGGGCAGCATGTCATGGCCGCGCATCACCCGCAGGATGCCCGCAAGCCCCGCGCGCACGGCCATTTCGTCGAACCGCAGCCCTTCGCCCGCTTCATAGAGCAGGATCGGCACGCCCTGTTTGCCAGCCACCGCGCGCAGGGACCCGTCGCGCAGCCCCGATGTCAGCACCACCGGCGCGCCGAAATCCACCGCCATTTTCTGGGTGACCTTGTCGGAGGGCGAAACCCGCACCTGCGGCAGGTTGGTACGGTGGATCGCGGCGGAATGCAGGTCGATCCCGAAATCGCAGCGCAGGACGACTTCCTGCAGAAAGATATGCGCCAGCCGCGCCCCCAGCGACCCGGAGGGATGGCCCGGAAAACAACGGTTCAGGTCGCGCCGGTCGGGCAGGTAGCGCGAGCGGCTGAGAAAGCCGAAGGAATTGACCACCGGAATCACCAGCAAGGTGCCGCGCAGGGATTTGAGCTGTGGTGCGCGCAGCAGGCGGCGCACGATCTCGACGCCGATCACCTCGTCGCCATGCACGGCGGCGCTGACGAACATGGTGGGGCCGGGGCGCTTGCCGTGATGCACCTCGACCGACAGATGCACCGGCGTGTGATCGGGCAGGGTGGAGACCGGCAGGTCAATGCCGAGGCTGGTGCCGGGGGCGACAGATTGCCCCGCGATCTCGAAAGGCGCGCGGCTGGGCACCTTCAGCGGTTCCCCTGACCACCAAAGCGCGCGGCATCCGCGGCAGCCCGCCGGATGGCGTTGGATTTATGCACGGTCTCCATATATTCGGCCTCCGCATCGCTGTCATAGACCACGCCGCCGCCCGCCTGGATATAGAGCGTCTCGTCCTTGATCACGGCGGTGCGCAGGGCGATGCACATGTCCATGTCGCCGCCCGCGCTGAAATAGCCGACACCGCCGCCGTAAAGGCCGCGTTTCTCGGGTTCCAGCTCGTCGATGATCTCCATCGCGCGCACCTTGGGCGCCCCCGACACGGTGCCCGCGGGCATGCCGGCAAAGAAGGCATCAAGCGCATCGCAGCCTTCCTTCAGCTCGCCCACCACGTTGGAGACGATGTGCATGACATGGCTGTAGCGTTCGACGATGAATTCCTCGGTCGGGCGCACGGTGCCGATTCTGGCGACGCGGCCCACGTCGTTGCGGCCCAGATCCAGCAGCATCAGATGCTCTGCCAGCTCCTTTTGATCCAGCAGAAGGTCCGCTTCCAGCGCGCGGTCCTCTTCCGGCGTGGCGCCCCTGGGCCGGGTGCCTGCCACCGGGCGGATGGTGATCTGATTGCCAAAGACCCGGACCAGGATCTCGGGGCTGGCACCCACCACATGGAAGCCGCCGAAGTTGAAATAGAACATGAAGGGCGAGGGGTTGGTGCGCCGCAGGCTGCGGTAGAGGGTAAAGGGATCCTGGGTAAAGCCCTGCGCCCAGCGTTGGCTGGGCACCACCTGAAAGATGTCGCCCGCCGCGATATAGTCGCGCGCCTTTTCCACCGCGGCCTTGTACCCGTCGCGGGTGAAGTTGCTGACCGGCTCCGGGGTCTCATGGGCGTCGCCCAGATCGCGGGAGGTGGCAGGCATCGCGCGTTCCAGATCGCGCACCGCATCCATCACCCGTTCGGCGGCCTGTGCATAGGCGGCACGCGCCGATTGCCCGTCAGAGACCCAGGCGGGGGAGACGACGGTGACCTCGCCCTTGACCCCGTCGAGCACGGCAATGACCGAGGGGCGGACCATGACCGCATCGGGCAGGCCCAGCGGATCGGGGTTCACGTTAGGCAGATGTTCGACCAGGCGGATCATGTCATAGCCCAGGTAGCCGAACAGCCCCGCCGCTGCCTGCGGCAGATCTTCGGGCAGGTTGATCCGGCTTTCTGCGATGACGCTGCGCAGCACGTCCAGCGGATTGCCGGGCATCTCTTCGAAAGCATCCGCGTCATAGCGGGCGGCGCGGTTCACCGCCGAGCTTTCGCCCCGGCAGCGCCAGATCAGGTCAGGTTTCATCCCGATGATGGAATAGCGTCCGCGCACCTCGCCGCCGGTGACCGATTCCAGCACAAAGGCGTTTTCGCTCGCCCCGGTCAGTTTCAGCATCAGCGAGACAGGTGTGTCCAGGTCGGCGGCCAGCCGGGTAAAGACGATCTGGTTTTCGCCCGCGCCGTAGCCTGCGGCGAAATCTTCATATGCCGGTGTCAGGGTCATGGGTGCTGCCGATCAGGGAAAGTTGACATGGACGGCCTGCAGCGCGCGCTGGTCCACCTTCGGCCCGGCGCGGCGCACCACGTCATCGGCAAAGACGGAATAGAGGTCCTGCGACAGGTTCTGGTCCAGCTGTTCGGTGAGGCGGGCGCGCAGGGCGGCGGATTCGTCGGTCTCGCCGGCCTGCTCAATCGCGTCGAGGCGCAGGATCACCACATTGCCATCCCCCGGCAGCACTGTCACGGTGCCCGGTTCCAGGCTGAAGACCGTTTCCATGAAGCCTTCGGGCGTGCCTTCGATAAAGGCGCGGCGGGTCTGGTTTTCCTCGATCGTGGCGTCAAGCCCCGCTTCCTCGAAGGAGGCGGTGCCGCCCAGTGTCTGGACCAATGCCTCGGCCTGTTCGGTCAGCTGCGCAACGGTCTGTTCGGCGGTCCAGGCGGCGCGGACGTCATCGCGGGCCTGCTCGAAAGGTTCGGGGCGTTCTTCCAGCCGCTCATCCAGCCGCAGGGCAAAGACGCCGCCGTCTTCCAGTTGCGTGATGCGCGGAAAATCCTCGGCGGTGACATCGGCAGCCACGTCACGGAACGCCGTGTAGGCGGCGATGCCCTCGCTGCTTTCGGGGGTCCAGTCGAGGGTGCCGAGGGTCATATGGGTTTCCTCAGCCATCTGTTCGAGGGTCACGCCGCCGGCAAGCTGGTCGTCCAACTCCTGCGCACGGGCCTCTACCGCGCGCACGGCGCGGGCGGAGGCAAGCTCGGCCTGCAGGGCCGGGCGGGCTTCCTCGAAGGTGGTGTTCTGGGCGGGCAGCACGCCGTTCACCCGGAACAGGGCGGGCCCAAGCGGGCTGGGCAGGGGGCCCACGATATCGCCCACTTCGGCGGCAAAGACAGCCTCGCCCGCGGCGTCCAGGTCCAGCCTGCCGACATCGCCCATATCCACATCCGACAGTTCAAGGCCGCGTTCCTCCACCAGCGCGTTGAAGGTGGTGCCATCGACCTCAAGCGCGGCGGCGGCCCGGTCGGCGCTTTCCTGATCGGCAAAGACCAGGCGTTCCACCAGGCGCCGCTCGGGCTGCTGGTATTCGGCGGCGCGGTCGTCATAGGCGCGGCGCAGCTCGTCCTCGGGCACCTCCACCTCGTCCAGCATGGCATCGGGGGAAAGCCAGGCATAGGTGATCTTCTTGGTCAGGGGCAGCATGAAGGCCTGCTGATTTTCGTCGTAATAGGCGCGCAGTTCCTCTTCGCCGGGCTCTGCCAGCGGGGTCGCCAGATCGCTTTCGTCCAGCACGCTCCAGGTAAAGCTGCGTTCCTGGGCGATATAGGTCATCAGCGTATCGGCATAGGTGGCGGGCATCACCACGCCGCCGGTGACCGCGCGTTGCAAAAGGGTGCGTGCCGCTTCCTCGCGCAGGGAGGTTTCGAATTCACCCTCCGACAGGCCACCCTGTTGCAGGGCAAAGCGGTAGGCGTCGCGGTCGAACTTGCCATCGACACCCTGAAAGGCGGGGATGTTCAGAATGTCCTCGCGCAGGGCTTCGTCGCCGATGGACAGGCCCAGCTGCGCCGTTTCATGGTCCAGTGCCCGGTTGCGCACCAGCCGTTGCAGCACTGCGCGGTCCAGGCCGATTTCCTGGGCACGGGCAAAGGGCAGGCTTTCGCCGGTCTGCTGTTCGATGGCGCGGATTTCGTTCTGCAGCTGGCGCGCATATGCATCCACCGGGATGGATTTGTCACCCACCGTACCGATGGAGCGCAGGTTGCCCGACAGGTTGACCGCGCCAAAGCCGCCCAGACCGAGGATCAGCAGACCCATCAGAATCCAGACCGCGGTTTTTGAAATGCTCGACCCTTTGGCCATGTGCCATCACCCTTTTTTACTTTCGCAACTGTCTATGCGTCCGGCCCGCGCGGGGCAAGCAACTATGCATGTTTTGCAGCGCTTTGGATCAGGATCATTGAACCCCGGGCCTAACCGGGCCTCAGTTCTGCCAGCCGGTCGAACAACACGCCGATCCCGGCGGCGTCGAGATTGGCAAAGGCGATGCGCAGCTGCCGCTCTCCGGTGGCGTCGCCCTCGGGGCAGAACATGGTGCCGGGCAGGCAGAGGATGCCCGCGCTGCGCACCAGTTCCGGGGCCAGCGTGGCGGCAGATTGCGCAAAGGGATGCTGCATATAGGCGAAATAGCCGCCCAGCCCCAGCAGTTTCCAGCCCTGCGGTGCCAGACGGGGCATGTTGGCCGTGATCGCAGCGCGGCGGGCGAGGATCTCGTCACGCTCACCGGCGAGCCATTGCGCGAGGTTCCGCATGCCCCAGAGCGCGCCATGCTGGCCCAGTTGCGCGGGGCAGATGGCCACGGTGTCGAGAAACTTTTCAACCTCCGCAAGGCGCCGCTCCGAGGTGACCATGGCACCGACACGGTGCCCGGTCAGGCGGTAGGCCTTGGAAAAGGAATAGAGGTGGATCAGCGTTTCGGCCCAGTCCGGGTCCTGGAACAGCGCATGGGGCGGGCCGCTGCGGCTGTCGAAATCGCGGTAGGTCTCGTCCAGGATCAGCGCGATGCCATGGCGGCGGGCAAGATCGAAAAAGGCCTGCACCAGATCGGCGGGGTATTCGACGCCGCCGGGATTGTTGGGGGTGACCAGCGCAATGGCGCGGGTGCGCGGCGTGATCAGGGCGGCGGCATGGTCCGGATCCGGCAGCAGGTCCGGGCCGGTGGCCAACGGGACCGCCGCAACACCGGACATGTCGAGCCACATCTTGTGATTGAAATACCAGGGGGTTGGCAGGATAACCTCATCCCCTTCGGCACAGAGCGTGGCAATGGCGGCGGCAAAGGCCTGGTTGCAGCCGGAAGTAATGCAGACCTGCAAGGGCGTGACCGGCCCGCCATAATGCTGCCCGGTCTGCGCCGCCAGTTCCGCGCGCAGTTCCGGCAGGCCCAGCACCGGGCCGTAAAGATGCGCCGTGTCATTGGTCAGGGCGGCATCGGCCATCGCCTGGCGCAGCGCCTGTGGCGGCGGCTCCACCGGGGCGGCCTGGCTGACATTGATCAGCGGGCGGCCGGGGGCAAAGTCGACGCCCTGCAGCCAGCGGCGGGCTTCCATCACCGGTGGGGCAAAGGTGGTGGCGGTGCGGGGCAATGGCATCGGGGGCATCCTCTTGCAGCGGCGGACGTGAGGGGCCGGCCCCTCACACTCCCCGGGAATATTTAGGCTCTGGACCCATTAATTCTATATGCTCAGCGGCGATTTCACGAAATTTCAATGGTTTGGGGCGTGCAGCCAATAGTGGTTCTATTTGCAAGCGACCCAAGACATTGAAATGAAGTGAAATCGCCGCCCGTCGCTCCGTAGGAGCGCCGACTCATGTTGGCACGCCTTTGGCGTGACGGGTTTGACGGATTTTCCCGCAGCCTGCGTCACATCTGCTTGAAATAGAACCACTATTCCTGCGCAGATGTTCCTGGTCTGCGAAAAAATCTGTCAAACTGAGCATATAGAATTAATGGGTCCAGAGCCTATGGCCAAAAAGAGGGGAAGGGTTCAGTCCTTGCCCCGGTAGGGTTCGACATATTGCAGCGCCATGTCCCAGGGAAAGAAGATCCATGTGTCCTGGCTGACTTCGGTGATGAAGGTATCGACCTGGGGGCGGCCCTTGGGCTTGGCATAGACGGTGGCGAAATGCGCCTTGGGGTACATCTTGCGAACCACTTCCAGCGTCTTGCCGCTGTCCACCAGGTCGTCGATGATCAGGATGCCGGTGCCGTCGCCCATCAGCGTCGCATCGGGCGATTTCAGCACCTGCGCCTCGGACTGGTCCTGGTGGTCGTAGGATTTGACCGAGATCGTATCGACCGTGCGGATGTCCAGCTCGCGCGCCGCGATCATCGCCGGGGCCATGCCGCCACGGGTGATGGCGACCACCGCGCGCCAGGCGCCGTCATCGGGGCCTTCGCCGTCCAGCCGCCAGGCCAGGGCGCGGCTGTCACGGTGGATCTGGTCCCAGGAAATGTGAAAGCCTTTTTCATGGGGCAGGCGGTTGGCGTCGCGTTTGTCGGACATGGGGTTACCTTTCGATCAGCAACCGGGTGCCGAAGGCCCCCAGCAGCAGGGCGGCGATGCGGTCGAAGACCGGTTTCAGACGCAGATAGCCCTGCCGCGCAACCGGGGTGCTGAGCAGGGTGGCAAAGAGACTGTAGAACAGGATTTCCAGCGTCACATGGTTGAACACGACAAAGGCGATTTCGCCCGCGCTCATGCCCTTGGGAAAGACCACGAGGATCAGGGCGGCGGCAAAGAGCATTGATTTGGGGTTGCCGAGGTTCACCAGCGCACCGGCCATGAGGTTGCGGCCGGCCGGCCGGGGCAGGGCATCGCCGGGGAGCTGGCGGGCGTGCCGCCAGGTCTGTACCGCGATCCAGATCAGATAGAGCGCGCCCGCCACCTTCAGCGTGACATAGGCCCAGGGGGCAAGCGCCAGCAGCCGGTCGAGCCCCAGAAAGGCCGAGGCCGTCCAGCAGCCTGCCGCCAGTGCCAGCCCCACGCCACTGAGCAGCCCCGCGACGCGGCCCGCGCTGACGGTGGTCCGGATGACAAAGATCATCGCGGCACCGGGGCTGGCCAGGGCCGCGAGGAGGAGCAGGTTGAAGGCGATGAGGCTTTCCAGGGACATCGGTTCAGGCTTATTCCTTGGCCATGTCAGGTGCGTCCACGGCTTTCATGCCGACGACATGGTAGCCCGCATCCACATGCAGGTTCTCGCCGGTGGTGCCGGATCCCAGATCGCTGAGCAGGTAAAGCGCCGCCTTGCCGACGTCGTCGATGGTGACGTTGCGGCGCAACGGAGAGTTGTATTCGTTCCACTTCATGATGTAGCGGAAATCGCCGATGCCGGAGGCTGCCAGCGTCTTGATCGGTCCCGCCGAGATCGCATTGACGCGGATGCCGTCCTTGCCCAGATCCTCGGCCAGATATTGCACCGAGGCTTCCAGCGCCGCCTTGGCCACGCCCATGACGTTATAATGCGGCATGACCTTTTCCGCGCCGTAATAGGTGAGGGTCAGCGCGCTGCTGCCGGGTGACATCATCTTTTCCGCGCGCTGCATGACGGCGGTAAAGGAATAGACGGAAATATCCATCGACATCGCGAAATTGCGGCGGCTGGTATCGACATAGCGGCCGCGCAGTTCGTTTTTGTCAGAGAAGCCAATGGCATGAACGACGAAATCAAGACCGCCCCAGCGCTCTTTCAACCCGTCGAACAGCGCGTCCAGGCTGGCTTCGTCACCGACGTCGCAGGGCAGGACGATGTCGCTGCCCAATTGTGCGGCCAGCGGATCGACCCGCTTTTTCAGCGCATCGCCCTGATAGGAGAACGCCAGTTCCGCCCCCGCCTCGCTCAGGGTACGGGCAATGCCCCAGGCGATGGACTTGTCGTTCGCAAGGCCCATGATCAGCCCACGCTTGCCTTGCATCAAAGTGTTTTCCATGGGCACCGAACCTCTGCCTGTTACATTACCGGTTACCTCTAGGACATTGCGGCCATGCCATCAAGATGCCTGCCTTTGGCATGTTAGCGCCAACTACCGGATTGGTTGTATAAAAATCGGTCCTGTGGCTTGTTGCGTTATGTCATTTGATATAGCGCTATAGTGATCGGTGCGATTTGCGGCGCACGATTATGAAATTGGGATACTACATGGAAAAACGCACCGGTATTTTTGCGGGGCAGGATCCGTTCGAAATTGCCCGGCAGTGGCTGGGCGAGGCGGAAAGCAAAGAACCCAACGATCCGAACGCGATCGCCCTGGCGACGGTGGACGACGATGGTCTGCCGAATGCGCGCATGGTGCTTTTGAAAGAGATCGAGGCGGATGCCTTTGTCTTCTATACCAATTACGAGAGCGCCAAGGCGCGGGAGCTGGATGGCGCGGGCAAGGCGGCCTTTGTCATGCATTGGAAATCGCTGCGCCGCCAGATCCGGGTGCGCGGGCTGATCACCCGCGAGGACGGGCCGCAGGCCGATGCCTATTACAAGAGCCGTTCGCTGGGCAGCCGGCTGGGGGCCTGGGCCTCGGCGCAGTCGCGCCCCCTGAAAAGCCGCGCGGCGCTGGTTGCCGAAGTGGCAAAGGTGACGGCGGCAAAGGGAACCGATCCGGCGCGGCCTCCGTTCTGGGGCGGATATCGAATCACGCCGCTGGAGATCGAGTTCTGGGCTGACGGCGAATTCCGGCTTCACAACCGGTTCCAATGGCGGCGGGGCGATCCGTCCTCCCCCTGGGATGTGACCCGCCTGAACCCCTGAGTATCAATAAGCTGTCTCGTGTGATAAGAACTTGAATTTTCCGGCCCAAGGGCACGGAAGCAAAAGATAAAGGACGATTGTGCAGGACGACCGCGACATACCGACCGAGCCCGAAACAGATGCGCCCGAGGGGACGCCGGTATCGGGCGTCGTGAAATGGTTCGACCCGATCAAGGGGTTCGGCTTTGTTGTGGCGGACGAGGGGGGCCCGGACATTCTGCTGCATGTGAATGTCCTGCGCAACTTCGGCCAGAGCTCTGTCACCGATGGCGCGCGGGTGGAGGTGATCGCGCAGCGGACCGAACGCGGGGTGCAGGCCACCGCCGTGCTGTCGATCCAGCCGCCCGGCAACGTCCAGACCAGCGCATTGCCGGATATCGTGGGGCTGGACCGCAGCGCCGTGGCGGCGGCACCTCTGGAACCTGCGCGGGTAAAGTGGTTCGATAAATCCAAGGGATTCGGGTTTGCCAATGTCTTTGGCAAGCCGCAGGATGTGTTTCTGCATATCGAAGTGCTGCGCCAGTCCGGCCTGTCCGATTTGCAGCCGGGCGAAGCACTGGCGATGCGGGTGATCGAAGGCAAGCGCGGCCGTATGGCCGCAGAGGTACAGGCATGGGAAACGGTCTTGACGGAACGCGAAGACGAATAGGGATCCGTGCTGCGGCCCTTGCCCTTGTCCTTGTCGCGCTGATGCCCCTTGCGGCCCAGGCTGCCTCCGGCTGCCGCGCCGATACGGTCCTGCTGCGTGGTGACTGGGGCCAGGTCCGCTTCACCGTCGAGATTGCGGATGAACCGCAGGAACAGATGCGCGGGCTGATGGGCCGCACCTCGATGCCGGTCTCTTCGGGGATGCTGTTTGTCTATCCCGCGCCGCGTCGTTCAAGTTTCTGGATGCGCAACACGCTGATTCCCCTCGATATGCTGTTCATCGACGCCACCGGTGTCGTGCGCCACATTCACCACAATGCCGTACCGCTGGATGAAACCGCGATTTTCGGCGGCGAGAACGTCCTGGCGGTGCTGGAGATCAACGGCGGGCTGGCACAACGGCTGGGGATCGTGGAAGGCACCGAGCTGCGCCATCCCGCCTTTGCGCGCTTCGGGCCGGCATGGCCTTGCGAGACACCTTAATCTAGGTCTTTTCATTCACGATGCCAGCGACTAAAGAGGCCAGGTCGGAGCGTGGCGCAGCCTGGTAGCGCACCTGTTTTGGGTACAGGGGGTCGGAGGTTCGAATCCTCTCGCTCCGACCACTTTCATTTATGTTGATGGTCAGGACATTTGCCCTTTCGGGTCACAAAATGCCCTTTGGGTGCCGTTGCGCCCAGGCTCGGTTTGCCCGCCGCCAGATTGCAAACACGTTATCTGCACCCGCGGCGTGAATGCGCCACCTCATGAAATCTTAAAGGTTGGCTTGGAGCCCGGAGTGACGCAAAGCGCAAGCCGGGCCAGCGCCTTCGGCTTGTTCCGGGCTTTGGTTGCCAATGATCAACGGCAGAAACCTCCGCCTAGCTGTACCTCGGGCCGTGCTCGCATCGTACAAGACCCCTGACGACGCGACACCCCTACATGTGGTGGGCGGCACCCCGACCTCATCCAGATGCGGTGGGCATTTGCCGATGATTCTTGGCCCGAGAAACCGGCCAACGTGACATTTTTATGAATCGTTGCAGATTTTTCCGGCGAAACCGGATCGCCACCTTCAGGACATCTTGTTCACAGAGGATCTGTGGATAACTTCATGCAAAGGGTGAGCCGATACCCCTAAATGTGCCGTAACGTTTGGAGAATAGCACCGGCGATGCAACCTCCCCGGTTCAGGGGGGCTGGGGATATGATCGGTATGAATCGGAGCCCGGCGGGCCGCTCAAAAAGAGCGGCACCGGTCAACCTTAAAGATTGGAAGATTTTTCAAAAAATCCGTTGACCCGAACCCCCATGATGCGTCAATTTGTGTAGGCCGACGATGACGCCACAATATGTAGTGGTTAACGCTCGCAGGGCGCATCAGGGCAGAAGACAGGCACCAGGACGAAAACTTCGTTAAATGCTGCAGGAACACGGGGCAGGCTCCCTCCGTGATCGGTCTTTCTGTGCCTTTTGTCGGCAATGAACGGGGTGGGGACAGCCTGCAATGACAGGCGGGTTTCCGTAGATTGTTAATGCTGGATATGAGGCAGTAAAAAATGAAAATTGAACGTCAGTTTACGACCGCGGGCCAGGACGCATATGCGGACCTGGATTTTGTCAGCACAGTTTCCGAAATCCGCAATCCCGACGGCTCCGTCGTGTTCAAGCTCGACAATGTCGAAGTGCCCTCCGGCTGGAGCCAGGTCGCAAGCGACGTGATCGCGCAGAAATATTTCCGCAAGGCGGGCGTGCCCTCCGAATTGAAAAAGGTGAAGGAAAAGGGCGTGCCCGAGTTCCTGTGGCGCTCCGTGCCCGCCGAAGGTGCCGAGATGGGCGGAGAGACCTCTTCCAAGCAGGTCTTCGACCGTCTCGCCGGGGCCTGGGCCTATTGGGGCTGGAAAGGTGGCTATTTCACCACCGAGGAAGATGCCCGCGCCTATTTTGACGAGATGCGCCATATGCTGGCCAGCCAGCGCGCGGCCCCCAACAGCCCGCAGTGGTTCAACACCGGCCTGCATTGGGCCTACGGCATCGACGGTCCTGCGCAGGGCCATTACTATGTCGACTACAAGACCGGCAAACTGACCCGTTCCAAATCCTCCTACGAACACCCCCAGCCGCATGCCTGCTTCATCCAGTCCGTCGCCGATGACCTGGTGGGCGATGGCGGCATCATGGACCTCTGGGTCCGCGAGGCGCGGCTGTTCAAATACGGCTCCGGCACCGGCACCAACTTCTCCTCGCTGCGTGCGGCAGGGGAAAAACTGTCGGGCGGCGGCAAATCCTCCGGCCTGATGGGTTTCCTGAAAATCGGTGACCGCGCCGCCGGTGCCATCAAATCCGGCGGCACCACACGCCGCGCCGCCAAGATGGTGATCGTCGATGCGGACCACCCCGATATCGAGGAATTCATCAACTGGAAGGTGCTGGAAGAGCAGAAGGTCGCCTCCATCGTCGCAGGCTCCAAGATGCACGAGCAGAAGCTGAACCTTCTGTTCAAGGCGATCAAGGAATGGGACGGGACAGTTGAAGATGCCTATGACCCGGCCAGGAATGACGCGCTGAAACAGGCGATACGCGAAGCGAAAAAGGTTGCCATCCCCGAGACCTACGTCAAACGCGTGCTGGATTACGCCAAGCAGGGCCACACCAGCATCGAATTCCCGACCTATGACACTGATTGGGACTCCGAGGCCTACAACTCGGTCTCCGGCCAGAACTCCAACAACTCGATCCGCGTCACCAATGCCTTCCTGACCGCCGTCGAAAAGGACGCGGACTGGGAACTGACCGACCGCACAACCGGCAAGGTGGCCAAGACCATCCGCGCCCGTGATCTCTGGGCCCAGGTGGGCCATGCCGCATGGGCCTGTGCCGATCCGGGCATCCAGTACCACGACACGGTGAACGACTGGCACACATGCCCCGAAGACGGCGCGATCCGCGGCTCCAACCCCTGTTCGGAATACATGTTCCTCGATGACACCGCCTGCAACCTGGCGTCGATGAACCTGCTGACCTTCCTGCAGGACGGCGTGTTCAACGTCGAAGACTACATGCATGCCGCGCGCCTGTGGACCGTGACGCTGGAAATCTCCGTGATGATGGCGCAATTCCCCTCCCGGGAAATCGCGCAGCGGTCCTATGACTTCCGCACCCTGGGTCTGGGCTATGCGAACATCGGCGGATTGCTGATGAACATGGGCTATTCCTATGACAGCGACGAGGGCCGCGCGCTTTGCGGTGCGCTGACCGCGATCCTGACCGGCGTGTCCTATGCCACTTCCGCCGAAATGGCGGGCGAGCTGGGGGCCTTCCCGGGCTATGCCAAGAACGGCAAGCACATGCTGCGCGTCATCCGCAACCACCGCAACGCGGCCTATGGCAACGACACCGGCTATGAGAAGCTGAGCGTCAAGCCGGTGCCGCTGGATCACGCCAACTGCCCGCAGCCCGGCCTGATCGACGTGGCCATGTCCACCTGGGACGAGGCGCTGACACTGGGCGAGGCACATGGGTATCGCAACGCGCAGGTCTCGGTCATCGCACCTACCGGCACCATCGGTCTGGTGATGGATTGCGACACCACCGGGATCGAGCCTGACTTTGCCCTGGTGAAGTTCAAGAAGCTGGCCGGCGGCGGCTATTTCAAGATCATCAACCAATCTGTGCCCGCCGCACTGGAAAAGCTCGGCTACGGCTCCGCCCAGATCGAAGAGATCGTGTCCTACGCCGTGGGCCACGGCACCATCGGCAATGCCCCCGGCATCAACCACACCTCGCTGGCGGGCCATGGTTTCGGCCCCAACGAACTGGCCAAGGTGGACAAGGCGCTGGCCTCGGCCTTCGACATCCGATTTGTGTTCAACCAATGGACGCTGGGCGCGGATTTCTGCAAGAACGTGCTGGGCATCCCGGCGGACAAGCTGAACGACCCGACTTTCGACCTGCTGAAATCCCTGGGCTTTACCCGCGCGGACATCGACGCGGCCAATGACCACGTCTGTGGCACCATGACGCTGGAAGGGGCGCCGCACCTGAAAGAAGAGCATTACGGCATCTTCGATTGTGCCAACCCCTGCGGCAAGAAGGGCAAGCGGTATCTCAGCGTCAACAGCCACATCTACATGATGGCCGCGGCGCAAAGCTTCATCTCCGGCGCGATCTCCAAGACGATCAACATGCCCAATGACGCAAGCATCGAGGATTGCCAGCAAGCCTATGAGCTGTCCTGGAGCCTCGGCATCAAGGCCAATGCGCTCTACCGCGACGGCTCCAAGCTCAGCCAGCCGCTGGCGGCCGCACTGATCGAGGATGACGACGATGCGGCAGAGGTGCTGGAAAGCGGTTCCCTGCAGGAGAAAGCCGCCGTGCTGGCCGAAAAGATCGTCGAGAAGGTGATCGTCAAGGAAATCATCAAATCGCACCGCGAGAAGATGCCCCAGCGCCGCAAGGGCTATACCCAGAAGGCCATCGTGGGCGGCCACAAGGTCTATCTGCGCACCGGCGAATACGGCGACGGCAAGCTGGGCGAGATCTTCATCGACATGCACAAGGAAGGCGCGGGCTTCCGGGCGATGATGAACAATTTCGCCATCGCGGTTTCTGTCGGGCTTCAGTACGGCGTGCCGCTGGAGGAGTTCGTTGATGCCTTCACCTTCACCAAATTCGAACCGGCGGGCATGGTGCAGGGCAATGACAGCATCAAGAACGCGACCTCGATCCTCGACTATATCTTCCGCGAACTGGCGGTCAGCTACCTGGACCGGACCGATCTGGCCCATGTGAAGCCCGAAGGCGCCACATTTGACGATCTGGGCCGGGGCGAAGAGGAAGAAGGCGTGGCCAATGTCTCCGAACTGTCGGAAACCGCTGCGACCAAGAGCCTCGAAGTGCTGCGCCAGATCAGCTCGACCGGCTATCTGCGCAACCGTCTGCCGCAGGAACTGGTGGTGCTTCAGGGCGGCCAGCGCGAGATGGCAGCCGCCGTCGCCGCAGCTGCACCGCAGGTCAACGGCAATGCCGCCGTCGCCATGGCGGCAAGCACGTCGGTGGCCACCGGGGCGGTCAGCATGGATGCCCGGACCAAGGCCAAGATGCAGGGCTACGAAGGCGAGGCCTGCGGCGAATGCGGCAACTACACGCTGGTGCGCAACGGCACTTGCATGAAGTGCAACACTTGCGGTGGGACGTCGGGGTGTAGCTGATATCGGACCGCGCCCTGACGGGGCGTGCAGGGGCAGGGCCTTGGGGCCCGCCCCGACGAGACAAGGGGCCCGGGCAGGCCCATTTGAGACGGGGTGGGTTCTCGCGCATCGCTTTGCGATACGCTGCCACCCACGCCGCAGCCCCGGCATCGCCGGGGCGCGGGACACGGAGCGCGTGCGCGTGCTCTGGACGACGTTCAGGCCGCAGGCAAACAAACACCGAGCGGTTAACATATTGAGCTTGAACGGCGAAACTAGAGGAGAGCTTCGGCTCTCCTTTTTTTCTGCTCAGGAGGATGAGGGCTGACTCCGGCCTTTTTCTAGGAAAAGGCCGGAGTCAGGGGAGATTGCGTTTGAAGGATAAACGCAATCGGAACGGCGAAACTACGGGGGGCACTTCGGTGCTCCCTTTTTTCTGTTCGGGAGGATGCAGGCTGACTCCGGCCTTTTAAGGAAAAGGCCTCTGTCAGGGGAGTTTGCATTTGAAGGAAATGCAAACGGAACGGCGAAACTCAAGGGGGCACTTCGGTGCTCCCTTTTTTCTGTTCAGGAGGATGCGGGCTGACTCCGGCCTCTGCACCTGGTTTGCCATACCCGGACCGCGCGGAACCTCCTGCACCACCCCCGGCTTCATTGTTCCAAAAATACCACCGGGGGTCCGGGGGCTGGCCCCCGGTCCGCGCTCACAGCAGTTCCGACACCGATCCCTCCAGCGCCATCTGCCGCCGCAGGCTGGCCCGCGCCCGCGCCAGGCGTGACATCACCGTGCCTTCGGGCACACCCAGATGCGCCGCCAGCGCCTGCGGGCTGGTGTCACCGGCCAGCACCAGTTCCATGCAGGCGCGCTGGTCGCGGGGCAGCAATGCGATGGCCGCGCGCAGCTCTGCGCAGGCCAGCCGGGCCGGGGCCACGGGTGCTGTCACCGCCATTTCCTCGGTCAGCTCTTCGGTCTGGCGTGTCCCGCGCCAGCGGTGCCGCGCGAGGTTGTGCAGCATGATCATCGCATAGCGGTCGGGGGCCGCGATCTCTGCATCCCCCGCCAGCAACTGCCACAGTTTCAGCGCCACCTCCTGGGCCAGGTCCTCGGCTTCCTCCGCGCTGCGGGTCAGTTTGCGGGCGCGGGCGCGCAGCCGGGGCATCAGGGCGTCAAAGGCGCATGGGGCAGGGGAGGCGGCCGGCTCGGGTGCCGGCCCGGGGCCCGGGACGGGGGCGGTCAGGTGGGCTGTCAGGGGGTCTGTCATGGTGCTGCCTCGCTTGTTTTTGTGCAGCATGCCGATTTCACCGGAACGCAACCAGTTGGGGAATTTCCGCCGAAACCGGCTTCCGGGGCTTTTTGGGCGGCGCTTTGCCCATGGCCGGGGGCCAGGTCGGCAGGCCTTCGCGCGCCGCTCCGGGGGGATGAACGCAAACCGCTCCGGATGCGTCTAACACCCTGAAGGCAGCAAGACCTTCGACCAAACCACGAAAAGGAAGTATCACATGACACATGTATCCAAAGTAACCCTCGCCGCCCTGACAGCCCTCTGCCTGCCCGCCTATGCGATGGGTGCCGGGGTCGCAGACCTGGATGCCAACGGCGACGGGTTGCTCAGCGTGACCGAGGTGCAGGCGGTCTATCCTGACGTGACCGCAGAGCAATATTCGGCGATGGACCTGAACGCCGACGGCGCACTGGACGATGCCGAAGTGCAATCGGCTCAGGAAGCAGGCGTGATGCCCACCTCCGACGAAGGCTAAAGCGCCCCGCCTTGAACTTGTATCGCCGATACCCTGCCGCGCTGCGCGCTCTCGGGACAACGGCGATACAACATAAACTGGAAATGCTACAGCGTTTCGGGATTAACTTGAAACATCCAACATCACTTTTCGCGTTCGACCGCAGGGAGAGGCAGCGAACAAGTGATTCAGGTATATCCCGAAGCGCTATAACAGCCCCGTTTCGGGTTCGGGGCATCGGGGGGAGGCACGGCAGCGACAACAGGCCCCCCATGCCCCGATGAGGTCCGGTGCCAAGGCACCGGGCCTTTTTGTTTGTCCGGGCGCGCGTCAGCCCGGCAGCCGGATTCAGCCCGGCAGGTGGATTCTGAAACGGCGCCGCAGAATGGCATCGGTGGCCGCATCGAACCGCGCAGGGGCACGCCGGGCCAGGATCTCCTCCTTGCGCGCTGTTGCTTTCACGATCAGATCCGGCTTGTCCTTTTCCGCCCATTCCTTGGGCGAGGTCCGGTCGCCCAGCTTCGGATAGACATGATCCGTTTCCATGCGGCCCAGGGTCTGTACGGTGCCCAGGTAATGACCGGGCCCGCCAAGGCAGACCGCGCGCATCTCTTCCACCGCCAGGGTCTCTTCCGTGACCTCGATCCCGCGCACGCAGCGCAGGGCCTGACCGATCAGGTCGTCGCCCAGGATCAGGCTTTCATGGCAGAACCCCAGCAGGGAGGCATGCATGCCCGCCGCCTCATAGATCATGTTGCAGCCAGACAGCCCCGCCATCACGTTGGAGCACATCTGCTCCCAGCCCGCCTGCATGTCCGGCAGCTTGCTGTCCGCGATCCCGGCGGCGGCACCGCCGGGCAGGCCGTAGAACTTGTGCATCTGCGCGCAGCCGGCGGTCAGCAGCGCCTGTTCGCCCGATCCCCCCGTCATCGCGCCCGACCGCAGGTCCAGCCCGAAGGGCCAGGTGCCAAAGATCGCCGGATGTCCCGGCCTGACCGCATTGACATAGACCAGCCCGGCCAGGCATTCGGCCACCGCCTGCACGATGGCGCCCGCCACGGTCGAGGGGGCCGTGGCCCCGGCCATGCCCGCCGACAGCAGCAGCACCGGCATGCCGCCTGCGATACAGGCCTCCATCACCATGCAGCTTTCGGTGGCGAATTTCATCGGCGGCACGACAAAGCAGTTGGAGTTCGACACGAAGGGCCGTTCGCGCCATTTGTCCTCGCCGCCTGCGATGATGTGCAGCATCTCCAGCGCCTCCGCCACATAGGCGGGATCGGTAAAGGAGGTGCCGACATGTTTGCCGGTCCCCGCGCAGCAGGCATAGATCGTGTTCAGGTCCATCTCGCGGTTGTCGGTGATGTCGCGGCAGACCATGGGGCGCTGCAGAAAGTGGATATTGTCCAGCGCATCGCAGATGCGGGCCGCGTCATGCAGGTCCTGCACCCCGCATTCGCGGTAGTTGCGGCCCAGGGCATCGACCATATGCACCGCCGCCCCGGCGGTGCCGTAATGCACCCGGTTGCCCGAGAGTTCCAGGTCGTGCTGGCGGTCGCGGCTGAACAGGGTGACGCTGCGGTTGGCGCGGGCGATGGTATCCTCGACCAGCGCGCGGGGGAACCGGATGCGCCCGTCGTCGCCCAGGATCGCGCCTGCGCCGGTCAGATAGGCAATGCCGCTGGCCGGAGCATCGGCCAGGCCGATTTCCTCAAGCGCGGTCAGGGCGGCATTGTGGATGTCCGCCATGCCCTGATCGCTCAGCGGGCGGTAAAGACCGCCCTCCAGGCCGGGGCGGATCGGGCGCAGGTGTTGTGCAAGCGGAGCGGCACGGGCGGCACGGCGCGCGGCGCGGCCCCCTGTGCGTGTCGGTGAAAGATCTGTCATGGTGATGTTCCGGTGGAAGAGGTGCAGGGCAGGCGGGGGTCAGCGCCGCCGCGGCGCGCCGCGGGCTGCACGACCACGTTCCGCCCCGATCGTGCGGATGATGCGTGAAATGATGCACAGATCAGCGTTCATGGCCTCTCCCTTGCCCCATCGTGCAAAGCGCGTCCTTGGCCGTCTGTTCCGTTTACGACCGCGCGGCCTGTTTGCGACCCGTGCAGGCGCGGCATGATTTTGCCCATGCAGCAAAAGGTTCCGGGCGATTTTTGCTCCAAGCTGAAACCAGCCGAACCGAAATGGCGAATTGCGCAACTTCCAGCCCATCACGTGCGTGTGAGCAGACATTGCGAAACCGATACCTATGTTCCGGGTTCATCCAACAACCGCGCATCACGCGGGATGAACAAAAGACAATGCCAAGGAGCAGAACATGAACAAGTTTATCAAGATCAGCGCGATCACACTTGCCGCGAGCACAGCCATGGGCGGTGCCGCCTATGCCGGCAACCTGGCAGACCCCGTGGTGGAAGACCCGGTCTATGCGCCCGCACCTGCGCCGGTCCCGGTTTCCGGTGACTGGACCGGCTTCTACACCGGTCTGCAACTGGGCTACGGCGATGTCGACGGCCCGGGCGCGCTGGACGGCGACAATGGCACCTACGGTTTTCACGCCGGTTACGACTATGACCTGGGCAATTATGTCATCGGTGGCGAACTGGACTATGACAAGACCGACATCGACCTGAACAACGGTGCGGCCAATGTCGATTCCGTGGCCCGGCTGAAGTTCAAGGGCGGTTACGACCTTGGCAATACCTTGATCTACGCCACCGCCGGTGCGGCCCGTGCCGATACTTCGCTCGGCGATGAAACCGGCCCCTTTGCCGGGATCGGCGCGACCTACAAGATCACCGACCGCTACACCGTCGGTGCGGAAGTGCTGCATCACAAGTTCGACGATATCGGCGGTGTTGCCGGCGCGGATGCGGATGCGACGACCTTCACCGTGCGCGGCTCCCTCCGCTTCTGAGCGCCTGGCCATCGCGCCAGAGAAAGGCCGGGGTTTTGCCCCGGCCTTTTGCATTTCAGAAGCGTCAGGCCCCGTTGCCGGACCCCCCGGTATCAGGCCCGGTATCTGTTCGCAGGGCCAACCAAATATATATGTTTATCAACAATGTATCGGGTTCCCCGTGGGGAACCCTTTCACTGCTGCCCCAAGGGCCGCGGCACCTGATCCTTCGCCGTGCCGCCTTATGCCGCTTCGGCGCGCTCCTGGGCAAAGCCGCAGAGTGTGGACAGGGCTTCGGCGAAACGGCTGTCATCGACGGTCATCGCCACCCGCAGGTGGCCCGCGGCGGCGCGGCCAAAACTTTCCCCCGGCATCACCGCGATATGATGCGCGTCGAGCAGCGCATCGGCAAAGGCCTCACCGCTCAGCCCGGTGCTGCGGATGTCCAGCATCAGGTACATGGCCCCGTCCGAGGGCACCAGGGTGACGGCATTCTGCCCGGCCAGGATGTCATGCGCCAGTGCGCGGCGGCGGCGGAAGGGTTCCCCGACCTCCGCTTCAAAGGCCGGCCCCTGATCCAGCGCAAACACGGCCGCATCCTGAATGAACCCCGGCACGCCATAGGTGGTATGGGTGGCCAGGTTGGTCAGATGCTCGATCATCCCGGCCGGGCCCACGATCCAGCCACAGCGCGAACCTGTCATGGCATGGGATTTCGACATGGAACCGATCACCAGCGTGCGATCCGCCATGCCGGGCAGGGCGCGGGGGCTGATGTGTTCGCCCTTCCAGACCTGGGTGTCATAGACTTCGTCCGAGATCAGCCAGAGGTTGTGATCGGTGCAGACCTGCGCGATCCCCTCCAGCGTTTCGCGGCTGTAGACCACGCCGGTGGGGTTGTTGGGCGAATTGACCAGCAGCGATCTCGCGCCTTTCGCCACCGCCGCGATATCCGCCGCCCGGGGCTGGAACCCCGCGTCTGGGCGCGCGGCAATGGCCAGCGGCTCGGCACCCGCGCCACGGATCGTGCCGGGGTAGGTGGCATAATAGGGGTCGATGAAAAGCGCGGTATCACCCGCATCGCAGCAGGCGATATGGGTTGCGAACAACCCGGCCTGACCGCCCGGTGTGATCAGCACGTTGTCGCGTGTGGTCGGCACGCCGGTGCGTCTTGTGACCCGCGCCGCAACCCGGTCACGCAGCGCGTCGGTGCCGGGCACCGCGGCATATCCGGTATGCCCCTCGATCGCCGAGCGGTGCATGTCCTGCAGGATCGGCGCGGCGGTGCGGATGTCATGTTCCCCGATGGTCAGCTCGGTGACTTTCGTGCCCTGGGCGATCATGCGGCGTGCCTTGGTGAAAACGCCCCATCCGTCGGAGCCTCCTCCCAGTATGTGGCTGATGCGGTGTGATGCTTGCATGGCGGCGCTCCTTGTTGTGACGCGCGCAGGGGCGCAGAGGCGGCGCGGTTTGTCAATCAGCCTTGACCTGCGGCAATCATGGGCGTACCTCATCCCCATGACCACGATGACATGCAAAACACGCATCATTATTACCTGCTGAGATTTCTCGCGGGCGTGCTCATGTCGTTTTCATTCTGAACCAGATGTGGCATCCCGCGCCAGACATGGCCGAGGACGACCGATGACGACAATCAGACTTCACAACACCAGGACCCGCAAGCGCGAGGATTTCGTGCCGATTTCGGCGGATGACGTGCGGATGTATGTCTGCGGACCGACAGTCTACGACCGGGCCCATATCGGCAACGCGCGGCCCGTGATCGTGTTCGACGTGCTCTACCGGCTGCTGCGGCATGTCTATGGGCCGGATCACGTCAGCTATGTGCGCAACTTCACCGATGTGGATGACAAGATCAACGCGCGCGCCGCCGAAAGCGGCCGTTCGATTGGCGAGATCACGGCGGAAACAACCCGCTGGTTCCTGCAGGACATGGCGGCAGTCGGGGCGTTGGAGCCCTCGCTGAAAGGGGCGGAACACGACCGCGCCATGCCGCGCGCCACCGCCTATATCGAAGAGATGATCGCGATGATCCAGGACCTTGTCAGCAAGGATCACGCCTATGCCGCCGAGGGGCATGTGCTGTTCCGGGTGCGGTCATACGACGCCTATGGCGCGCTTTCGGGGCGGTCGGTGGACGACATGATCGCCGGTGCCCGGGTCGAGGTGGCACCCTACAAGGAGGATCCGATGGATTTTGTCCTGTGGAAACCCTCCGACGCGCAGACACCCGGCTGGGACAGCCCCTGGGGCCGAGGCCGGCCCGGCTGGCACATCGAATGCTCCGCCATGGCCGAGGCGCTGCTGGGCGATACCTTCGACATTCACGGCGGCGGCAATGACCTGACCTTTCCGCATCATGAGAACGAGATTGCCCAGTCGAAATGCGCGGGCCACGGCTTTGCCAATGTCTGGATGCACAACGAGATGTTGCAGGTCGAGGGGCGCAAGATGTCAAAATCGCTTGGCAATTTCTTTACCGTGCGGGACCTGTTGGATCAGGGCGTGCCGGGCGAGGTGATCCGCTTTGTCTTCCTGTCGACCCATTACCGCAAGCCGATGGACTGGACCGACAAGAAGCGCGAAGAGGCCGAACGCGTGCTGCGCAAGTGGTACACCCAGGTCGCGGGGGACGAGACGACGGTACCCCCGGCCGAAGCGGTCGACCTGCTTGCGGATGATCTGAACTCTCACGGGGTGCTGACCCTGTGCCACAGGCTGTCGGGCGAGAATGATGTCGCGGGTCTGCGCGGCGCGCTGGTGCTGCTGGGGCTCCTGGGCGACAAGATCCCCGATTGGGCGGTGGAACAGGCCTATGACCTGACCGATGTCGAAGCCTTCCTGAGCGACGCGCGGGTGACCGCGATGGAGACCAAGGATTTCGCCGAGGTGGACCGGATCAAGACGGCGCTGACCGCGCTGGGGATCGAAGTGCAGATGAGCAAGGACGGCGTGAAGCTGAAAGCGCCGCCGGGTTTTGACGGCACCGGCCTGGAAGGTGTGTTGTGATGGTTGCCGCATCGCAGACCTTTGCCCGGCCGCGGGTGGGGCTTGTCCCCGCCCGGGGGGGCGGCCGGGGACAGGTCGTGCTGTGCGCACGACCTAAAAGAGAAATCGGGGGGGCAATGTGATGACGAAAACCCGCCTGTACCTATACGACACCACCCTGCGCGACGGGCAGCAGACCCAGGATGTGCAGTTCTCCACCGAGGAAAAGCACCAGATCGCCGCTGCGCTGGACGCGCTGGGGGTGGATTACATCGAGGGCGGCTGGCCGGGGGCAAACCCCACCGACAACGCCTTTTTCGATGCGGCACCAAAGACCAGGGCCAAGCTGACCGCCTTTGGCATGACCAAGCGCCTTGGCATCTCGGCCCAGAATGACGATGTGCTGGCGGCGGTCATGAACGCGGGCACGGAATCGGTCTGTCTGGTGGGCAAGACCCATGAATTCCACGTCACCCGCGCGCTTGGCATCTCGCTGGAGGAGAACCTGAGCCTGTTGCGCGACAGCATTGCGCATCTGACGGCATCGGGCCGCGAGGCGCTGTTTGACGCGGAACATTTCTTTGATGGCTACAAGGCCAACCCGGAATATGCCCTGTCCTGCCTGCGGATCGTGCTGGAGGCCGGGGCGCGCTGGATCGTGCTTTGTGATACCAATGGCGGCACGCTGCCTGCCGAAGTGGGGCGGATCACCGGTGAGGTCATCGCAGCGGGCATTCCCGGCGACCGGCTGGGCATCCACACCCATGATGACACCGACAATGCCGTGGCCTGCACCCTGGCTGCGGTGGACGCGGGCGCGCGCCAGATCCAGGGCACGCTGAACGGGCTGGGCGAACGCTGCGGCAATGCCAACCTGACGGCGCTGATCCCGATCCTGCTGCTCAAGGAACCCTATGCCAGCCGCTACGAGACCGGCATCAGCCACAAGGCGCTGAAATCGCTGACCCGGACCAGCCGGATGCTGGACGAGATCCTGAACCGGGTGCCGCAGAAACAGGCGGCTTTCGTGGGGGCTTCGGCCTTTGCCCACAAGGCGGGGCTGCACGCCAGCGCGATCCTGAAAGACCCCAGCACCTACGAGCATATCGAGCCTGCGACCGTGGGCAACAGCCGCATCATCCCGATGTCCAACCAGGCCGGCCAGTCCAATCTGCGCCGCCGCCTGACCGAAGCGGGGCTGAACGTGGCCAAGGGCGATCCGGCCCTGGCGCGGATCCTCGAAGAGGTGAAAGCGCGCGAGGCGATCGGCTATGCCTATGACACGGCGCAGGCCAGTTTCGAACTGCTGGCGCGTGAGGCTCTGGGCCAGATGCCCGACCTTTTCGAGGTCAAGCGTTACCGCGTCACGGTCGAACGCCGCAAGAACAAGTACAACCGGATGGTCAGCCTTTCCGAGGCGGTCGTGGTGGTGAAGGTCGACGACGAAAAGCGCATGTCGGTAAGCGAATCCATGGACGAGGACGGCGACCGCGGCCCGGTCAACGCGCTGTCCAAGGCGCTGGTCAAGGACCTTGGCCAATATTCGGCGATGCTCGACGACATGCGGCTGGTGGATTTCAAGGTGCGCATCACCCAGGGCGGGGTCGAGGCGGTGACCCGCGTCATCATCGACAGCGAGGACGGGCAGGGGCGGCGCTGGTCCACCGTGGGGGTCAGCCCCAACATAATTGACGCCTCCTTCGAGGCGTTGCTGGATGCGATCCGGTGGAAGCTGATCCGTGATCTGAAGGGCTGAGGGGCATGGTTTTCAGCCTTGTCAAATTTCTGGCAATCTCGCTTGCGGTCACCGGGGCGATTGCCCTGATCCTGATCGCGTCCCAGCGGGCCGCCCGTCCGAGTGGCAAGGGGGGGCTGGATTTCAGCGGCCCGCTCTCGGCGGCGGGTGCGCCTGCGCAGCCACAGGAAAGCCTTGCCCTGCGCGACGGGTTCGCGATGCAGCTCCGCGCCTATGGCAGCGGGCGCGGTGACGCGCCCTTGTTGGTGCTGGTCCATGGGTCCGGCTGGCACGGGTTGCAGTGCGACCACCTTGCCCGGCGTCTGTCGGTGCGGGCCGATGTGCTGGTGCCGGACCTGCGCGGTCACGGGGCAAAGCCGGGTGTGCGCGGCGATCTGGCCTATATCGGCCAGTTGGAAGACGACCTCGCCGACCTCATCAAGGCGCGCCGCAAACCGGGGCAGAAGGTCATTCTGGGCGGTCATTCCTCGGGCGGCGGGCTGGTGGTGCGCTTTGCCGGTGGCCCGCATGGCGGGATGCTGGATGGGGCGGTGCTGCTCGCCCCCTTCCTGAAACACAATGCCCCGACCACACGGCCCAGTTCCGGCGGCTGGGCGCAACCGCTGACCCGGCGTCTGATCGGGCTGAGCATGCTGAACGCGGCACGCATCAGGGCGCTGAACCACCTCACGGTGATCCAGTTCAACATGCCGCAGGCGGTGCTCGACGGTTCGCTGGGCGATACGGCGACGACGGCCTATTCCTACCGGTTGAACACGTCCTATGCCCCGCGCGGCGACTATCTTGCCGATGTGGCAGCCCTGCCGCCCTTCCTGCTGGTGGCGGGCAGGGCGGATGAAGCCTTTGACGCCGCCCGCTACCAGCCCACGATGCAACCGGTGACCGACAAGGGCCGGTATGTGCTGGTCCCCGACATCGGCCATCTGGCGATTGTCGATGCCCCTGAAACCGCCCAGGCCATAGAAGGTTTCCTAGATGCGTTCTGACGACATGACCGCCTTTTACCAATTGCACCGCGACCTGCCCCGCGAAGGACCGGGGGAGGCGGCAGATGTGGCCTGGGCCACGGCGCTGGCGGAACTCGCGCCGGTGGCGCGGGTGGCGGATGTGGCCTGTGGCCCGGGGGGCGACATCCCGGCGCTGCTGGAGGCCGCGCCACAGGGCCATGTGACCGCGCTGGACAAGACCGCGCATTTCGTGGACGCGGCCCGCGCGCGCTGGCAGGATGATCCGCGCGTGACGCTGCTGCGCGCGGATATGGCCGCGATCCACAACGAATATGATTTCATCTGGTGCGCCGGCGCGGTCTATTTCATGGGGGTGACAGAGGCGCTGACCGCCTGGCGCCGGGCGCTGCGCCCCGGCGGCATGATCGCCTTTTCGGAGGTCTGCTGGTTCACCGGCAGCCCGTCACCGCGTGCCGCGACACACTGGCAGCAATATCCCGCGATGACCGATGCGGAAGGGATCGCGGCACGGGTCGCGGCGGCAGGTTATGAGACCATCGCGACCCGCAGGCTGTCGGATGCGGCCTGGGAAAGCTATTACACCCCGCTCGATGCACGCATTGCCAGCCTGCGCCCGGGTGCGGACGCAGCGCTTGCCGCGGTGCTGGACGCCGCGCAAGAGGAAGCCGCCTGCTGGCGCGCGCACCGGGAAGACTTCGGCTATCTGCTCAGCCTCGTGCGGCCCTTGCCCAGGGCCGGGTCGGCGGGCCGCTGATGGGGTTCGACGCTGATCTGACCGCCTGCGCCGCATTGGTGGAGCGGGGCGACCCTGCGCGTTTTCGCGCGGCGATGGCAGCCCCGGTGCCCGCGCGGCGGGTCTTGTTCCCGCTTTATGCCTTCAACATCGAAGTGGCGCGCGCCCCCTGGGTGACGCAGGAGACCATGATCGCGGAGATGCGGCTGCAATGGTGGCGCGATGTCTGCGAGGAGATCGCCGAAGGGGGCGCGGTGCGCCGCCACGAGGTTGCAACGCCGCTGGCAGATGTGTTGGACGCCGAGGATGCGCGCCTGCTGGACGAGCTGGTGGCCGCGCGGCGCTGGGACGTCTATCGCGACGCATTCGAGGATGCGGATCATTTTGCGCGCTATCTGGACCAGACCTCGGGCAACCTCACATGGGTTGCGGCCCGCAGGCTTGGGGCGGCGGATGAGGCCGTGATCCGCGATGCCGCATATGGCGCGGCGGTTGCCGCCTGGCTGCTGGCCATTCCGGAGCTGGAGGCGGCGGGCCGGGTGCCCCTGCTGGACGGGACCGCCGAAGGTGTGCGGGCGCTCGCCCTTGGCGCGCAACAGCGGCTGGCAGGCGCGCGCATCAGGCGCGGCGCCGTGCCGAAACCCGCCCGTGCGGCATTGCTGCATGTGGGCCAGGCGGATGCGGTGTTGAACGCTGCCATCAGGGACCCGTCGGCAGTGGCCGGGGGCCGGTTGCCCACGGCTGATCCCGGCCTTGCCTGGCGCGCCCTGACCGGGCGCTGGTAGACGGGGCGCCGGCAGGCCCAGATGCTCAGGCGGCCTGCCGTGCCTTGCGACTGAACACCAGCCACATCAGCGACCCGCCCGCCAGCACCAGGAAGGGGATCATCGCCCAGTTCACCGCCGCCCAGCCTTCGACCGCAGAGCCGCCGGAGCAGTTCATCAGCCCGCCCGAGGCCAGCGAGGCCATGGTCACGCCGCCAAAGACGATCAGGTCGTTCAGCCCCTGCATCCGGCCCCGCTCATGCGGCGCATGGGCACCGGCCAGCATCGTGGTGGCCCCGATGAAGCCAAAGTTCCAGCCCAGCCCCAGCAGGATCAGCGCGATATAGAAATTCTCCAGCGCCACGCCCTGCAGGGCAACAACGCCGGCGGCCCCCAGGATCAGGATGCCCAGGCCCATGATCCGCTCCACCCCGAAGCGGGCGATCAGATGGCCGGTAAAGAAGGAGGGCGCGAACATCGCCAGCACATGGCCGGTGACCACATTCGACGCGAGGTCGAGGAAGGATTTCAGCCGCTCGGTCTCGGACATGCCGGCGGTGGCACTTGCCCCCAGCAGATCCCCGCTCAGCCCGCAGCCGACAACGGCCAGCGGCGTGGAGGTCATCACCAGGTTCATCAGCGCATAGGAGACGGTGGCACAGATCACCGCCACCGCGATGCGCGGCGTGCGGATCAGCTCCATCCGGTTGCGCCCGCGCGGCGCATCCTGGGTCGGTACGGGTGGTTTCGGGATGTCGATGAAGAGAAACAGCAGGCTGCCCAGAACATTGACCCCGATGGCGGCAACATAGGTGCCGAGGAAGGGGATCACATAGGCACCCGCGGTCCATTTCACGATCTGCGGCCCGATCACGGCAGAGACGAGCCCCCCCGCCATCACATATGAAATCGCCTTGGGCCGGAAAGCGTCCGAGGCGGTATCGGCGGCGGCAAAGCGGTAGAAGCCTTGCGCCGACATGTAGATGCCGGTCAGCAGCGAACCGATAAGGAAGATCGGGAAGGAGGCGACGTAAAGTCCGTAGGCCCCCACCATGGCCCCCAGCGTACCGCCCGTCGTGCCGAGGAAGAACCCCGCGCGCCGCCCGTAGCGTTGCATGATGGCAGAGACCGGCGTGGCCGAAAGCATCGAGCCCAGCACGATCATCGAGATCGGCAGCGTGGCAAAGCAGATGTTGCTGGCAAGTGATTGCCCGGCAAGCCCGCCCACCACGAAGAGCATCGGCATCTGAGCGCCCAAGAGGGCCTGCGCCAGGACAAGGATGGTTACGTTGCGCTTGGCGCGGCTGTCATCAATCATGGGTTCTCGTCCGTTGCTTGGGGTCAGGGGTACTCCTGCGCTACCGGGGGGGCAAGTGTCAGATGTCAGGCAAAACCGACTTTTGCGACAGGTAACTGATCCAAAACGCATGGGGAAAAGAACAGCTGTCATTTGTGCCTGGCGCAGTGAAGGTCCGGATGGAACCCTTCCACTAAGCCCCCGCGCGGAATCAAGGCCGCAGGCCGCCGCGCATCGCCGGGCCGTCCCCTGGCACGGCGATTTGGCTGCTGTCGGGTTCCACGGATAGCTTGGAAGTGCTTGGCTGCCATAAAGTGCCAGTCACCAAGGTCGCATCGCCGTACCACGGCCCGTCAACGCGCGGCTCGACGTTTCGTTGGACACGGCAGCAAAGTCCGCAAGCGAACCCTCGCGTGTCCCGCACTGAAGGTGCGGTTTGGTTCCTGGCTTTGGGCGGCTTTGGCGGAACGGCTTCGCCGCGATCCCCTTGCCACGGCAGGGTCTCTGGCTAATGTCGGCGGATGACGTGCAGAATCCTCCTTCTTGCGGGCAGTGCAGAGGCCCGACGCATCGCCGTGGCCCTGCAGGCGCGAGGCGTCGAGGTGAAGGCGCTGGTGTCAGAGCCGCCGCGCGGCCCCGATCCGATGCCGGTGCCCTGCCGGTTGACCGGTTTTGACGATGTGGGGCGATTGGCCGGGGAAATGGCCGGTTTTGATGCCGTGATCGACGCAAGCCACGGATTTGACGGGCAGATGAGCCGCGCCGGACATGCGGCCGCCGCGCGCGCCGGTCTGCCCTTTGTCGGGCTGACGCGCCCCGGCTGGGGGCTGGAGGCGGCCAATTGGCAGGAGGTCGCGGATGTGGCCGCCGCCCAGCCGCTGATCAGTCCGGGGATGCGGGTGTTTTCGGCCACCGGCTGGGCCAGCCTGCCGGATTATGCGGGATTTCCCGGGGCGCGGCTGCTGCTGCGCCAGACAACGCATCATGACAGGGTGCCACCCTTTGATTTCGTCGACCTGATCTTTGGCGACCCGCCCTTTGATGCGGCGCAGGAGAGGGCGCTGTTCCGCGATCTGGGCGTCGATCTGCTGATCTGCCGCAATCTGGGCGGCCGGCCCAGCCGCCCCAAGCTGGATGCGGCAAAGGCCCTGGGCCTGCCGGTGATCCTGATCGCCCGGCCCACCCTGCCTGAGGGGGCGGAAGTGCTGGCGGATGTCGATGCGGTGCTGGACTGGGCCGCGGCCCTGTGAGCGACACGGGCGGCATCATCCGCAACGCCGAGGACCTGCAGGCCGGTGCCGCCTGGCTGGCCACGCACGAGCCGCGCTTTGCCCCGGTGCTGGCGGCCACCGGGCCCTTGCCCCTGCGGCTGAAACCACCGGGGTTTGCCGCATTGATGGAGATCATCGTCAGCCAGCAGGTCAGCGTGGCATCGGCCAATGCGATCCGTGCGCGGCTTGCAGCGGCGGGGCTGAGCGATGCCGCCGCCATCAGGGCCGTGGATGAACCCGCCCTGACCGCCGCGGGGCTGAGCCGCCCGAAAGCCCGCTATGTCAGCGCCCTGGCACATGCTGACATAGACTTTGACGCGCTGGGGAAAATGACAAATGCCGGGGCCGAAGCGGCGCTGATCGCCCAAAAAGGCATCGGTCCCTGGACGGCGCAAATATATGTGATGTTCGCGATGGGCCGGGCCGATGGCTTTGCCCCCGGCGATCTGGCCCTGCAGGAAGCCGCCCGGGTGGTGTTTGACCTGCCACACCGCCCGACCGCAGATCAATTGGCCGCGATGGCGCAGAATTGGTCGCCCTGGCGGTCGGTTGCGGCCCGCGCGCTATTTGCCTACTACCGGGTGCTGAAGAACAGGGAAGGGTTGGGATGACACGGGTATTGAACGCAGAGCGCCGCGCGCCGAAATCGGGGGACACGCGGTCGATTGTTGTCTTCCTGCATGGCTATGGGGCGAATGGGGCCGATCTGCTGGGGCTGGCGGACCCGCTGGGCGAACATCTGCCGGACACGCTTTTTGTCGCCCCCGACGCGCCGGAAATGGTGGCGGGGATGCCCAATGGCTACCAATGGTTCCCGATCCCCTGGATCGACGGCTCCTCCGAGGAAGAATCAGAGCGCGGGATGATGCAGGCGGTGGCCGATCTGAACGCCTTCCTCGACGCGCTGATGGTGGATGAGGACGTGCTGCCCGAGCAGGTGGTGCTCTTCGGCTTTTCCCAGGGGACCATGATGGCCCTGCATGTGGCGCCGCGCCGCGAGGATGAAGTGGCCGGGATCGTGGCCTTCTCGGGGCGGCTGCTGTCGCCCGAGGCGCTGAAGGACGAGGTCGTGGTGCGCCCGCCGGTGCTGCTGGTGCATGGCGATGCCGATGATGTGGTGCCGCCGCAATCCCTGCCGCAGGCCGCCGAGGCGCTGCAGGAGGCGGGCTGGCAGGACGTTTATGCCCATGTGATGAAGGGCACCGGCCATGGCATTGCGCCTGACGGGTTAAGCGTGGCGCTGGCCTTCATGCGCGACAAGCTCGGGCTTTGAAACGGTTATAAAACTGTCACCTTTCCGGTCTACTCCTGTCCGCGACATCTTGTGCCACGCTTGGGCTTGCCAGAGCTAAACCACGAGATATAGTCAGATTAAACGGGCAGGGGACGATACCGGACATGGACGGCGATTTCAGGACCGAATTTACCAGGCAGCCGGCGGGGCTGAAACACAGGCCCGCGCTGGTTTTGAATGCCGATTACCGACCGCTCAGTTACTATCCGCTGTCGCTTTGGCCCTGGCAGGAGGCGATCAAGGCGAAGTGGCTGGACCGGGTCGATATCGTTGCCGAATACGATGAAGTGGTCCGAAGCCCCTCGACCGAGATCAGGATACCCTCGGTTGTCGTTCTGAAAGACTATGTAAAACCTCAAAAGCGCGTGGCCTTCACGCGCTTTAATTTATTTCTGAGGGATGAATTCCGCTGCCAGTACTGCGGGGCGCGGGGCGATCTGACATTCGACCATGTGGTGCCGCGCGCCAGCGGCGGGGTGACGTCCTGGCAGAACGTGGTGGCGGCCTGTTCGCCCTGCAACCTGCGCAAGGGGGCAAAGGCCCTGCACCAGACCGGCCTGTCCCTGCGCAAACCCCCGCGCCAGCCCGGCGCAGAAGAACTGCGCAACATGGGCCGCAAATTCCCCCCCGGTCATTTGCATGAAAGCTGGATGGATTTCCTCTACTGGGATGCGGAACTGGAGGCCTGAAGGGGGCACCAAATTATGTCCCGAGGGTAAAATCATGCCTGCCCAAAAACCAAAAAAGCCCTCAAGTCTTTGAGACTTAAGGGCTTTTTATGGCTCCGGCGGTAGGGATCGAACCTACGACCAATTGATTAACAGTCAACTGCTCTACCGCTGAGCTACGCCGGAACGGTCCCGGGCATATAGCAGTGGCATTTTTCCGCGTCCAGAGGGGAAAGGCGCAAAAATGTGATTTTTCCTCTCCCCGGTCAGAGCAGGCGAAAACGGGCGTCGGCCTGCAGATCATCCTGCGGTGCCACCATTGATTTCTGAGTGAGATCAACAAGATGCGCCAGCACGTTGCGGGTGGCGGCGGGCAGCAGGGCGGCGGGGGTGTCGGCATAGATGCGCGCGGCGAGGGTTGCGGCATCGGCGGGGCCGTCCCTCAGGGCCTGCACGATGGCCGTCTCGCGGGACAGCCGGTGGCTGACCAGCCAGTCCAGCCGCGCATTCGGGCTCTCCACGGCGGCACCGTGACCGGGGTAGAACACCCGCCAGTCCCGCGCCTGCAGCCGCGCGCAGGAGGCCATGAAATCGGTCAGGTCGCCATCGGGGGGCGATACCAGCGACGAGGCCCAGCCCATCACGTGATCGGCGGTGAAACAGGCATCACCCCAGCCGAGGCTGACATGATTGCCCAGGTGTCCCGGCGTGTGCAGCACCTCCAGCCTCCAACCCGCGCCGGAGATGTGTTCGCCATCCGCCAGGGTGATGTCGGGCGCGAAATCGTGGTCGATCCCTTCGCCGCCGCCCATCGGGCCGCTTTGGGCCAGCCGCTCCATGATCGCGGAGCGGCCCGCCAAGGGTCCGCCAAAAGCCAGCACCGGCGCGCCGGTTCGTTCGGCCAGAGGCCGGGCGAGGGGGGAATGGTCCAGGTGGCTGTGGGTCACCAGAATATGGCTGATCCGCTGACCGGGGGTGAGGGCGGCCAGGATCGCCTCCAGATGCGCCGGGCTGGCGGGGCCGGGGTCGATCACCGCGATGTCGCGCCCGCCCAGAAGATAGGTATTGGTGCCGCGATAGGTCATCGGCGAGGGGTTGGGGGCCACAATGCGCCGCAGCCCCGGCTCCAGCTCCTGCGCCACGCCGACGGGCGGATTGAAATCATCGGGTGGCAGCATCGGCGGGACCTTTCATTTCGGCTTTCGCGCCGGTCGGGCGCTGGCTAAGGTCTAGCCATGTTCTTTGTCTGGCTCAAACGCTATGTGCCGCGTGGCATCTATGGGCGCGCTGCGCTGATCCTGCTGTTGCCGGTGGTGTTGTTGCAGCTTGTGGTGGTGGTGATCTTTGCCCAGCGGCATTTCGAAGGTGTCACCACCCAGATGACCGATACGGTCCTGCGCGAACTGGCGCAGGTGCTGGATGTGGTGGCGGAAATCCCGGACCGGGCCGATGTGCCCGCTGCGGTCCGGCAGCGCCTTGGGCGGCTTGATATCGCGGTGACGCCGGTTGGGGCGGCGGATATGCCGGGCACCAACAGCTATCTGTGGTACGATTATTCGGGCCGGGTGCTGGCGCGGCGTCTGGCTGCGCGGCTGCCGGAATACCGGGCCGTCGATCTGAGCGATGGCGGGCTGGTCGATCTCTACCTTGAGACCGGCAAGGGGCCGCTGAAGCTGCGTTTCGACCGGCGGCGCATCTCGGCGGCAAATCCGCATCAATTGTTTGTCTACACGGTGTTTTTCGGTGTGGTCCTCAGCCTGATCGCCTCGATCTACCTGCGCAATCAGCTGCGCCCGATCAAACGGCTGGCCCG
The DNA here is from genome assembly GCF_027213915.1 of Sulfitobacter sp. G21635-S1. Classification (NCBI taxonomy): domain Bacteria; kingdom Pseudomonadati; phylum Pseudomonadota; class Alphaproteobacteria; order Rhodobacterales; family Roseobacteraceae; genus Sulfitobacter; species Sulfitobacter sp. G21635-S1. Next base: position 158,678 of record NZ_JAPWGV010000003.1, read on the forward strand.
GGCGTCAGAAGCCTTTGGCCGGGGGCGCCATGAACCCTACAGCCCCTCGGGAGCGGTCGAGATCCGCGCGGCGGGCAATGCGTTTCTCGACATGCGCGCGCGGATTGAACGGCAGATGGAACAGCGCACGCTGATGCTGTCCGGGGTCAGCCACGATCTGCGCACGCCGCTCACCCGGATGCGGTTGAGCCTGTCGATGCTGGAGGACGAGGAAGCCGCGGCTCTGTTGCAGGATGTGGAAGACATGCAGCGGATGCTGGATGAATTCCTGAACTTCGCCAAGGGCGCGGCAGAGGGCGAGCCGGAGCGGGTGGACCCCCATGCCCTGATGGCCGAGGTGGTGGAAGACGCAAGGCGGGCAGGGCGCGACGTGACCCTGCTGCCGCCCGAGGGGGAGGGCACCGGCACCGTCAAGCTGCGGCGCATCGCGATCCGGCGCGCGGTGGACAACCTTGTCTCCAATGCGGTGCGCTATGGCGCGCGCGCCGAGGTTTCCGTGATGCTCAGCGACAAGACCCTGCGCATCCGGGTGGAGGACGACGGCCCCGGCATACCCGAAGCGCAGCGGGTGGAAGCGGTCAAACCCTTCAGCCGCCTTGACCCCGCGCGCAACCAGGACAAGGGCAGCGGCGTGGGGCTGGGTCTGGCAATTGCCACGGATATCGCCCGCGCCCATGGCGGCGTGCTGCGGCTGGGCGAATCGACGCGGCTGGGCGGATTGCGCGCGGATATCGTGATCGCGCGCTAGCAGGCGGGCAGAGACTTTGCGCCCGCCGAAGCGGCATTGGCACCCATGGGGCGCAACAGGCCTTGCATGGAAATTTGACAGGTCCCGATTTCACGGTGTTAGATAGATGCATCGTTAGACAGATGCATCCGCCCTCCTGGGATGGCGGAATTTTTACAAAAGCCATTTAGCGCCCGCCCCTGACCCGGGGTGCTGCCCGTGAACGGGAGCCTGCCCATGATCATTCACCGCATGTCGCAATATACGTTGTTTCTGATATCCGCACTTGCCGCGCATCCGGCGGGCGCAGAGGATGTGTTTTACGAAGGTGTCAATATTTCTGACTACGATGTGTCGCGACCCGATCTGTGGGTGGATGACGATACTGTTCTGAACGGCAATCTCTGTGTCGGCTGGCGATGCCTCTTTGCCGAAAGTTTTTCGGCTGAGAGCGTGATGAAACTCAAGGCCACGGAAACCTCCATCTATTTTGACGATCAGCCCTGGATTTCAGGGTATCCGTCCCGCGACTGGCGCCTGATGGTCAATGACAGCGCGCTGACCAGCGCGGGCGGTATTGACCGATTTTCCATCGAAGATATTGATGCGGGCACCGTGCCCTTTACCGTTGCGGGCGGTGCGCCGGACAATGCGCTTTGGGTTGCCGATACCGGTCAGGTCGGCTTTGGCACCATGCTGCCTCAATCCATGTTGCACGCGGCCGGGCTTTTTGGCCCCGGACTGCGGCTGCAGCAGATCGGCAGCGGTGGCATGTTGCCGGCCCAGACCTGGGAGGTCAAAGGCCAGACCATATTCTCCATCAATGACATCACCGCCGCCACGATACCGTTTCAGATCGACCGCAATGCGCCCAGCTTTGCGTTCCATATCGACGAAAGCGGTTTTGTCGGTCTCGGCACCAGCTTGCCCCAGGAGTTGCTGCACATCCGTTCGGACGCTGCCGACACCGACGCCTTTGCATTGTTCGAAGCGGTGGGAACAGGCTCCGACGCGGCCTTCCGCCTCAAGCAGAACGGGGTGACCCCCACCACCTGGGAATTCCGCAACCAGCAGGATTCAGGCCGGTTGAATGTCGGGCTGGCCGGGGGGAACACGCCGTTCAAGATCGACAATGCTGCCAACAACAACCTGATGCTGCTGGGCCGCAACGGTCGCCTGGACGAGGTGCATGTCACCGGCAAGCTGGTGGTGAACAACACGCAGCTGAATGTGCCGGATTACGTGTTCAGTGACGATTACGCCCTGCGCCCGCTGGCGGAGGTCCAGGCCTTCATCGACGCGCATTCCCATCTGCCGGATGTGCCGTCAGAGGCCGAGATCAAGGCTGATGGCGTGAACATGACCGCGATGCAGATGGCGCTGCTGAAAAAGGTCGAGGAACTGACGCTGTACACGCTGGAGCAGGAGGCCAAACTGGCGCGGATGGCGGAACTGGAAGACAGGATCGCCCGGCTGGAAACACTTCAGGATTGAATCAAAACAACCTTGCGTTGAATATATTGGGCCGGATTTCTTCGGCTGGGGCAAAAGTTCTGACCGGGAAAAATTTCTTTTGACGAAAAATAAGTTATTAAAATCAAATTATTATGCTGAAATTTTGAAAATATGTCAAAACCGGGTACAATGTCGCGATAGTGACGAATCTGTGATCTCAGCCATTTTTGCTGAGTTTTTTAAACAACCTATTGATGCGATGACGACAGGGGACACCATGAAAAACACAACATTCACCCAGCGCGCGGCCTTTTTCGCGGCAACCAGCCTTGCCGGACTGACGGCCATTCCCGCAACCGCTCAGGATCTCGTGGTCGACGGCAGCCTTTGCGTCGGCTTTGATTGCCCTGCCAACCCCAGCTTCGGCTCTGACACCATCCGCCTGCAGGAAAACAATCTGCGGATCCATTTCGATGACACATCGACCTCCGCCAGCTTTCCGTCGAACGACTGGGCGATCCAGGCGAACGACTCAACCAATGGCGGCGGCAACTATCTGGCTTTCGTTGACCGGACCGCCAACCGCTTCCCCTTCCGGGTCGAGGCCGGTGCAAGGGCAGATGCGCTGGTTGTGGAAAGTGATGGCGACATCGGCATCGGAACGCAGAACCCGGTCACAGAGATCCATGCCGTCCGGGGCGACACACCGACATTGCGGCTGCAACAGGATACGTCATCCGGTTTTACGGCGCAGACCTGGGACCTGGCGGGCAATGAAACCAGCTTTTTCCTGCGCGACGCAACAAACGGGTCGACATTGCCATTCCGCGTGCGCCCGGGCGCTGCCTCGAATTCACTGACCATTGACACAGATGACGATGTGGGGATCGGCACACTTACCTCAGATGCCCCCCTGCACGTCAAACGCACCGGTACGACAGAGGCAAAGGTGCTGATCCAGTCCGCTTCCGCCGACTCCTCCTTTGTGATCGAACAGGCCGGCACGGTCGCGACAAGCTGGGAATTCCGCAATCAGGAAGACTCCGGGAACCTGAACGTGGGACTGGTGGGGGGCAATACCCCGCTGAAGATCAACAATGGCGCGGACAACAATCTGCTCAAACTGGGGACGAATGCGAATTCCAGCGCGGTTGTCGTGACCGGCGAATTGCTGGTGAACAACACCACCATGAACGTGCCCGATTACGTGTTCGAGCCGGATTATGCCTTGCCCAGCCTGCACGAGATCGAGGCCTTCATCAATCAGAACGGCCATCTGCCCGGCGTGCCTTCGGCCAGGAAGGTCGCAAGCGACGGTGCGCTCAACATGACCGAAATGCAGATGGCACAGCTTGAAAAGATCGAAGAGCTGACCCTCCATTCCATCGCGCAGCAAAAGACCATCGAAGCGCAGGAAACCGCGCTGACGGCGCAGCAGGACCGCATTGCCCGGCTTGAGGCCGTGGTTCGGTCGCTTGCGGATCAATAAAGCGTCAGATCCCGTTTCTGGAAAGGCCCGCCACAACAGGAGGCGGGCCTTTTTCCGTCACGGCAACCGGCGCCCGCAGGACGGGCGAGGGGTCTGACCCGAAAGGGGGGCGTCGGATTGATCATGCAGGTGCAGGGAAGGTCAGGTTCAAGCTCTTTCCCCAAGCGCGAAATCGAGGTCGCAGGCCGCCGCGTATCGCGGGACCGCCTGCCAGCCCGCTCCGCCGGACGTCAACCGCCAGCAAAGGCTGCATTATTTTGTGTAGCGAAAATCATCTCATCCGGGCCAACAGGATTATTCAAGGCACGCCCCGGGCCAAAACGCCGATAGCGCGACTGAAATTTCCAACTGAGGGACAATTGAACCATGACCAATTTTCATTTTAGTGCAGCTTTGCTGGCGACCGTTTCGACGATCTCTCTGGCCGGAGCGGTCAGGGGCGAGGAATTGATCCTCGATGATCTGGTGGTGGACGGTTCCGCCTGCATCGGCGCCGGTTGCGCAACTGGCGAGGTGTTCGGCGGCACCGAACTGAAGATCAAGCAGGCCGCGATCAGCATCCTTCTGGAAGACACCAGCAGTGGCACAGGCTTTCCCACCACCGATTGGGAGATCAAGGCCAACGACATCAATTCAGGCGGTTCGGATTTCCTTGTCTTCCGCAATGTCGATGCGAATTCCGCGCCGTTCCGGGTCTGGGGGGATGCGCCCGACAACACGCTGGCCGTGTCGAACGTCGGGACGGCGGCCATTCCGGAGGCGGGGATTGGCATCGGCACACGTATTCCCCAGGCAAACCTGCATGTCAGCACGGCTGACAACGTCCCCTCCATCCGGCTGACCAGCAACGGATCGGGCGGCTTCACGCCAAGCGACTGGACGATCGAGTCGAGCGCCTTTGAATTTGCCAGAAGGCATATTGATAACACCAACCAGCGCCCGTTACGTATCCGGGGCGACGCGCCCGAGGACAGCATTTATGTCTCTCCCCTCGGCAATGTCGGGCTGGGCACCGAAGCGCCGGAGGAAAAACTGCACATCGTGACCACGGCGGCAGACACCGATTCATTCGCCCTGTTCGACGCACAGGGCGCAGGCTCGGATTCCGCCTTCCGGCTGCGCCAGAACGGGGTGACCCCCACCACCTGGGAATTCCGCAATCAGGAGGATTCCGGCCGGCTGAACATCGGCATCGCGGGGGGCAACACACCGCTCAAGATTGACAATGCTGCCAACAACAACCTGCTGCGCCTGGGCCGCAACGGGAAACCGGATGAGGTGGTGGTGACCGGCACCCTGGTGGTGAACAACATCGACATGAACGTACCGGATTACGTTTTTGCCGAGGATTACACCCTGCGCCCCCTGGCCGAGGTCCGCGCCTTCATCGACGCCAACAATCACCTGCCGGAGGTGCCGTCAGAGGCCGAGATCAGGGCCGACGGGGTGGACATGACCGCGATGCAGATGGCGCTGTTGAAAAAGGTGGAGGAACTGACGCTGTATACGCTGGATCAGGAGCAAACGATCAGTGATCTCAAAGGCGAGGTATCGCGTCTCTCTGCGGTTGAGGCCCGGCTGGCGCAGATCGAAGCCTTGCTGATCGCGCAGGCAGAGTGAAATCACAGGACAGGCCCGCTCAAGCGTCCGATCTTTAACTTGAAACAAACTGTGACACGATTGTCCCGAGAGCGCCGCAGGCGCGGCAGGGTATTCGTGTCTCAGGTTTTACAGCGTTTCGGGATAGGCTTGAAACCTCCCATATCACTTTTCGCCTAGGGCCGAAGGGAAAGGCAGAGTATAAGTGATTCAGGTATATCCCGAAGCGCTATAGGCCCGGCGCTTTCGGCTGTCGTTTTCCTGACCGGGCCTTGCTGCGCGTCGGAGTTTTTGAAAACTCCGGGCCGTTTTCTTTGAAGAAAACGCAAGGCTGGCGGCGGCGCTTGTGCCTAAGTCCGGCACGTTCGGCTGTCGTTTTCCTGATTGTGGCGCGCCGCGCGCCGGAGTTTTTGAAAACTCCGGGCCGTTTTCTTTGAAGAAAACGTAAGGCTGGCGGCGGCGCTTGTGCCTAAGTCCGGCACTTTCGGCTGTCGTTTTCCTGACTGTGGCGCGCCGCGTGCCGGAGTTTTTGAAAACTCCGGGCCGTTTTCTTTGAAGAAAACGTAAGGCTGGCGGTGGCGCTTGTGCCTAAGTCCGGCGCTTTCGGCTGTCGTTTTCCTGACCGGGCCTTGCTGCGCGTCGGAGTTTTTGAAAACTCCGGTCCGTTTTCTTTGAAGAAAACCCAAGGCTGGCGGCGGCTCTTGTGCCTACATCGTTTCGGGATAGGCCTGAAACATCCCACATCACTTTTCGCCTGAGGCCGAAGGGAGCGGCAGCGAACAAGTGATTTAGTTAAATCACGAAGCGCTATAGGTCGGACGCTCTATTTGGGCGAGCGATTCACGTCAAGCGTGTGATTTGCCTTGAAAATGTCCATTTTGTTGCTTTTCGAAGATTGCGCGGTCTAAGCTCCGACCCATCGCAATTTTCGGGGTTTCCCCCCATTTTCAGGAGTTTTTCGACTTGTCTATTCGCACCAATAAATGCGCCAAATCTCTCCATGCTGTTGCAGCCGCCGCCTCGACCGCTTTTTTGTTTCCTGCCGCGGGCAGCGCTGAATATCTCAGTCTCACAAATCCATCCATCGCTTCGATGGTTTGCATAGGCTCAAATTGTTCGTCGTCGGAAACCTTCACCGGGGATGAGATCAGGTTCGAAGCGCCGACGATCAGCATTCTGTTTGATGACAGATCGAGCACTTCCAGCCTTCCCAATAACGACTGGCGTCTCAAGGCCAATGACGAAAACAGCTCGAGTGGCGGGGAAGAATATTTCGGCATCGTGGATGTGTCGAATAGCAATACCACGCCTTTCCGTGTCATGGCCGGGGCGCCGGAGAATGCTTTCCGGCTGGGGGCAACGGGCGATCTGGGGCTGGGCACCGCGATCCCGCAGGCCGATCTGCACATCACCGAAACCGATGCTGTCACTGTCAAACTCGACGTTCAGGGGGTCACGCCGCAAAGCTGGGAGATGGCCGCCACGCCAGATTCCTTTGCGATCAGCTACGATTCATTTACGGTGCAGCCGTTCCTGATTTCCAACGGTGCGCCCACGGGCAGTTTTACAGTTGATGCAACGGGTCAGATCGGCCTTGGCACGACGACGCCTGAAGAATTGCTGCACATCCGCACCGATGCCGTCGATACAGATGCCTTTGCGCTTTTCGATGCCAATGGGGCGGGCTCGGATTCCTCGTTCCGCCTGCGCCAGAACGGTGTTGTCCCCACCACATGGGAGTTCCGCAACCAGCAGGACTCAGGGCGTCTGAATATCGGCATCGTGGACGGCAACACGCCACTGAAGATTGACAATCTCGCCAACAACAACCTGCTGAAGCTGGGCCGCAACAACCGCCCGGACGAGGTGGTGGTGACCGGCAAGCTGGTGGTGAACAACACCGAGATGAATGTGCCGGATTACGTTTTTGAGCCGGGGTATGAGCTGCCCACCCTGGCCGAGATTGACGCCTTTATCGCCGACAACGGCCACCTGCCGGGCGTGCCTTCCGCCGCGGTGGTGGCCGAAACCGGGCTCGACATGACGCAGATGCAGCTGGCCCAGCTTGAAAAGATCGAGGAACTGACCCTGCATGTCATCGACCTGGGCAAGGCAAACGCCGAACAGCGCGACCGCATCGCGCAATTGGAAGGCATGGTCGCGACATTGATCGCCGACCACTGAACCCGGCCCGCCCTGTCAGACGCGCCGGACAAAGGCAGGTTTGACAGGGTGCCGCACTTCGCAATAACGTGCCGGCATTCGTCAGCGGGGGCGGCGGATGTTTTTATTGCGATCTTTCACACACCTTATTTGAGTGCCCCCGATTCATGCCGGGAGCATTATCTTGAAAACCTTCAAATCCTCCATCTTCTTTTCCGCTGCGCTGAACCTGCTGGGACCCGTGGCTGCCAATGCCGAATTGCTTTCGACCGACGATCCAACGATCAGGAACTTCCTTTGCGTCGGTCCCGGCTGCGCTGACGAGGAACTCAACGCCGGTGACGAGTTGCGGCTGAAGGGCAACAATGTGCGCATGCATTTCGACGACGATTCAACCGCCGCAGGTCTGCCAGACAACGACTGGAGAATCTCGATCAACGATAGCTACAACGGTGGCGAAGATTATTTCTCCGTCGTGGACGCGACCAATGGCACGGTCCCTTTCCGCGTCGATGCCGACGCCCCTTCCAACGCGCTCCGGGTGACATCCAGCGGCAGACTGGGGCTGGGGACGGCCATACCGGTGCAGGAAGTCCATATCACCGACACCACCGAACCCGGGATCCGGTTCGAACAAACCGGTGGGTCCTTACACGCTTGGGATCTGCGCGCGAACCAACTTGGTTTCTACCTTGTCGACCTGGAGACCTTCCATATTCCTTTCGAGGTGCGCGCCGACGCGCCTGAGGGCGCGCTCTTTGTCGAATCCGACGGTTCCGTCGGGATCGGCACCCGCGACCCGGACGAGCTTCTCCACATCCGGAGCAGCGCAGCGAACAGCGACGCTTTCGCCTTGTTCGAAGCGACGGGCAGCGGCTCTGACGCGGCCTTCCGCCTCAAGCAGAACGGGGTGACCCCCACGACCTGGGAATTCCGCAACCAGGAGGATTCCGGCCGGTTGAATGTCGGCATCGCGGGCGGCAACACCCCGTTCAAGATCGATAATGCCGCCAATAACAACCTGCTCAAACTGGGCCGCAACGGCAAACCGGATGAGGTGATCGTGACTGGCAAGCTGGTGGTGAACAATACCCAGATGAACGTACCGGATTACGTCTTTGCCGAGGATTACGCCCTGCGTCCCCTGGCCGAGGTCCGCGCCTTTATCGCGGCCAACAGCCACCTGCCGGATGTCCCTTCCGAAGCACAGATCAGGGCGGACGGTGTCGACATGACCAAAATGCAGTTCGCCCAGCTCAAGAAGATCGAGGAACTGACGCTTTACACCCTCGCGCAGGAAGACCGCATCACCGCGCAGGAGGCCGAAATCTCCGCTTACCGCGATGCGCTGGCGGCACTGACACAGCGGCTCGACAGGCTCGAAGCCGTAAAGTGACCCCATGCGGCGGGGCGGCCTGCGCGCCGCCCACCGCCCTTGGCAATATAAAAGGAAGTTGTGCACATTCCTCCGGCCCGCCCGGACGCCCATCGGAGTTTTCAGAAATGATTTTTAACACCAAACTGCCTGCCACTGTCATGGCTCTCTGCCTGCTGGCCCTGCCTGCAGGCGCGCAGACCGAATTGGCAACGGGCGATCAATATATCGACGGCCGGCTTTGCGTCGGTGTTGCCTGCAACGGAACAGAGCAATACGCCCTTCACAGCCTGATCATGAAGGACACCAAGCCCTCGTTGCTGTTCGAGGATACTTCGGTCAACGGCTTTCCGACGGCCGACTGGATCATCGAAGTCGGCGGCGATTTCCCCGAACGGCTGTATTTCCGCAGCCTCGACACCTTCACCACGCCCTTCCAGATCGAAGCTGGCGCGCCGAACAATGCGCTTTATATCCAGGACGACGGAGATGTCGGCATCGGCACCACGTTGCCCCAGAACCAGCTTCATATCGTCGGCGCCGGCTCCTCCGTCATCCGGCTGGAGAGTACCACCCCGGCACCTCAGTCGTGGCTGATGCAGGGCTTTCCGTCGATCTTCGCGATAACCGACATCACCAACGGCTCTTCGCTGCTGGGGTTGGAGACCGGCGCCCCTCCGGCGTCACTATATGTCGACGATGGGGGCTTTGTCGGGCTGGGCACCAACACGCCAGAGGAAAAGCTGCACATCGTCAGCAATACGGATGGCGTCGACGCCTTTGCTCTGTTCGATGCCCGGGGAGATCGGGCCGACGCGGCCTTCCTGCTGCGCCAGGACGGACAGATCCCGACCACCTGGGAGTTCCGCAATCAGGAAGATTCCGGTCGGCTGAACATCGGCATCGCGGGGGGTAACACACCGCTCAAGATCGACAATCTTGCCGACAACAACCTGCTGCGCCTGGGCCGCAATGGCCGCCCGGACGAGGTGGTGGTGACCGGCACCCTGGTGGTCAACAACACCGACATGAACGTGCCCGATTATGTCTTTGCCGAGGATTACGCCCTGCGCCCCCTGGCCGAGGTCCGCGCCTTCATCGACGCCAACAGCCACCTGCCGGAGGTGCCGTCAGAGGCCGAGATCAGGGCCAATGGCGTCGATATGACTGCCATGCAGATGACCCTGCTGAAGAAGGTGGAGGAGCTGACGCTCTACACCCTCGCGCAGGAGGAACGCGCGGCAGAGCAGGACAGCACGATTGCCCGCCAGCAACGCGAAGCCCGCGCGCAGGAAGCCCTGATCGCCTCCCTGGCGCGGCGCATCGAGGCACTGGAGGGCCACTGACCCCGCTTATGGAACGGGTCAGCATGCGAGACGACACCCCGCGCCGCAGATTGCGCGGGGCAGGGGTGCCGCTGTCATGCCATCAGCTGGAACCCGCATGGGCACGCTGACCAGCCCCATGGCCCCGTGACGTGGGGGTCGCGGAGCGCTTGGGCTGCCGGTATTGCGATTGCGCGGTGATCTGGCTGACCCGGCGGAACAGTTGATCCGGCGCGCGGCGCAGGCCAGTCTGACGCCAAACGGAACGGAGCCCGCCATGACCCCCTATGACATGATCAAATCACATCTCGATACCGCCGTGCCTTTCGCCACCCACACCGGTGTCGCCTTGATCGAACTCGGTGACGGCACGGCCAGCGCGCGGCTTGACCAGCGCAATGAGGTGTCGAACCACATCAAGTCGATGCACGCAGGGGCGATGTTCACCCTGGGCGAGGCCGCCTCGGGCGCCGCCATGGCCGGGGCGCTGGCACCGGTGATTCTGGATATGCGCCCGGTCGCCGCCACCGCACGGATCGCCTTTGTCAAAGTCGCGCATGGCACGCTGACCGCCCATGCAAAGACCTCTGCCCCCGGTGCAGAGCTGCTGGAACGGATCAAGTCCGAGGGCAAGGCAGCCTTTGACGTGACGGTGGATATTCGCGATGAGAGCGGTGACAGCGTGGCGGAGATGACCGTGAACTGGCATGTGAGCGCGGCGCGGTCGGCTTAGCGGCACCTGAGCCTGAAAACCTTCAGGTACTGCCCCGGTAAACGCAGCCGAATTTTTGTTGTATCTCTCGGTGTAGCTTTTTCCGCCGCGCGTCGGCTTCGGCGATGAGGGCCTGCAACTCGGTAATGACTTCTGCGGAAACGCTGTTTGACGTCATGGCAACAACCAGGGCCTTGGCCTGGATGCGGGCGGTCTCCCGCAGAGCAGGCTCAAAGAGCGCATGGGCGGCACGGGCGTTTTCCTGCGATATCCTGGTGGTTGCCGTGTCAGCGCAGCGATAGCTCAACGCGCCTTTGCCGTCCGAGGCAGGGAAAATGAAATCGCCGGACCCGGATGCGAACAAGCCGAGACCGCTGATTGCCATTGCAACCAGAATGCCAAGCCCACAAAAACCTGCGACAAGTCCGAATTTCATCAAAAACCGTCTGCTAATCGTTACCCGGTGGGCAATAACAGCGGAACGTGGCACAATTTTGACCTGTCGCCGCGGTTCCGGGCAAAACGCCTTATCGGCGGCGCTGCGGGATGCGCCCGATCCGATAAGCTGAAAAAGGCAGCTGTGGTAAGCCGGGCAGGACGCGAGGTCGTCGCGGTCGCTAACTGGGCCTGTTTTCTGCCACCCAGTCCTTCTCATACTCCGAGAAGTTATGCGGGCTCCTGCTCCACGTCGAGTTGCTCCTGACGATGCGGGCGGGGCTGCCTGCGGCGACGCAAAAGCTGTCAATATCACGCGTCACTGTGCTGCCAGCACCCACAATGCTACCGCGTCCTATCCGAACGTCCGGCATGATCAGGGCGCGCCTGCCAATCCACACGTGCTCCTCGAATGTCATTTCCCTGCGGCCCGCGCGCAAAATAAAGCCGCTATCAAGATCATGAATGCCATGCTGGTCGCTTGTCTGGACGATAATTTCATCGGACCAAAGGTTGTCCTTGCCGACTTTCATTTCCGCATTGTCCAGAAAAATCCGGGCATTATTGATGGTGATTCGTTCACCTATCCACAGGTTCGAGTTACGCCAAAAATTTACCACCGCCCTTAAATTGCCAGCGGTTTCAATAGTGCATCTGTGCTTCCCCGGACCAATACCAAACAGGATCGCGCCCGCGAAGTTCACATCGGAAATCTCCAACTGGAAACTTCTTTTGGAGGGCGCGGCCCCCATCGGGTTGATGCTGATCTTGCTCTTTGCAGCCCTGGAGCAGCGAACCTCGCCCTCAATGTGAAACCGGTCCTTTCCCTTTCCCAGGAAGTCGCGAACATCATACGTTTCAATCATTTTCTCGCCCTAAGGTTAAAATATGAACGGTGGGTATAGAAAGAAGCGGGCTTGATCAACGCAGTCCTTCAAAGACTAACCACGCCTACCGCAGCGGTGCTGTCTCGGCATCCTTCTCGCGGTACATAATTCGCTACAAAAAGGGCAATTGGCGGCATAATGGTAGGCCCGGCAGGACTTGAACCCGCAACCAAAGCGTTATGAGCGCTCTGCTCTAACCAATTGAGCTACAGGCCCGCCATGGGCGCTTGGGTATGCGCGGGGCGCGCTTTCGTCAAGGCTTACCGTTGCGCAAAAGGCGGCGATGCACTAACCCCGGCGCGAACGGGATCACTGCGCCGGGGGCCATGCCATGTCATCACCAAGAAACGGGATCACCTACGCCGATGCGGGCGTGGACATCGACGCCGGCAATACGCTGGTCGAACGGATCAAACCGGCGGCGAAACGCACCGCACGGCCCGGCGTCTTGTCGGGGCTGGGCGGCTTCGGCGCGCTGTTTGACCTCAAGGGGGCGGGGTTCACCGACCCGGTGCTGGTCGCCGCCACAGACGGCGTGGGCACCAAGCTGCGCATCGCCATCGACACCGGCAATGTGGACAGCATCGGCATCGACCTTGTTGCCATGTGCGTCAACGATCTGGTCTGTCAGGGGGCCGAGCCGCTGTTTTTCCTGGATTATTTCGCCACCGGCAAGCTGGAGCTCGATCAGGCCACGCGCATCATAGAAGGCATTGCCGCGGGCTGTGCCGCCTCCGGCTCTGCGCTGATCGGGGGCGAGACGGCAGAGATGCCCGGCATGTACCATGCGGGCGATTTCGACCTCGCGGGCTTTGCCGTGGGCGCGATGGAACGGGGCACCGAATTGCCCCGCGCGGTCCGTGAGGGCGATGTGCTGCTTGGCCTGCCCAGCGACGGGGTCCATTCCAACGGCTATTCCCTGGTGCGCAGAATCGTCGAGCTCAGCGGGCTGGGCTGGGATGATTCCTGCCCCTGGGCCGAGGGCACGCTGGGCGAGGCGCTGCTGACGCCGACACGGCTTTATGTCAAAGGTGCCGTGGCGGCATTGCGGGCCGACAGCGTTCAGGCGCTGGCTCATATCACCGGCGGTGGCCTGACCGAGAACCTGCCCCGCGTCCTGCCCGACACCCTGGGGGCCGAGATTGATCTGGGCGCATGGGACCTGCCCCCGGTCTTCAAATGGCTGGCAGCCGAGGGTGGCATGGCCGAGGCCGAACTGCTCAAGACCTTCAATTCAGGCATCGGCATGATCGCCGTGGTCTCCCCGGATCAGGTCGAGGCCGCCCGGGCCGCCTTTGCCACCGACGGCCACGCCGCGATTGAAATCGGCCGCATCACCCAAGGCAGCGGCGTAACCTACAAGGGCAGCCTGCTTTGACCAAAGGCGTTGCGATCTTTGCCTCCGGCGGCGGCTCCAACATGCGCGCGCTGGTGGCGGACATGACGGGCGATCACCCGGCGCGCCCCGCCGTGGTACTGTCCAACAACGCTGACGCCGGGTGCATTTCCTGGGCGCAGGGGCAGGGGATCGCGACGGTGGTGGTCGATCACCGGCCCTTCGGTGCGGACCGCGCCGCCTTTGAGGCGGCGATGACCGCGGCACTGGCCCCCCATGCGCCCGATATCATCTGCCTTGCCGGTTTCATGCGCAAGCTGACGGCAGGGTTCACCGATGCCTGGGCCGGGCGGATGATCAATATCCACCCCTCGCTGCTGCCCAAGTACAAGGGCCTGCACACCCATGCCCGCGCGCTGGAAGCGGGCGATGCGCAGCACGGCTGCACGGTACACGAAGTCACCGCTGCGCTGGATGACGGGCCGATCCTGGGGCAGGCCCGCCTTGACGTGGCCCCGGATGACACGCCCGAGACTTTGGCCGCAAGGGTGCTGACCCTCGAACACAGGCTTTATCCCGCCGTCCTGCGCCGTTTTGCCGCCGGCGACCGCAGCCCGGTCACCCTCAAGGGGTGACTGGCAATGATGCCGGACATGCTGTAGCTGTGATCAAACCAGCAGTCACGAAGTGAATTCATGAAAACGATCACCACCACCGCCGACCTGGCCGCCTTTTGCACCGAGGCCGCCAATCATCCCTATGTTACTGTAGATACGGAATTTCTGCGCGAACGCACCTATTATTCCAAACTCTGCCTTGTGCAGCTGGCAATGCCGGGGACAGATGACAGCAAGGCGGTGCTGGTGGATCCGCTGGCCGATGGCATCGAACTTGATCCGCTCTATGATCTTTTCCGCGACACCTCGGTGGTAAAGGTGTTCCATGCCGCGCGGCAGGATCTCGAAATCTTCTTTGTCGATGCGCAGGTCTTTCCCGAACCGCTGTTCGACACCCAGGTTGCCGCGATGGTCTGCGGCTTTGGCGAACAGGTGGGCTATGAAACGCTGGTGCGCAAGATCTGCCATGCCGGGGTGGACAAGACCTCGCGCTTTACCGACTGGTCGCGCAGGCCGCTGACCGATGCGCAGAAGAAATACGCGCTGGCCGATGTCACCTTCCTGCGCCAGATCTATGAATTCCTGCGCGACAGGCTGGAGGAAAGCGGCCGCGCCCGCTGGGTTGCGGAAGAGCTGGAGATCCTGACCAACCCCGGCACCTATGTCACCGCGCCCCGCGATGCCTGGAAACGGGTCAAGACACGCACCTCCTCGCCCAAGTTCCTTGCCGTGGTGCGCGAACTTGCGGCCTTCCGCGAGGATTACGCCCAGTCACGCAACGTGCCGCGCAACCGGGTCTACAAGGACGATGCGCTGATCGAACTGGCCAGCCTCAAGCCCGCCAACGCCGAAGAGCTGGGCCGCGCGCGCCTGTTGCTGCGCGAGGGGCGGCGGGGCGACGTCGCCGATGGCATCCTGGCGGCGGTCAAGGCAGGCATCGCCTGCAAGCCCGAGGATCTGCCCCAGCCCGACCGCAGCCGCGACAAGTTGCAGGTGAACCCCGCGTTGGCCGATCTGCTGCGCGTGCTGCTGAAGGCCAAGACCGAACAGGCCGGGGTTGCCGCCAAGCTGATCGCCCCCGCCGCGGATCTGGACGGGATTGCCGCAGGCCTGCGCGATGTGCCCGCCCTTTCCGGCTGGCGGCGCGAGGTCTTTGGCAATGACGCCCTGCGCCTGTGTGACGGGGAGATTGCGCTCACGGCCAACGGAAACGACGTAATCGTTGTTGAGGTCTGACAGCAGCTGAGGTCTAACAGCGGTCAAGGTTTCACACCAAACCCTTTGCAGGAGCACAAAATGTCGCAAATCACCCGCCACCACACCAACGCCCGGATGAGCCAGATCGTCACCCATAACGGCACCGTCTACCTTGCCGGTCAGGTCGGCACGCCCGGTGCCAGCGTTGCCCAGCAGACCCAGGATTGCCTCGACAACATCGACAAGCTGCTGGCCGAGGCCGGATCGGACAAATCCCGTATCCTGCAGGCGGTCATCTGGCTGGCCGACATGGCCGATTTCGAAGAGATGAACGGCGTCTGGGATGCATGGGTGCCAACAGGTCAGGCCCCAGCGCGCGCCTGCGGCGAGGCCAAGCTGGCCCGCGCCGATTTCACGGTCGAGATCATCGTGACCGCCGCCGCCTGAGCGGCTCCTTCGACGTCGAACTGTAACGGTTTGAAAAATAACGATTCCGCTGGCTTTACGGCGTTTCGGGATGGGCTTGAAACTTCCCATATCACTTTTCGCCCAGGGCCGAAGGGAGGGGCAGCGAACAAGTGGTTCAGGTATATCCCGAAGCGCTATAGGCCCGGCACTTTCGGCTGTCGTTTCCCTGATTGTGGCGCGCCGCGTGACGGAGTTTTTGAAAACTCCGGGCCGTTTTCTTTGAAGAAAACGCAAGGCTGGCGGCAGCACTTGTGCCTGGTTCCGGCGCTTTCGGCTGTCGTTTTCCTGACCGTGCGTTGCCGCGTGCCGGAGTTTTTGAAAACTCCGGGCCGTTTTCTTTGAAGAAAACGCAAGGCTGGCGGCAGCACTTGTGCCTAAGTCCGGCGCTTTCGGCTGTCGTTTTCCTGATTGTGGCGCGCCGCGCGCCGGAGTTTTTGAAAACTCCGGGCCGTTTTCTTTGAAGAAAACGTAAGGCTGGCGGCGGCGCTTGTGCCTACATCGTTTCGGGATAGGCTTGAAAGATCCAACATCACTTTTCGCCTGGGGCCGAAGGGAGAGCGAACAAGTGATTCAGGTATGTCCCGAAATACTATAGTGTCAGCGGCGGCGGCTTTCCTGGGCGTTCAGCGCCCCCTCGACCCGGATCACCCGGACATTGCGCAGCTGCTGATCGGTCAGTTTGCGCCCCGCGGTGACTTCACGGGTCGGTTTGGTGCCGACCGGCGTGTTCTTGTCGGGCCGCACACCTTCCAGACGATAGATCAGAACGCCGTCTACCGGCTCTTCCTCTTCGTTCTGGGGGGTCAGCTGCACCGCATAGATGCCCTGCCGCGCGGCCAGCCCGGTGGCCCGGATGATCGCACCGCCGGGAATGGGCTCCACCGTAAGATCGGTGATCTGTTCAAAGGGGCGGCCCAGATAGGGTGCTTCTTCCTTGCCGGCCCGCGAAAAGAATCCGCCGCCTTTCGGGATCAGCGGATTGGTCTGTTCCGGCGCGACAGAGGTTGCCACGGAGCGCGACTTGCCAAACCAGTTGAACGGGTTGACCCGACTGTCGCGGATCGCCCCACAGGCCGAAAGTGTGAGTGTGAGGACCGCCAAAAGGGTCAGGGTCTTGCGCATGGTGCCGCCTCGGGTGTTTTCTTGATCTTTGACTAGCCTATTCCCCGGTCCTTGGGAAGGGGGTGGACCTTTGCCGGGCTGCTGCTTACCTCTGACCACACGCGCAGTTACAAAGGACCCCGATCTATGGCCACCGCCGCATTCGAAGAACTTGTCGAGGATTTCGAATTCCTGGATGACTGGGAGGACCGGTATCGGCATGTCATCGACCTGGGCAAGGCGATGGATCCGCTGGAGGAAGCCCTGCGCGTGCCCGCAACCAAGGTGGACGGCTGCGCCAGCCAGGTCTGGCTGCACGCCCAGTTCGACGATGGCACGCTGCATTTCGACGGGGCAAGCGATGCGATGATCGTGTCAGGCCTGATCGCGGTGCTGCGGGTGCTTTACAACGGGCTGACCCCGGCCGAGGTTGTCGCCGTTGATGCGCGCGCCGAAATGGGCCGCCTGGGTTTGAACGATCACCTGTCGGCGCAGCGTTCCAACGGGCTGCGCGCGATGATCGAACGGATCAGAGAGACCGCCGCGCAGACGGCGTGAGGGCGGCAGCGTCGCGACGGCGCTGCAAATGTAGGATGAGCCGGACAGGGCCGCTGTCCTCCTGGCGTTTTGCCCACCCCGGATTGCCCCGCCCGGCCAGCGCCTCAGGTCGGTCCGGTGTTCGGGGGCTGAAGATCGGCCAGCGCCGTTTTCAGGTCACCATAGCCGGTATAGCGCCGCTCGAACGCCAGCCCCAGAATCCCGGCACAGGCGCGGGCCTTTTCCGTCAGTTCGGGGTCGTCGGTCTGCGCCTGATAGACCAGCTTTTCGTAATTGCCGAAATACATGTCCCGCAGTTCCGGATGACGGTCCAGCCCCATGGGTTTCATGATGAAGGCATCGAACTGACGGACCAGAAAGTCGGTCAGGTAAAAGCTGGTGAATTCTGCATCCGCCTTGGCGGCAAAGGCGTCGTTGCCTTCGAAAAAGCTGTAGCAATGGGGCCCTGCAACCATTTCGACCCCCATTTCCGCACAGGCCGCCTGCAACAACCCGCCGGTGCCGCAATCGGCATAGACCACAAAGATGCTGTCATAACGATCGCGGTGTTTGGCGACGCTTTCGCGCACGGCGGCGGTGATCTTTTCGGGGTAGAGGTGGTATTTGGCGGGCAGGCAGGTCAGGTCCAGATGGGTCCAGCCATTGGCCTGTTTCAGGGCCAGGATCTCGCGCGCCAGCGCCCCGCAGGCGATCAGCAGGATCGAGCCCGCGCCCTTTGCCCGCAGGCCGGTTTCGGTCAGCTGGTCGAGGTCGGGCAGGGGTGTCGCGTGGTCTGTCACAATTCTAACCAATGCGTGTGGGTGTCTCTGCGTCGTTGCACGCTGCCACGGAAGGCGCGTAACTGGCTAGGTCAGATACGACATTTCAGACAGGGATGGAACCAATGGCAGTTTACTCGAACAAGGCGGGATTGAACACGGGCACGCTTGGGCTGATGTTCATATCGGGCTGTTTCGCGACGATGGCGTTTGATCTCTGGGGGCAGGTGGTCAGCCCGGGCCTGGGCTTTGCCAATCTGTCGCCGCATGGGCTGGCCAAAAGCCTGTTTGGCGCGCTGGGGCTGCCGAATGGCGATTTCGCGGGCTATTTCATGCATTTCTATCTGGTGGGGCTGATCGGATACCCGGTGGGCTGGCTGTTTATCTTCAAACCGGTCTGGGACCGGGTGATCGGCAAGGGCCGGCCCTGGATCGTGCCGGCGGCGGTCTATGGCTTTGGCCTCTGGGTCTTTGCCATCGGCGGGATCACGGCGATTGCGGGCCTGCCGTTTTTCCTCAACTTTACCGGAATCACCTGGGTCGCTCTGGTGGGGCATGTCCTTTACGGCATTGTCATGGTGGCGGTGATGGTCTGGCTGACACGCGGCAGGGCCTGATCCTATTTCTGTCTGGACCGGCCGCGCAGCATCCGGACCAGCACAATGACCAGCAGGGCCAGCGGCACCAGCGCCATTGCGGATTGTGGCAGGCCAAGGGCAGGGGCGGCGAGCATAGCCAGCCAGATGGTGACCGCAGCGGCGGCAATCACCAGGGCAAGGAGCAGGGCAAGGTGCTTGAAGGGCATGGAACCTCTCTTTCAATCCCAAGGTAAGACTTGCCAGCCCATATAAAAGCCCCGTGCAGTCAGAAGCCGCGACAAGGGGCAGCTCCCCCGGATGCAAAAAGGCCCCCGAATCCGCTTCGGGGGCCTTGTCATTCAATCAGCCGGGCAGCGCACTCAGGCGGAGGCGGCCCTGTTGTGCTTGCGGTGCATCCAGGTCTTTGCGGTTTCCACCGCCACTGCGGCATCCCGGCAATAGGCATCTGCGCCGATGGCCTTGCCGAATTCCTCGTTCAGCGGCGCGCCGCCGACCAGAATGATGTAATCGTCACGGATGCCCTGTTCGACCATCGTGTCGATCACGACCTTCATATAGGGCATGGTGGTGGTCAGCAGGGCGGACATGCCAAGGATGTCGGCACCCTCGCGGTCCAGCGCCTCAAGATAGTTTTCCACCGGGTTGTTGATGCCCAGATCGACAATCTCGAAACCCGCGCCTTCCATCATCATGCCGACAAGGTTCTTGCCGATGTCGTGAATGTCGCCCTTCACCGTGCCGATCACCATCTTGCCGATGGTCGGCGCGCCGGTTTCGGCCAGCAGCGGCTTGAGGATGGCCATGCCGCCCTTCATCGCATTGGCGGCCAGCAGCACCTCGGGAACAAAGAGGATCCCGTCGCGGAAATCGGCACCGACAATGGTCATGCCGCCGACCAATGCTTTGGTCAGGATGTCATAGGGCTCCCACTTGCGTTCCAGAAGGATGTTTACGCCCTCTTCGATCTCTTCCTTGAGACCGTCATAGAGGTCGTCGAACATCTGCTGTACAAGCTCTTCGTCATCGAGTTCGGAGAGGATGATATCTTCGTCGTCAGACATGGTGGTTCCTTCTGCCGTCTGTGCAGGTGCGGTGCGCTTTTGCCTACATGTCACGAAATCCCCCGGTCAGAAGAGCGAATTGCGACATCGACCGCGTAAAGCGCGACGCGATCCGGTCCAGACTACGCTTTTTCGCGCAGGGGAGACAAGGCGCGCAAATGTACCGGGCGGCGGATTTGCATTGTCCGCGTTCTCATTTTGTTCTAGTGTCGGGCATGGACAGGGAAGATCGGCGATTCAAGGTGGTCGGGCGCGCGGCGGGCAGCAACCATGCCGGGCGGTTCGAGCGGCATGAAAGGGTGCAGGTCGATGACGGCTGGACGCCGGAAACCGACCTGCCGGTGCTGCGCACCCAGACCGCGATCGAGGTGCCGCGCAGGCTGATCACCTACAACAGTTCGCCCGATCTGCCCTTTGACCGGTCGATCAACCCCTATCGCGGCTGCGAACACGGCTGTGTCTATTGTTTCGCACGTCCCAGTCACGCCTATCTTGGTCTGTCGCCGGGTCTGGATTTCGAAACCCGCCTGGTGGCGCGCCCCGATGCGCCCCAGGTGCTGAAACGGGAACTGGCCGCCAGATCCTACAAGGTGGCGCCGATTGCCATCGGCACCAATACCGACCCCTATCAGCCGATCGAGCGGGAGCATGAGATCATGCGCGCCTGCCTGCGGGTGCTGTCCGATGCGGGACATCCCGTTGCCATCGTGACCAAGGGGGCGCTGATCGAACGGGACATCGACATTCTGGAGGACATGGCCCGGCGCGGGCTGGTGCGGGTCGGCATCTCGGTGACCACGCTGGATGCCAGGCTCAGCCGGTTGATGGAGCCGCGCGCACCCGCCCCGCAACGGCGGCTGCAGATGAT
The DNA here is from genome assembly GCF_027213915.1 of Sulfitobacter sp. G21635-S1. Classification (NCBI taxonomy): domain Bacteria; kingdom Pseudomonadati; phylum Pseudomonadota; class Alphaproteobacteria; order Rhodobacterales; family Roseobacteraceae; genus Sulfitobacter; species Sulfitobacter sp. G21635-S1. The sequence continues at coordinate 179,408 of NZ_JAPWGV010000003.1, forward strand.
CCGGTCGCTCTCCGGGGCGGGGATTCCGGTGCGGATCATGGCCTCTCCGATGATCCCGGCGCTGACCGATCCGGAGCTGGAAAACATCCTGCGGGCGGGCCGGGATGCAGGGGCGCGCCATGCAAGCTGGATCATGCTGCGCCTCCCGCGTGAGGTTTCGCCGCTGGTGCAGGACTGGCTGGCGCAGCATTTCCCGGACCGGGCGGGGCGCATCATGTCGCGCCTGCGCGAGATGCATGGCGGCCGCGAATATGATGCCAGCTGGCACCGCCGGATGCGCGGCGAGGGTCCCTATGCCGAGATGGTCGCGCAGCGCTTCAACGTGGCGGTCAAACGCCTGGGCCTGAAGTCGCGCGGCAGCCCGATGCGCTGCGACCTGTTCCAGCCGCCACAAAAGGAAACCGCGCAGATGTCACTGTTTTAGCGGTCGGCTCGGTCGGGCCTGGCACCGGGTGGGGCGTAAACCGGGCCAGTGCCTGCCGTCATGCCAAAGGCATCTCTGCGACATGGCGGGCCGCCCCTGGCTTTTCGATCCGCAACGCGCGCAACGTTGACGGAACAAAAATCAATGTTAACAATGTGTTGTGTAACCCACGGGTTACCGGCCTGCCAGTTCTGCCGCCCCGCCGTGCCGGGGTCAGCCCCTGCGGCGCCCCTTGCGCGGCGCGCGCACCGGTCCCTGGCCGTCGGTGCCATCGCTGGCAGAGGAGAAATCACCCAGCGTCGCGACGATCTCCTCAAGGGTCGGGGCCGCGCTCCTGGGCTGGCTGTCCAGTGCCGCGCGCATCGCCACCAGATGCTCCGGCATGGTGCCGCAGCAGCCGCCGATGATCGTGGCCCCGCAATTGCGCGCCATCACCGCGTATTTGCCCATCAGCTCCGGCGTGCCGTCATAATGGATGTGACCGTCGTGGTATTTCGGAATGCCCGCATTGCCCTTGGAAATGATCGGCAATGTGCCACCCTTGGCGGCAAAGCCCAGCACCGTGCGCAACAGGTCCGATGCCCCGGTGCCGCAATTCGCGCCGTAAGCCATCGGCCGGTTGTCCAGCCCATGCACCATGTCGACCATCGCTTCCGAGGTGACGCCCATCATGGTGCGCCCGGCGGTGTCGAAACTCATCGTGCCGCACCAGTCCAGACCGGCCAGGGCAAAACCTTCGGCGGCGGCCTTGTATTCCTCGGGGGCGCTGATCGTCTCCAGCCAGCCGATGTCGACTCCGCCGGCCTTCAGCCCGTCGGCGGCCTCGTGAAACATCTCCACCGCTGATGCATGGCTGAGGGTGCCGACCGGCTCCATGATCTCGCCGGTGGGGCCGACCGACCCGGCCACGATCACCTTGCGCCCGGCGGTATCCGCCACCTCGCGCGCCAGTTCGGCCGAGACCCGGGCCAGTTCGTGCACCCGCTTTTCCGCGCCATGCAGTTTCATGCGCGAGGCATTGGCGCCGAAGCTGTTGGTCAGGAACAGGTCGCTGCCGCTGTCCACCGCGCCGCGGTAGAGCTTGATGATGTTCTGCGGCTCTTCGACGTTCCACATCTCGGGCGCATCGCCGGACATCAGCCCCATGTTGAACAGGTTGGTCCCGGTGGCGCCATCGGCCAGCAGAAAGCCTTTTTCGGCAAGAAGGTCGGTGAATGCATTAGACATCAGGTATACTCCGCGCGTGGTTCCCTGCCTATTTCACGCAGCCCGCCCTGGGGCAAGTTCATATTCTTCATCACCTTCATGAAGCGGGCCACCACCCGCCAGCGCGGGCGGATGATGGATCTCGCGGGTGAGGTCGGCCAGGCAGAGCGCCAGCGCCGCGCGGCTTGGTGCCGCGACATAGCGGGGCGACCAATGGGGGGCGAAACCGGATTTGAACTGCCGCAGCCCCGCGGCACCGGCGCGCGCCAGCAGCGGCGCGCGCATGGGGGCGAGCAGCGGATGCGCCAGCGCGGGAATATCCGGCACCGCGGCAAGGCTGAAGCCGCTTGACCCGTCGGCACGCGCCGCCTCCAGCGCGGCGATCACCAGCGCCTGCATCGTCCCGGCGGGGGCTTCCGCCGACAGGCGCATCAGGTCCAGCGCCCTGTCATGGGCGCCCGCGTGGAAGTTGGCAAAGCCCAGCAATCTGTCATCCTGCCAGGCCAGAAAGACCTGTTGCCCTGCGATGTAATCGGGGCAGAACCGCCCCATGGTGCCGCCCCGCGCGGGGCCGTTGCGGCGCTGCCAGCAGGCATCAATCGCCGCCATCGGCCCCAGCGGCAGCACCCCGGCCTGCTGCACAAGGACCCCGGCCTTTGCCGCCTGACGCAGCTTGCGGCGCAGGCCCCGGCAGGCGGGTTGGTGCAGATCGAAGGTCTGCGGGTCCAGCAGGGCCTCCTGCGCGATGCGCAGCACCTGCCAGCCCGCCGACCGGGCAAGCGCTGCCTCGCGGGCGGTGCATTTGTACAGGCAGGCCAGCCGGTTGTCATGCCGCGCGCGGCGCTGCAGCGCGGTGAGGGACTCAACGGTCGCCAGCGGCGCGGCACCGGGCAGCACGACCAGCGCCTGACCGATGCGCCAGAGCGCCATGTCGCGGCCGCCCAGCCGCGCGACCCGGCCACCGTTCTGCCGCATGAGGCCCAGTTCTGCGCGTCCCGCGCCATGGGGGCGCGGCGCGGGCGGGGCGGGCAGGTTCAGCGACAGCGGGCGGAGCAGGGCGAGCGCGCCAAGGACGGCGGGCAGCGCATAGTAAAGCCCGCGATAGCCCATGATCGCGCCGATCAGCATGGCATCCGGGACCTGCGGCAAGAGGCTGAGCAGGACAAGTTCAAAGGGGCCGACCCCGCCCGGCGCACCGGACAGCAGCCCGGCCCCATAGGCCAGCAGGAAGACCGGGACAAAGCTGCCGAGACCCAGGGTGCCTGGCGGGATCAGCAGGTAGAGGACCAGCGCCGCCGCCAGCAGGTCCAGCGCCGCCCAGAGCAGGATGGCACCAAGTGCCGGCAGTGTCGGCAGGGCAGCGCGCCACCGGGGATGACGTGGGTGCGGACCGAAGGCCATCAGCCCCGTACAGAGCGGCAGACCGGCCAGCGCAACCATGGCAGGCAGCGTGGTCCAGCCCGGCGCGGGCAGAGCCACGCAGGCCAGCGCGGTGATCCAGAGCCAGGCGGCCAGAAAGCTGAGCGACACAAAGACCGAAAGCTGCAACGCGCGGCGAAACCCCAGGCCGGGCAACAGGCGGTGGCGCACCAGCGCCCCGGTGATCACGCCAAAGCCGAGGGTCTGGGCCAGGGCAATGGCCATGGTGCCGCTCAGCCGGGCGACCCGTGGCGGCACCCGGGTGCCGAAATGGCGGTGCGACAAACCGTCATAGCGCCCCACGGCCCAGAAACCGATCGCAACGCATCCCAGCGCCAGCAGGATGTTGACCGCGCCAATGCCGGACAGGCTGGCGGGCAGGGCGGCGGGCAAATCATCGCCCACCTGCTGACGGACCAGCCAGAGACAGCCCGCCGTAAGGGCCAGCGGCACCACAAAACGTGCCCCCCGCGCCAGATGCCGCGATGCCACCGCGATACTTGCCATGATCCCATGTCCCCCATGCATTGCCTGCGGGGCGACAATAGGGGGCGGTGGCGGTCAAAAGGTTAAACCGCCGCCATCACAAACAAAAACGCGCCTTCCATTTGAATGAAAGACGCGTTGAATTTTCAAGCCTTTGCAGCGGGTTTATGGCGGGATCCGGTTTCAGTCGGTCTCGTTCAGGATCTGGGCCTTGGCCTCGGTCATCAGGGCGGCCATCCGGGCGCGGATCGTCGCCTCGTCCGCCTTGTCGCCCAGATCGCCCGAGACCTTGCGAAAGACGTCTTCGTGGCCTGCTTCCTCGAAGTCCGCCTTGACCACCTCGCGGGCATATGCCTGCGCCGCATCGCCGGTCTTGCCCATCAACTCCGCCGCCCAGAGGCCCAGCAGCTTGTTGCGCCGTGCCTCGGCCTTGAACTGCATTTCCGCGTCATGGGCAAATTTGCTCTCGAACGCTTTTTCGCGGTCTTTCATCGTGGTCATCGGGTTCTCTCCCTGGCAATGATCGTTCTGAATTTAAATGTGGGTGCTGGGGCGGACGGGCGCAAGGGAAAACCGGCCCAAGGCATGCTTGCGGTGTGCGCACCCATAGACTAAGAGGAGCGCAAACGGGCCTTGCTTCTCTTCTTGCGGCTGGCCCCCTTGCGGAAAGGACGCCCATGGCCCGGCGCACCAAGATTTACGAAGGCAAAGCGAAAATCCTCTACGAAGGCCCCGAACCCGGCACCATCGTTCAGTACTTCAAGGACGACGCCACCGCCTTCAACGCGCAGAAGAAAGACGTGATCGAAGGCAAGGGCGTGTTGAACAACCGCCTGAGCGAATTTTTCATGACCGGGCTGAACCAGATCGGGGTGCCCACGCATTTCATCAAGCGTCTGAACATGCGCGAACAGCTGGTGCGCCAGTGCGAGATCATTCCGCTGGAAGTGATCGTGCGCAATTTCGCCGCCGGGACCATGGCCAAGCGGCTGGGGATCGAGGAAGGGCTGCAGCTGCCGCGCCCGATCGTCGAATATTGCTACAAGGACGACAAGCTGGGCGATCCGCTGGTCACCGAGGAACATATCGCGGCCTTTGGCTGGGCCAGCCAGCAGGACATGGACGATATCCTGAGCCTCGCCCTGCGGGTGAACGACTTCCTCAGCGGTGTGATGATGGCGGTCGGTATCAAGCTGGTGGATTTCAAGATCGAGATCGGCCGTGTCTATGACGGTGATTTCCAGCGCCTGATTGTCGCCGACGAGATCAGCCCGGACAGCTGCCGGCTGTGGGACATCGAGACCGGCCAGAAGCTGGACAAGGATGTGTTCCGCCGTGACCTTGGCTCGCTGACCGACGCCTATACCGAAGTGGCGCGGCGGCTGGGTGTGATGCCCAAGTCCTCCACGCCGATTTCCAAACCGAAGCTCATCAACTGAGGCGGAAGACAATCAGGGCGGGCAGGGCGCCTGCGTATTTTGGCATAAAGAAGCGAGGGGACGCGCCATGAAAGCACGGGTGCATGTGATGTTGAAGAACGGGGTTCTGGACCCCCAGGGCGAGGCCGTGCGTCATGCGCTTGGCGCGCTTGGCTTTGACGGGGTGAACGGGGTGCGCCAGGGCAAGGTGATCGAACTGGACCTGGCCGAGGGCACCACCGAGGCCGATGTCACGGCCATGTGCGAAAAGCTGCTGGCCAATACGGTGATCGAATCCTACGCGGTGGAGCTGACCTGATGCGCGCGGCGGTTGTCGTCTTTCCCGGATCGAACTGCGACCGCGACCTTGCGGTGGCCTTTCGCGCCGCCGGGGCCGAGGTCGAGATGGTCTGGCACAAGGACAGCGCGCTGCCCGAGGGGATCGACATGGTCGGCATTCCCGGCGGCTTTTCCTATGGTGACTACCTGCGCTGCGGCGCCATTGCCGCGCAATCGCCGATCTGCGGCGCGGTCAGGGCCCATGCAGAGCGGGGCGGCTATGTGCTGGGGGTCTGCAACGGCTTTCAGGTGCTGACGGAAACCGGGCTGCTGCCGGGTGCGCTGCTGCGCAATGCGGGGCTCAAGTACATCTGCAAGACCGTGGGTCTGAAGGTGGAGACATCGCAGAGCGATTTCACCTCTGCCTATAACGCCGGTGACGTGATCGACATTCCCATCGCACATCATGACGGCAATTACTTTGCCGATGCCGATACCATCGCCCGGCTGCAGGACGAAGACCGCGTCGCCTTTACCTATACCGACAATCCCAACGGGGCCCAGGCCGATATCGCCGGCATCCTGTCACCGAACCGCAGGGTGCTGGGCATGATGCCGCATCCGGAGCGGGCGGCGGATGCGGGGCATGGCGGAACCGACGGGGTGGCGCTCTTCCGCGCATTGGCAGGGGCGCTGGCCACGGCCTGACTTGAGTGCGCGGTGCCTTGCGCGTAAATTGCGCAGATGGCGGAAGCAACAGACAAACGACGAACCTTGACGGTCTCCTGGCGGGTCCGGGTGGCCATTGGCGTGCTGATGTTGCTGGCGGTGGCCGTGATCTCGGTCACCAACAGCCTGCTGACCGACCGTTTTACCGACAGCACCCGCAGCCGCGCGGAACTGCGGATTGCGCTTTATTCGGGAAACCTGCTGGCCGAGCTGCGCCAGAACGCCATTGTGCCGCAGCTGCTGGCGCGTGACCCCACGCTGATCGGCGCGCTGCAGACGGCAGATTATTCGCTTTCCACCCAACGGCTGATCTCCTTTGTCGAGGAAATCGGGGCCGCCTCGCTGATGCTTTATGATCTGGACGGGCGCACCGTGGCTGCAACCGACCGCAACCGGCTGGGATCGAACCATCGGTCGAATGCCTATTTTGTCGATGCGATCCGGTCGAATGCCACCATCTTCAGCACCATCAAGGTGGATGGCGGCGGCTATAAGTTCATGTATTCACGGCGGATTCAGGATGGCGGCACCACACTGGGGGTGATTGCCGTCGAGGTGGATCTGCAAAAGTTCGAACGCGCTTGGGCGGGCATTTCGGATGCGGTGATCGTGATGGACAGCGCCGGAGAGATCATTCTGGCGACCGAGCCGCGCTGGCGTGGCCGGACCGAGCCCGAGGCGCTGTCGACCCAGCCTGCGCGCAGCGCCATCGAACGCGCGATCAAGGTGACCGCGGACTGGACCGCGCTGCCCCCCGATGCCTATCTGCAGGGCGAGGCGGTGATGCGGCTGGAAAACAAGATCCCGTTCCGGGGCTGGCGCATGACCAGCTACACCACCTATGCCTCGGTCCGCGAGAAGGTGAACGGCGTGCTGGCGCTGGAGGTGATGGCATTTGCCATCCTGCTGGCGCTGGCCTTCTACTTCCTCAGCCGCCGCACGGCGGGCAGGCTGGCGATTTTCCAGCGTGAGTCGGCCAAGCTTCGGGCGCTGAACGCCGCCCTGCAGCGGGAAATCGCCGAGCGCAAAAGGGTGCAGGAAACCCTGGCGGTGGCCGAACAGACGCTGGAACAATCCAGCAAACTGGCGGCGCTAGGGGAAATGTCGGCCGCGGTGAGCCATGAGTTGAACCAGCCGCTGGCCGCGATGAAGACCTATCTTGCCGGGGCGCGGCTGCTGTTGCGGCGCAACCGGCCCGAGGAGGCGCTGTCCTCTTTCGGGCGCATCGACGATCTGATCGAGCGGATGGGAGCGATCACCCGGCAGCTGAAATCCTATGCCCGCAAGGGGCAGGAGGCCTTTTCGCCGGTGGACATGGCGGCGGCACTTGCCTCAAGCCTGTCGATGATGGAACCGCAGCTGCGCCAGCGGCAGGTCCAGATCAGCCGCATCCTGCCCGATGCGCCGGTGATGGTCATGGGCGACCGGATGCGGATTGAACAGGTGATGGTCAACCTCTTGCGCAATGCGCTCGACGCCACCAAGTCTGAAAGGAACCCGCATGTGGAGATCATGCTGAGCGCGGGTGAGACGGCGACACTGACAGTGCGCGACAACGGGCCGGGGATCGAGGACCTCGACGCGCTGTTCGAACCGTTCTACACGACCAAGCAGCCCGGCGACGGCGTTGGTCTGGGCCTTGCCATCTCAAGCGGGATCGTGACCGATCTGGGCGGAAGGCTGACGGCTCGGAACGGACAGGGCGGTGGCGCAGTTTTTGAAATGCAACTGCCCATTCTGGGCGATACGAACAATATGGAAGCGGCGGAGTAAACGGCTATGGCACAGGCAATGAAGATCGCGATTGTCGATGACGAACAAGACATGCGGCAGTCGATCAGCCAGTGGCTGGCGCTGTCGGGATATGACACGGAGACCTTCGGGTCGGCCGAGGATGCGCTGAAGAAGCTGGGGCCGGATTACCCCGGCATCGTGATTTCAGACATCAAGATGCCCGGCATGGACGGCATGCAGTTCCTGAAAAAGCTGATGGGCAATGACAGCGCGCTGCCGGTGATCATGATCACCGGGCATGGCGATGTGCCGATGGCGGTCGAGGCGATGCGCGTCGGGGCCTTCGACTTTCTCGAAAAACCCTTCAATCCGGACCGGATGAACGAACTCGCCAAGAAGGCGACCCTGGCGCGGCGGCTGGTGATGGACAACCGCGCGCTGCGGCGTGAACTCTCCGACGGCGGCCAGCTGATGAAAAAGCTGATCGGCCAGAGCCCGGTGATGGAGCGTCTGCGCGAGGATATCCTCGATCTGGGGCAGGCCGATGGCCATGTGCTGATCGACGGTGAAACCGGCACCGGCAAGACGCTGGTGGCCCATGCGCTGCATGCGGTTGGCAGCCGCGCGGGCAAGAAATTCGTGCTGGTCAGCTGCGGCGCGCTGGAGGAGGACGCGCTGAGCAAACGGCTGTTCGGCCCGATGCTGCCCGAGGACACGCAGCTGCCCGCCATCGAAGAGGCGCGCGGCGGCACCCTGGTGCTGGAAGACATAGAGGCGCTGTCGGAGACATTGCAGGCGCGTCTGCTGAGCGTGATCAACGAACAGGGCACCCCGGCGGAAACCCGGATCGTGGCGATCTCCAACCTGCAGGAAGCGGGCCGCACCTCGGAAGATGCGCTGCGTTCGGATCTGTTCTACCGCCTTGCGGCGCTCAGGATCACCGTGCCGCCGCTTCGCCAGCGGGGAGAGGATATCCTGACATTGTTCACCCGGTTGTCGGACCAGTTTGCCGATGAATATGGCTGTGACGCGCCGCAGGTCAGCGCGCAGGAGGCCGCGCAGCTGTTGCAGGCGCCCTGGCCGGGCAATGTGCGTCAGCTGATCAATGTGGCGGAACGTGCGGTGCTGCAATCGCGGCGCGGCTCGGGGACCATCGCATCGCTGCTGATGTCCGATCATGACGAGATGCAGCCAGTGATGACCACGGAAGGCAAGCCGCTGAAGGAATATGTGGAAGCCTTCGAGCGGATGCTGATCGACAACACGATGCGCCGCCACAAGGGCTCCATCGCCAGCGTGATGGACGAGCTTTGCCTGCCCCGGCGCACCCTGAACGAGAAGATGGCCAAATACGGGCTGCAACGTTCGGATTACCTGTAACCCTGACGCATCAGGCCGCCCATGGGGCGGCCTGATGGAAATTCTTTCAAAAGAATTTGCCCGGAATTTTTGAAAATTCCGGCCCCCGGTCAGCCCCGGCGGTTTTCCACGATGGTCTGTGCCTGGCCTTCGTCATTGGTGAAGCAGGTCCAGTAGGGGGCGTTGGGCACGTTGACGATATACTGGTTGATCTCGATGATCGGGATTGTCGTGTTGATGGCGGCACCGCTCACGCCGGTTTCCTTCTCCACCGCCGCGATGCAGCTCTTGGTGGCGCGCAATTCCGCCCGCGCAACCGGGTCATTGGCCACGGCAACCTCGTCACAGGCGACAAGCGCCAGCAGTGACAGGAAAAGGGCGGGGCGCAGAAATCTTGGCATGGCAGGTCCTTTGGTATCAGGGCGACCGGCAGAGGGCCGCAAAATGCAATTTGGCGCGTGCACCGTGCAGCCGGTTTGCGCGCAGGGACTGTCCCCAAGCGGCTGCGTGTTGTCAAGCTTTGCCCGGGTTTCAACTCCATTCGATATAAACGGGGACGATTGCCCATTGTCATTTGCCCCCCAAACCTCTTAACTGCACAGAGGGGGGACTGGAGCGTCAATGCGCCAATCCGACACCCCGCAATGAGTTTCGCTGTTTTCGCGCGCCCCACCGGGGCCGCCTGAACAGGCCGATTGGGCCGGAAACGGCCAAAGAACCGCTGACGGTCCGGGCAATGCCCCCTGAAAAACCGCAGTAAATAATGGGTATGGCCCCTTTCGGGGGGATTCATATCGGAGAAGAAACGCGATGACGCGCGCGAGTGCCACGAGCAGACGATCAGAGGCCGGTTCCGGCCCCGTTTTTGCGCCGTCCCCCATCGCCCTGACAAGTCTCATCACGCAGCCCCTGGCGCCCCCCGGGCGGGCAGCGGCGCGCGTGTTGTGCAAAGTGGATTTATGCCTAAGAAAATGCTTATCGATGCCACCCACGCGGAAGAAACCCGTGTTGTGGTCGTGGACGGAAACAAGGTTGAGGAGTTCGATTTTGAATCCGAAAACAAACGCCAGCTTGCTGGCAACATCTATCTCGCAAAGGTAACACGGGTCGAACCGTCGCTGCAGGCGGCGTTTATCGATTACGGCGGCAACCGTCACGGTTTCCTCGCCTTTTCCGAGATTCATCCCGATTACTACCAGATTCCCGTAGCTGACCGTCAGGCGCTGCTGGAAGAGGAACGCGCCTATGCCGAGGCACAGGCGGCCCGCGAGGAAGAGGAGGACAAGCCCAAGCGGTCGTCCTCCCGGTCACGGTCGCGCAGCCGGTCCAGTTCCAAGGCGGCGGATGTCACAACCCAGGATGCAACAACATCCAGTGATATCAACGGCATGGAAACAGTCGATCTGTCCGAGGATGACGAGGTCGATGTGCGCGAGGACGAGGCTTCCTCTCCGATGGAGCGGGTTGGCGAGACTCCGGTTGAAACACCTGCCGTCGGCGAAGACGATCAGGACGACGACCGCAGCGATGAAGACCGCAATGATGACGGTGCCGAAAACGGCGATGCCTCCGAAAACGATGACAGCGGTGAAGAGGACGGCGCTGACGCGCGCGGCAATGACAACAGTGGCGATGCTTCGGACAAGGACGACAGCATCGAATCCGTTGCCGAGGAAGACGACAGCGAAGACATCCGCCCGGTGCGCAAGCCCCGGCCCAAGCGCTACAAGATCCAGGAAGTCATCAAGGTCCGTCAGATCCTGCTGGTTCAGGTCGTCAAGGAAGAGCGTGGCAACAAGGGTGCGGCGCTGACCACCTATCTGTCGCTGGCGGGCCGGTACTGCGTGCTGATGCCGAACACCGCCCGTGGCGGCGGCATTTCGCGCAAGATCACCAATGCGGCGGACCGCAAGAAGCTCAAGGAAATCGCAAACGAGATCAAGGTGCCCCAGGGGGCCGGGCTGATCGTGCGCACCGCCGGGGCGAAACGCACCAAGGCCGAGATCAAGCGCGATTACGAATACCTGCAGCGCCTGTGGGAACAGATCCGCGAGCTGACGCTGAAAAGCATGGCACCCGCCAAGATCTATGAGGAAGGCGACCTGATCAAACGCTCGATCCGCGACCTTTACAACCGCGACATCGACGAGATCCATGTGGAGGGCGAGCGCGGCTACCGCATCGCCAAGGACTTCATGAAGATGATCATGCCGTCCCATGCCAAGAACGTGAAACGCTATGAGGAGCGGCTGCCGCTGTTTGCCCGCTATCAGGTGGAAACCTATCTCAGCGGCATGTTCAATCCGACGGTGCAGCTGCCGTCGGGCGGCTATATCGTGATCGGCGTGACAGAGGCGCTGGTGGCGATCGACGTGAACTCCGGCCGGGCGACCAAGGAAGGCTCGATCGAGCAGACCGCGCTCAAGACCAACCTGGAGGCCGCTGACGAAGTGGCGCGCCAGCTGCGTCTGCGTGACCTCGCGGGGCTGATCGTGATCGACTTCATCGACATGGACGAGCGCAAGAACAACGCCGCCGTCGAGAAGCGGATGAAAGACAAACTCAAGACCGACCGCGCGCGCATCCAGATTGGCCGCATTTCCGGCTTTGGCCTGATGGAAATGTCGCGTCAGCGTCTGCGGCCCGGCATGATCGAGGCGACGACGCAGCCCTGTCAGGCCTGTCATGGCACCGGTCTGATCCGCAGCGACGACAACCTTGCGCTGTCGATCATCCGCCAGATCGAGGAAGAAGGCACGCGCCGCCGGTCCCGCGAGGTGCTGATCAAGGCACCGGTGGCCATCGCGAACTTCCTGATGAACCAGAAACGCGAACATGTCGCGCAATGCGAGGCGCGCTATGGCATGTCGGTGCGGATCGAGGGTGATCCGCATCTGATCAGCCCTGAGTTCAGCATGGAAAAATTCAAGACCGCGACACGGGTCGTGCCGCCGGCCAACCATGTGGTATCTGTCGATACCTCGCTGATGGACAAGATCGACGAGGATGACGCCGCCGCCGCGGAAGCGGCTGAACGGGCCGGGGAGGATGCTGTCGAGGAGGCAGATGATGGCGGCGGGCAGAGCCAGTCCAGGGGATCTTCCTCTGACAAGGGGTCGTCCTCTGACGGTGAGGGCAAGCCCAAGCGGCGTCGCAGGCGCCGGCGGAGCCGGTCCAAGAGCAAGTCGAACGGCGATTATCAGAATGGCGATCAATCCTCCGATGACTATGACTCGGATGATGAGGATCAATCTTCGGATGCCGATGCAGGCCAGGTAAGCCAGAGCGCTGCATCCGCTGAGGATGCGGCCACCGCAGGAGAGCCTGCGGCAGAGGAGGCCAGGGCGACCGCAGAACCGGTCGAGGCGGAGACCAAGAAGAAACCCTCCACCCGCAGCCGGTCGCGCAGCACATCTGCCAAGGCGAAAGCCGAGGCCGAAGCTGCGCTCGATGCGGATGCCAGGACATCGGCACCTGCGGACGCCGGGGAAGCAGCGGATGCCGAGGCGGCGCCGAAGCCCAAGCCGAAAACCACCCGTTCGCGCAGCACGTCCAAGGCCAAGACTGCGCCTGCGGCGGATGACACTGCCAAGGAGGCCGCAACCAAGGAAACCACGGGCAAGGAAACCACGGCCAAGTCCACAACGGCCAAGGAGACCCCTGCCAAGGAAACCGCGGCCAAGCCGAAAACCACCCGCAGCCGGGCCAAGCCGAAACCCAAGGTTGATCCCAAGGCGGAGACTGCGGCGGCACCTGTCGAGGCGGCAACGCCGGAACCCGTGGCCGAGGAAAAGCCGGAGGTGACGCCAAGCGTGGCACCGGTTGCACAGGCGGCATCGACCCCCAGCGTGTCAGCCGAGCCCGCACCCGAAGCGGCGGCGCCAGAACCCAAGGCGGCGGAGCCCGAAGCCAAGGCAGCTGAACCCGCGCCCGAGGTGGCACCGGAAGAGGTTGCCGAGAAAAAGCCGAAGAAACGCGGCTGGTGGTCGCTGGGCGGCTGACGCCGCAGCGCAGATCATGAATTATGGTGTCTGACGCCTAAAAAGAGGCGGGTCTTTGGGCCCGCCTTTTGCTATCCGCCCTTGCGCACGAGATAGAGCTGGGCGGCCCCGTCTTCGCGGGTTTCGACCAGGGTATGCCCCGCCTCGGTGCAGAAATGCGGCACGTCGATGATCGCGGCAGGATCATCCGCGCGCATGGCGATGCAATCGCCCGGTGACAGCGCGGACAGACGTTTGCGCAGTTTCAGCACGGGCAGAGGGCAGAGCAGCCCGATGGCATCGAGGTCTTGTGTGATCATACCGCCGGGATAAGACAGATGTTACACCCCGTCCACAGGCTTGTGACCGGCGCGGGGCGTGACGCGGCTGCGCAACGGGGGTAAGGGTGGCGCATGTTTGGTATCGAACTCATAGATGCGGGTCTTTTCCCGGCGATGCTGGTGGCGCTTCTGGCGGGGGTGATCAGCTTTCTCAGCCCCTGTGTGCTGCCGATCGTGCCGCCCTATCTTGCCTATATGAGCGGCGTCAGCCTGGGCGATATGTCCAGTGTGGCTGCGGCGCGCAGGCGTGCGGTTGTGGCGGCGGTCTTCTTTGTTCTGGGGCTGAGCACGGTGTTCCTGATCCTGGGCTTCACCGCATCGGCATTTGGCGCGTTTTTCCTGCAAAATCAGGTGCTTTTCGCGCGAATCTCAGGTGTGGTGATCATTGTCTTCGGTCTGCATTTCCTCGGGCTGTTCCGCATTCCCTTTCTTGACCGCGAGGCGCGGCTTGATGCGGGTGACAAGGGCGGGTCCAGCTTTGGCGCCTATGTGCTGGGGCTTGCCTTTGCCTTTGGCTGGACGCCCTGCATCGGGCCGCAGCTGGGGGCGATCCTGTCACTGGCGGCATCCGAGGCTTCCGTGACGCGTGGCACGCTGCTGCTGGGGATCTATGCAGCGGGGCTGGGCATTCCCTTTCTGCTGGCGGCGATGTTCATCACCCGTGCCATGGGGCTGATGAACCGGATCAAGCCGCATATGGGGCTGATCGAGCGGATCATGGGCATCCTGCTGGTGCTGGTGGGGCTGGCGATGCTGACCGGGGCCTTTTCAGGCTTTGCCTTCTGGTTGCTGGAGACCTTTCCGGCGCTGGGGTCGCTGGGCTGAGGGCCACTCCTGAGCGATTGCTGTTGTCTTGGTGTGGCATATGCCTTTGCCGCTTTATGCCCGGCATCTGCGGTCGCGGCAGCTTGCGATTGTCGTGCCTCAAATGAAGACATGTCATTTTTGACATGTCTACCAAGACCGGTCTGAAATGACATGTCATCGCAGACCTGTATAGAATGACATGTCTTCGCGGAGCGGTATCAAACGGCCCGGCCGCGCAGAACCTTTCGGCATGATCCACCCAGTTTGCCATGCGCATGAGCGCCGGGAGGCACAGGGCCGATGGCCATGCCGCTTGCGCTAAAGCGCCTTACTCTCGCCTGGATTTCTGGCTAAACTCGCGCCAACAACGGGCGGCAGGCAATGAGCGAACAGGTGGAAAATCGGGTGGCGCGGCGGCGGGTGTTTTACATTCCCGGCTACGATCCCATCCATCCGCGCCGCTACCGGGAGCTGTATCGCAAGGAGAGCGCGGCCCAGGCGGCGATTTCCGGATATGAGATTGCCCTCAAGCCGAAACCCAAGGGTGGGAACTACGGCTGGCACGTCGATGCCACCATCGAGGCGGCAAATGTCGCTGCGGATGTGGAGGTGCTGGTCTGGTCCGACATCGTGCGCGACAGCATGAGCAATTCGATCCCCGCCACATACCTGCAATTGCTGCGCACGGCCTGGGTCTATATCGCCTCCGGCGCGCTCTGGCGGCTGATGAAGCTGCGCAAGGGGCCGGTGATCGCGGCACTCTATCCGGTGGGGATGCTGCTGGGGCAGTTGGGAATTGCGGTGGGCCTTGGCTGGTTGGCGGGCTTTGCGGTGGTCGCGCTGCAGCGCGGGTTCCTGCCGCAGGTTCCCACGCTGCTTGCAGTTGTCGCAGGGGCTGCCATCGGGGTTTTCCTGACCGTCGCGCTGCTGCGCTGGTTCAAGGCCAGGGATGGCAAATTCTTTGCCTATTACCTGATGCATGACTACGCCTATGGTGCCGCCACGCGCGGGGCCAATCCCGCCGCACTTGAAACGCGGATGGCGGCATTCGGCGACAGCATCGCAGCGGCATTGCAGGAAGACGTGCAGGAAGTGCTGGTGGTGGGCCATTCATCGGGCGCGCATCTGGGGGTCTCGGTGCTGGCCGATCTGATCCGCGCGGGCCGGGTGCCGGATGACGGGCCTGCACTGTCCTTTCTCACGCTGGGGCAGGTGGTGCCGATGGTTTCATTCCTGCCCGAAGCGCACCGGCTGCGGGCGGATTTGCAGTATCTCAGCGCCCGCGACGAGCTGACCTGGGTCGATGTCACCGCCCCCGGCGACGGCTGCGCCTTTGCGCTTTGCGATCCGGTGGCGGTGTCGGGCGTGGCCCCGGCGGGCAAGAAATGGCCGCTGGTGTTCTCTGCCGCCTTCACGCAGTCGCTCAGCCCCGCGCGCTGGAAGGCATTGCGCTGGCGGTTCTTCCGCCTGCATTTCCAGTACCTTTGCGCCTTTGACCGGCCGAAGGACTATGATTACTTCCAGATCACCGCAGGGCCCCGGACCCTTGCCGCGCGCTATGCCGGGCGGCCGCCGTCGAAATCGCGCATCGACCGCGCGGTCAACAAATACACGTCGCTGGCCGCATGAGCCTGCCGCCGAAGCCCGCCAGCCGCCCTGACAAGGTCTCGCTCTGGCGTTATGCGCGGCTGTTTCGCGCCGATATCCTGTCAGCGCAGCCCGCGCGGCTTTACCGCGCCTGGATGGCGGAGTTCCGCACGCCCTTCTTCCGCAGCTACCTGATGAACCAGCCCGAGCTGATCAAGACGGTGCTGAAGGACCGGCCCGATGATTTCCCCAAATCGGACCGCATCGGCGAGGGGCTGCGCCCGCTGCTGGGCAAATCGGTGTTCCTGACCAATGGCGACACCTGGAAGCGCCAGCGCCGCATCATCGACCCGGCCTTTGAGGGGGGCCGCCTGCGCGAGACTTTTCCCGCCATGTGGGAGGCGGCAGAGGCGGCGGCGCAACGGCTGGCGCCCCATGCAGGCCAGGTGATCGAGATCGAGGCGGAGACCAGCCATGCCGCTGCCGATGTGATCTTTCGCACGCTGTTCTCGATCCCCATCGAACATCACCTGGCGCGGGAGGTGTTTGAGGAGTTCAAGACCTATCAGCGCAGCCAGCCGCTGCTGAATCTTGCCGCCTTTGTGCCGCTGCCGCGCTGGATGCCGCGCTTCTTTCGCCGCGGGACAAAGGCAAGCGCCGCCCGCATCCGCCGGCTGATCACCGCATTGACCAAAGGCCGGATGGAGGAGATTGCCACAGGCACCGCGCCTGACGATCTGGCGACCAAGATCATGACCACCGCCGACCCGGTGACCGGCGCGCGTTTTGACACCGAAGAGATGGTGGACCAGGTCGCCATCTTCTTCCTCGCGGGGCATGAAACCAGCGCCTCGGCCCTGGCCTGGACGCTGTATCTGCTGGCAACCCATCCTGACTGGCAGGACCGGCTGGCCGAAGAGGCGCAGGTGCTGGAGACCTGCGATTTTGCGGTGATGTCGAAACTCAGGCTCAGCCGCGATGTCTTTCGCGAGGCGCTGCGGCTTTATCCGCCGGTGCCGATGATGGTCCGGGAAAGCACCTGCCCGGAGCACTTCCGCGACCGCGATGTGAAACCCGGGGCGCAGCTGGTGCTCAGCCCCTGGCATCTGCACCGCCACGAAAGGCTGTGGGACAATCCGGATGGGTTCGACCCGGCGCGCTGGGGCACGGAAAACGGGCAGAAATGTCAGCGCGAGGCCTATATCCCCTTTTCCGCCGGGGCACGGGTCTGCACCGGGGCCGGCTTTGCCATGGTCGAGGGGCCGCTGATCCTGTCGCGCATCCTGCGCGATTACCGGGTGGCGGCGGTGCCGGGCAGGGTGCCTGTCCCCGTGGCGCATCTGACGGTGCGCTCTGAGCGCGGGATCTGGCTGCAGCTGACGCGCCGTTGAGGCACCCGGGCGCTTGCGGGGCCGTTTGCGCTATCATCCGGCACGCTCTCTACCATCGGTCGCCGTCTTGTCTTATGAACGATGCTGACAGGAATCACAGGACAGGCGGAGCTCTTCATGGCGATCAATTCAGCACAAAAGATGCAGATGACCAGCGGCAAGGGGTTCATCGCGGCCCTGGATCAATCCGGCGGCTCGACCCCCAAGGCGCTGAGCCTCTATGGCGTTGAGCCCGAGGATTACAACGGCGACGAAGAGATGTTTGCCGCGATGCATGCCATGCGCGCCCGGATCATCCTGGCGGATGATTTCACCAGCGAGAAGGTGATTGGCGCGATCCTGTTCGAGCGGACCATGGATGCCGAGATCAACGGCAAGCCCGTTGCGCAGCTGCTGTGGGAAGACCGCCGGGTGGTGCCCTTCCTGAAGATCGACAAGGGTCTGGAAGAGACCGACCGCGATGTACAATTGCTGAAACCCATGCCCGGTCTCGAAGGCCTGCTGGCCCGCGCGGCGGACAAGGGGATTTTCGGAACCAAGGAACGTTCGGTCATCCACGCGGCGAACGAGGCGGGCATCGAGGCTGTTGTGGCGCAGCAGTTCGAAGTGGCCAGGACGGTCTGTGCGGCGGGACTTGTGCCGATCATCGAGCCGGAGGTGAACATCAACTCCGAAAGCAAGGCGGAGGCCGAAGGAATGCTGGCACGCGCGCTGCTGGCACATGTTTCCGAGCTGGGACCGGACCAGCTGGTGATGCTGAAGCTGACGATCCCCGAAGAGGACGGCATCTATGACACGCTTGCCGGACATGACAATGTGCTGCGGGTGGTGGCGCTTTCGGGGGGCTATTCCACCGACGAGGCCTGCCGCCGTCTCAGCCGTAACCCGAAGATGATCGCGAGCTTCTCTCGTGCGCTGACCGAGGGTCTGAACGTGAAGATGTCGGATGCGGATTTCAACGCGGCACTGGGCGAGAATATCGGCAAGATCTACCGCGCTTCTGTCGGCTAGGGCGCCGGACTTTTCAAAAAGTCCGGGTCGTTTTCTTCAAAGAAAACGGGTTCTGGTGCCTCTGGTCGGAGCATGGGCCGTGAGGTGAGTCACTTCGGCTCGGACCGGGTGGATGCGGACTTTTCAAAAAGTCCGGGCCGTTTTCTTCAAAGAAAACGGGTTCTGGTGCCTCTGGTCGGGGCATGGGCAGTGAGGTGAGTCACTTCGGTGCGGACCGGGTGGATGCGGACTTTTCAAAAAGTCCGGTTCGTTTTCTTCAAAGAAAACGGGATTTGGTGCTTCTGGTTGGGGCATGGGCAGTGAGGTGAGTCACTTCGGTTCGGACCGGGTGGATGCGGACTTTTCAAAAAGTCCGGTTCGTTTTCTTCAAAGAAAACGGGTTCTGGTGCCTCTGGTCGGAGCAGGGGCTGTGAGGTGAATCTCTTCGGCGCGGACCGGGTGGATGCGGACTTTTCAAAAAGTCCGGGCCGTTTTCTTCAAAGAAAACGATAAAAGCCCCGCGGACTTTGCAAGCCCGATGCCTTCACAGGTTCGGTACGGATTTCCTTGAAAGAATGGGTCCGGAGGCGATCCGCACAGGTTCCTGATTGCAGAAGATCACCAGTTGCCCCGCATTCTCCACCGCCGAGAATCCCCTGCGGTCAAGTTCCTCCAGAAAGGCATCCAGCCCCACGTAACGCTCGATGTCCCTGATCTTGCGGCGCACCACGCCACCCTCGCGGGCCGCTTTCGAGCTGAAGACATGGGTCACCCAATGCTGCGGTGACATTTCCATCGGCAAAGACATGGCGCGAGCCTAGCGCATTCAAGGTAAACGATCCTTTAACCGGCGCAGCACAAACAGCCGGATGGCCGAGGCAAGGCCGGTGTCCACGTCACGTTCCGCGTCGATCTGCGCCACCAGCGCGTTGATCGGCTGGCCCTGGGACGCCGCAATGGCGCGGAACTCGTCCCAGAAGGCATCCTCCAGCGAAATGGAGGTCCGGTGCCCCTGCAGGGTCACCGAATGTTTGACAGGCCGGCCGCTCATGTCTCGCGTTTGTGGCCCTCCAGATTGCGCGCGATCTGCTCGGCGCGGGCCTTCAGCGCTTCTTTCTGCGCCTTGGTCTGTCCGAACTGTACCGCGTTTTCATCCGCGCGGGCCTTGCGGGACGCGCGGTTGCGTTCTTTCTTCACCTTGTTGAGGTTGATGGGGGCGCTCATTTGGGTCCAATCATCTGTTCCGGCCGCACCACGCGGTCGAAGGTTTCCGCATCCACGAAACCCAGCGCAATTGCCTCTTCCTTGAGGGTCGTGCCGTTCTTGTGGGCGGTCTTGGCGACCTTGGTCGCGTTGTCATAGCCGATGGTGGGGGCGAGTGCGGTCACCAGCATCAGGCTTTCCTTCATCAGCTTGTCGATGCGCGCCTCGTTGGCCTTGGTGCCCACCACCATGTTGTCGGTGAAACTGCCCGCCGCATCGCCCAGCAGCTGCATGGACTGCAGCACGTTGTAGCTCATCATCGGGTTGTAGACGTTCAGCTCGAAATGGCCCTGCGAGCCTGCAAAGCCCACGGCGGCATCATTGCCCATCACATGGGCGCAGACCATGGTCAGCGCCTCGGCCTGGGTCGGGTTCACCTTGCCCGGCATGATCGACGATCCCGGCTCGTTTTCCGGCAGGATCAGCTCGCCCAGACCCGACCGCGGGCCAGAGCCCAGCAGGCGCATGTCATTGGCGATCTTGAACATGGAGGCCGCCACGGTCTTGAGCGCGCCGGAGAACATGACCATCGCGTCATGGGCGGCCAGCGCCTCGAACTTGTTGGGAGCGGTGACGAAGGGCAGGCCGGTGATATTGGCAATCTCGGCTGCGACCTTTTCGGCAAAGCCCTTGCGGGTGTTCAGACCGGTGCCGACGGCGGTGCCGCCCTGCGCCAGCTCATAAATGTCGGGCAGGCAGGCCTCGACCCGCGCGATGCCCTTGGCCATCTGATGCGCGTAGCCGCCGAATTCCTGGCCCAGGGTCAGCGGTGTCGCATCCTGGGTATGGGTGCGGCCGATCTTGATGATGTCCTTGAATTCCTCGGATTTGGCCGCAAGGGCCGCCTGCAGCTTGCGCAGGCCCGGCAGCAGCGTGTCGCGCGCCACCATGCCGATGGCCACATGCATCGCCGTGGGGAATGTGTCGTTCGATGACTGGCCCATGTTGCAGTGATCATTGGGGTGCACCGGGCTTTTCGAGGCCATCTGCCCGCCCATGATCTCGATCGCGCGGTTGGAGATGACCTCGTTCGCGTTCATGTTCGACTGGGTGCCGGAGCCGGTCTGCCAGACCACCAGCGGGAAGTTGTCGTCGAACTTGCCGTCGATCACCTCCTGTGCCGCCTGTTTGATCGCCGGGGCCAGTGCCGCGTCCAGATCGCCAAAGCCAAGGTTCACCTCGGCGCAGGCTTTCTTGATCACCCCCAGCGCCCGGATGATCGCAACCGGCTGGCGTTCCCAGCCGATGGGGAAGTTCATGATCGAGCGCTGGGTCTGCGCGCCCCAGTATTTGTCGGCGGGAACTTCGAGCGGGCCAAAGCTGTCGGTTTCGGTGCGGGTATCGGCCATGTCGGGCTCCTGATGTCTTTGTCGGTTGCGCATGGGTGTAGCGGCCCGCCGCGCCCTGCGCAATCGGCAGGTGGCGCTAACAGGCTGCCGGAAGGTATCTATCGGTGTCTATTTGCGAAACGAATCGAGCGAGACGATTTCGGCGTCCTTGTGGTCTTCCTCCGGCACCTCCAGCTCGTCTTCGGTCTGCTGGGGCAGATCGCCGCGCTCGACGGTCTTGTCCGCGGCGCTGCCGCTGTCCTGCTGTTCGAAGCGCAGGCCGAATTCGACCGAGGGGTCGACGAAGGTGCGGATCGCATCATAGGGGATGTAAAGCGGCTCCGGCGCATCCCCGAAGTTCAGCGTCACGGCAAAGCCTTCTTCGCCGACGTCCAGCTTGTCGTACCAATGCTGCATCACCACGGTCATTTCGCCGGGATAGCGGTCAGACAGCCAGTCGGCCAGTTCCGCATCCGGGTGCGAGGTGTCGAAGGTGATGAAAAAGTGATGATTCCCCGGCAGACCGCGTTCCGCGACATCCAGCAGGACCTTGCGGATCAAGCCCCGCATGGCCTCGTGCATCAGGTTGCCATAGTCGATCTTTCGGCTCATCGTTCACTCCGGTTGTGCCCTTGGGCCGCCTCAGCATAGCCCATTCCCCGGCAAGGAAAAGGGGGTACAGCGTCAAACCAGAGCCATCAGCAAGGCGGCGGTTGTCAGTGCCGCCATTGTCAGCACAAAACCCCGCCGGAAGCCCAGCATCAGGACCATGCCGGCGATGACAAGGAGGCAGGCCAGGATGTTGAAACTGCCCGGATCCGGGGCCGGAATGGCGAGGAAAAACGCGCCTTCGACCCGGTCGAAGATCACATGCAGCGCAAACCAGACGGAGAGATTGGCGATCACGCCGACAACGGCGGCGGTGATCGCGCGCAAAGCTCCGGCAAGCCGGGGCTGCGCAGAAATCCGCTCCAGGTAGGGACCGGCAAGGAAGATCCACAAGAAGCAGGGGGTGAAGGTGACCCAGAGCGCCAGCAAACCCGCCGCCAATGCGCCGCTGACACCTGACTGTGCGAATCCCGCCAGCAGGGCCACGAATTCCGTCACCAGGATCAGCGGCCCCGGCGTGGTTTCCGCCAGCCCCAGCGCGTCGATCATCTGGTCGGTGCTGATCCAGCCGTAATCCTGAACCACGGTCTGGGTCATATAGGCCAGCACCGCATAGGCGCCGCCAAAGGTGACAACCGCCAGCCTGGAAAAGAACAGACCAAGCTGCAGCAGGAAATCCTGATCCAGTGCCCAGAGCGCCAGCAGCGGCGCGGCCCAGAGCGCGGACCAGACCAGCAGGGTGCGCCCGGTCCGGGCGGGGCGGGCGGGCAGATCATCCGGCACCGCCCCGGTGGTCTGGCCGCGCATCATCCCCCAGAGCCCGGCACAGAGAATGATCAGCGGAAAGGGCAGGCCCAGCACAAAGAGCGCCAGGAAGGACAGCACCGCCAGCACCCAGCCCTCTGCGCCGTGCAGGGCCTTGCCCGCCACCTTGCGCAGCGCCTGGAAGACCACGACGATCACCGCCGCCTTGATCCCCAGGAATCCGGCCTGCACCAGCGGCAGCTGCCCGTAACAGGCATAGCCCAGTGCCAGCACGGCAATGACCAGCGCGCCCGGCACGACAAACAGGAGCCCCGCCAGCAGCCCTCCCGCCACGCCGCGCAGCCGCCAGCCCGCATAGGTGGCCAGCTGCATCGCCTCTGGCCCCGGCAGCAGCATGCACAGCGACAGGGCCCGCAGAAATGCCTCCTCGCCCAGCCAGGGGCGGTGTTCGACCAGCTCGCGGTGCATCACCGCGATCTGCGCCGCCGGTCCGCCAAAGGACAGCAACCCGATGCGGCCAAAGACACGGGTCATTTCCGGCCAGCCGGGCGCGCTCATGACGCGCGGTCCGCAGGCCAGTCATGGCCTTCGTCCTGTCCGTCGCGGGCCCAGCGGTAGAGCGCGTCATAAAGCGCCATGCCCGCCTCAAGCATCATCTGGTCATCGCGGTACTGGCGCGACAGCCCGACCGAGAGCGCCAGCAGCCCCGCCGCCTGGGGGGATTGGTCGTGGGTATCGGTATCGGCCGCGCGCACGACCCGTGCCAGCCGGTCAAGCGCGTCGGAGGATAGGGCAAATTCGGACAGCATCTTGTCGAAGGTGCACAGGGGCCCCTCATGCGAGAAACGGACGTCCAGCACATCGAAAGGCACCGCATCATAGCGCGCGGCCACGCCCATCACCTCGGCGGGCGAGACAAAAAGGAACCGCGCGTCGGGGTCGACGAAACGGCGGATCAGCCAGGGGCAGGCGATCCGGTCGATCTTGGGTCGGTGGCGCGTCACCCAGAGGGTGGCCCCGTCCACCGGTGCGGGCAGGGCGGTTGCGGGGATGCGCAGGGTGCCGGGATGGTCGCGCCAGCCATACATCCCGCCCGACAGATATTCCGCAGCCAGCCCGTCGGCGCGCAGGCGGGCGACCATCCCCTGGCTCAGCTTGATGCCGCGCTGGCAGGTGATCACGCAGTCCCGCCCGTTCAGGCGTGCCTTGAGGCCCGCAATATCGGTATGGGGGTGGCGGAAGGAGCCGGGGATCAGAAACGGATCCTCGGCAAAGTCCGGGTCAATGGAAATATCGACGATGACCGGGCAGTCCGGCGTGCCGATCAGGCGCAGCAGTTGCGGTACGGTTATTTCATTCGGGGCAGCCATGGCATGCGTCCTCTCAAGTGGGATACATGCGAACTTTGGCTGGCGCCTCACGGGGCGTTCGCGGAGAACCCCATGCCCCCAGACAGCACCGTAGCGCGCTTCTGTCAAGGCCGGATGGTGAGATGCGGGGGCGTCTGGCAAGTGTTGAGCGTCAGCTGACTTTGGCAGTTACGTCATCAATTGACCCAAAAATGGAAAACCGGACCTGTCCGCAGATCGTAACGAACGGCAGAAAGGAGGCCTTTCAGCTTTCCCAAGCGCGGAATCAAGGCCGCAGGCCGCCGCGCATCGCCGGGCCGTCCCCTGGCACGGCGATTTGGCTGCTATAATGCTACATCGTTATGTAGGATGTGCTTGGCCGCCATAAAGTGCCAGTCACTGAGGTCGGATCGCCGCACCACGGCCCGTCAATGCGCGGCTTGGTGTTTTGTTGCGAACGGCAATATTGTCCCGCACTCCGGTCCTTGACCCAAACCGCGTCGAAGCACCGGTCTGGGACGGATGCGCTTGACGATTGGGTCACGAATGCATGATGCGGCCCATTGCAGGGAGTCAGATAACCCGCAGCGCCGAGTCAAAGATGCAGCACGACCTGCGACAGGTCCTAGGCAACCATATTCTGCCGTTCTTCGGGCGTTTCGGTGGATTCTTCGGATTCCTCGGGTTCCCGGGGCAGGCGCAGGACAAAGGTGCTGCCCTGACCGGGGACGCTGCTGGCGGTCAGCGTGCCGCCATGCATTTCGGCGATATCGCGTGAAATGGCGAGGCCAAGGCCGGTGCCGCCGAACTGACGGGTCGAAGAGGCATCAACCTGGTGGAACGCCTCGAAGACCCGGCTGACCTGATCTTCGGGAATGCCGATGCCGGTATCCGCGACGCTGAATTCCACCAGGTTGTCATCCATGACCACATGCAGCTTGATGCTGCCTGTCTGGGTGAATTTTGTCGCGTTGCCGACAAGGTTGATCAGCACCTGGCGGACCCGGTTGGCATCGGCATAGATTTCGCCGGGTTCGACGGAGACGTCGAATTCCAGGCCCTTGTCCTCGATCATCGGGCGCATCTGATCTTCAACCGGGCCAACGATCTCGTTGATGTCGTTCTGGGTCGGCTGAATGGCCTGGCTGCCGGATTCGAGCTTGGCAAAATCCAGGATCTCGCTGATCAGCGACAGCAGGTGTTCGCCCGAACGTTCCAGCCGGGTCATCATGTTGACGATCTGCCCGGTGAGCGATTTCAGATGCGGCTCGATTTCCTCGGCGATTTCGGGATGGGCCTTGAGCGCTTCATGCAGGGCCACCGCAGGGGGCAGGCGGTCCACATGGCGGGCGAGGCGGGCATGGCCCAGGATCACGGTCAGCGGCGTGCGCAATTCATGGCTCAACACGCCCATGAAATCGGTCTTGGCCTTGTTGGCGGCCTCTGCCGCCTGCTGGGCGCGTTTCAGGTCGGTCACGTCGATGCGCAGGCCCACCACGCTGCCATCCTCCATCAGGCGGTCGGAAGTCTGCATGATGCGCCCGTCGGGCAAGACCTGTTCGGGATCCGAAGAGCCGTCCAGCGGGCGGTTGCGCCAGCCCTCCAGCCATTCCTCCTCGCGGCCGACGGCGCCGCGGATGACCCCTTTGGCCAGGCTGGACTTGACGATATCTTCGTATTTCACACCGATCTTCACGACAGAGGAGGGGCCGTGCATTTCGGCGTATTTCTGGTTCATCGCGATCAGCCTGCCTTCGGGATCGAACATCACGAAGCCATGGTGCAGCGCCTCGATGCCGTTCTGCAGCCGGCTTTCCGCGTTCCGCCGGTTATCGGCCAGCCGCAGGACATACATCAGGCCGAAGGCAACCAGCGAGGTAAAGGCAAGACGCAAGGCCCAATGCCAATAGAATTGCGGGCGGCGCTGTGGCCAGCCCTCTGCCGGGGTGGCCGCCAGTTCCCAGATGCCCAGCGGAATGTTGAGGGTCATCACCACCGGATCCTGGCTGAGCGCGTCAATGTCGCCCAGCAGCACCTGGGCCGTCGGGGCATCGTCAATCCGCCTTTCGCGCAGCACGATGTCATAGCGTTCCGAGAGGTTTGATCTGCTGATGTTGTCGACGAATGAATCGTAATCCAGCACCACGGAAAGCAGCCCCCAGGGCTCCGTCTGGCCGTTGCGCTTGGTAAAGACCGGCTGTCGGAGGATCAGGCCGCGCCCGCCCTGCACCAGATCGACCGGCCCGTCGATCTGGCCGCGTCCGGTGCGCATCGCTTCGGCCACTTTCGGATATTGCGCCGGGTTCGCGCGATAATCCAGCCCCAGCACCGCTTCGTTGCCGGTCTTGGGAAAGACCATGCTGACAACCAGGTCGGGCGCTGCGGCAATGTTGATCACATCATTGCTTTGCAACAGGAAATCGACCGCCTTGATGTTGTATTCGGTCTGGTTCATGTCGGGGTTTTCCGACAGGGCGGAGGCAAGCTGGGTGATCCGCAGGACGCGGTCCACCATTTCGGATTCGAATTGTTCGCGGATGGTGGACAGTTCGATCGTGGCATTCAGCCGGAGGCTTTGCAGATAGGTCTGGTAAGACAGGTTCTCGATCTTCTTGCCAAAGGCAACAATGATGCCGCAGACGGCCGCAATCAGCATGATACGCGGCACCCACAGATACAGGGAACGCTGGGGTGTGGGGCGATTTCCCGTGTAGCGGGTCATATCTCGGCCTAACTTTCTGTCCTGTATCGTTCTGTCTTTTTATCTGAACCACCTACACAAACATTTGCCCAGAATTGGGAAAAACCGTGACCAAGCCACTGATATTTCAATCTAACGGGGAAATTATGGCGTAGTGTGACCCGATCACATCATCTGAAAATGACCGCATCAGGGCAAGACAGGAATCTGGATAGGGTCAAAATGTCCCGCCCGTCGGGTGGCAAAATAACCTTTGATGCCAGTGCGGCGACATGCCGATACCGCGCCGGGATCGCCGTTTTCGCAAGCAAGATCTGCCTTTCAGGGACGGGACGGCCTGGCATCCGGGCGGGGCGATTGGGGGGGCGCCGCGCGTTTCCGGGGCGGCGGATTCGGCCCGGATCACCGGGTCATAGGCAGTGCATCTGACAAAAAGGGCAGACCGCCCTGGTGCTGATCCGCATCGCATTGCGGCCATCGAGGTGGGGGAAAGTGCAGGCTTCTGTTGCCAGGTGCCTGCGAACCCCGCCTTAAGTCGCTAAACCCAAGGACTTAGATTTCAGTCTCTCCGGTCGCTTACGCGGCCATTGCTACTGGAGCACTATTGTCATTTGCAATTGTACTTTTTACGCCGATAACGGTGGCAGTCAGCCGAGACAAAGCAAAACCCCTTTAGACGTTCGTCGATCCTGTTTCGACCCCATGATCCCCAAATGAAGGATATTGGTGGAGTCGCCGGGTACCGCCCCCGGGTCCGATCCGCTTATTACGAGCGCGTTTATGTCCATAGTTCCGAAGAACACTCCAGATATAGGGCAGCGGGCCGGGGTTTTCAATCGCCCAGGTGATGAAATCGACCGGCGTCAGAGCAGCCCGCCGGCACCCCAGGCCAGCCCCAGCGCAATTGCCATGGCCGACAGGCCCGCGGCATAGGCGGCCAGTTTCCATTTCGAAAAGGGGCGTTCGCCAAAGGTGCGCCCGTCGATGCCCGAGACGACCACCTTCATGGGTTTGCCGCCATAGTTGTAATGCGCGATCCAGACCGGCAGCAGGATGCGGCGGTAGTGGATGCCGGTGGTATCGGTCTGATAACGGATGTCGTGAACGCCGGATTTGTTGATGTGATGCCTGATCCGGTTTCGGATCAGCAGTTTCTTGTCGGGGGCATTGGCGGCAAGCCCCTGTGCGACGCTCTGGTGATGGCGCTCGGCTGCAAATCCCGCCAGATAGCCCGCATGAAAAGGCCGGAGCGATCCGGGATCGAAATCATGCAGAATGCCGTCGCGGATCAGCGGCGTGACATGGGGCGAGGCGGGCATCAGCAGGTCGTCAAAGGCGATCTGCAGCGCCCCGGAGGTCTTGTGGGTGCGGCGTTTGTCGCCGGTGCCGGTGGTGTATTTGGCCCAGTACCGCAGGGCCTCGTGACTGTCGAAGGTCCAGAAGGGCGCATAAAGCCCGGCCAGCCGTGCGTCTTCCAGCAGCGCGGGCAGGCTGCCTGGCGCGGCCAGTCTTTTGCCGACCCAGGCCTGCATCTGGCGGCGGGCAAAACCGTGATCGGCCCGAAACGGGATCAGCGCCTTGGTCCGATAGCCGGCATCCCCGGTCCCCAGCACAACCGGGCCATTGCAATAGGGGCAATGTTCGGACAGGGCCGCGCCCACAAAGAGGACGGCACCGCCGCAGTTGCGGCACTGATAGATGCGCTCGCGGGTCAGTTCGGGCGGGTCGTTCTCCGGCGCCTCGGGGTCATAGGCGAATTCCCGCGCCGCATCGGCGTCTTCGGGGGTCTCGACGTCCTGGGCGGTGCCGCAGCTGGTGCATTCCAGCTGGCCTTTCAGCGGGGAAAAGATGCAATGCCCGCCACAGGCGGCGCAGGACAGCGCGGCCTGATCCGCTTCAACCCGCTCGGTGCTGTCACCCGGCATCAGTCGTTGTCCCCCAGGGCGGCGGCGATTTCCAGCAGGATGCGCAGCCGCAGCCAGGACCGGTCTATCGCCCCCGCCAGATCGCCCGTCACATGCCAGTCGCCGATGATGGTGGCGAAAAACCATGTCGCCATCAGCCAGAAGGCAATCACCGCCCAGCCCGCAAGCGACCGGATGCGCCCGGCGGAACCGGGGCGCAATTCGTGGCGCGCCTCGTAGACCTGGATCAGCTTGACCACGGGGCGGATGCCGATGGCGGTGGACAGCACCAGCAGGACAAGGGTGGCAAGAAGGGGGCCGGGGGGCGAAAACATCGAAGAGCCTGTTGTGACGCGACAGGAGCAGCTTTAGCACGGGAGAGGGGCAGACGGGAACCTTGTGCCGCAAACCGGGTGCGGAACCCGGTGCGGGATGGGGTAAAATAATACCTTAATTTCAAGTATCTGTTTTTGAATGATAAATCGGACAAAGTGTCGCTTGACCGGGCGCGGGGGATGTTTATAACCCGCCCATCAGTTACCAGGCAGGGTGCTTTGCCCCTGCTTTCACCACCAAACGGGAATTTCCGATGAAAACTTTCTCTGCAACACCGGCAGACATCGACAAGAAGTGGATCATCATTGACGCCGAAGGCGTCGTGCTGGGCCGTCTTGCGTCGATCGTTGCCATGCGGCTGCGCGGCAAGCACAAGCCGTCCTTCACCCCTCACATGGATTGCGGTGACAATGTCATCGTCATCAATGCCGAGAAGATCCAGATGACCGGCAAGAAGCGTGAAGAGCACTTCTACTGGCACACCGGCCACCCCGGCGGGATCAAGAGCCGCACCAAGGCGCAGATCCTCGAAGGCGCGCACCCCGAGCGGGTCGTGACCCAGGCCGTCAAGCGCATGCTGCCCGGCAACCGCCTGAGCCGCCAGATCATGACCAACCTGCGCGTCTATGCAGGTGGCGAGCACCCGCACGAGGCGCAAAACCCCGACGTTCTGGACGTGAAGTCCATGAACAAGAAAAACACCCGGAGCGCATGAGCATGGCTGACGAAATCAACACACTCGAAGATCTGGCCGAAGTTGCAGGCATCGCCGCAGCACCGGAAGTTGAGCTGACCCCGCGTGAGCCCGTGCGTGACGAATTGGGCCGTGCCTATGCCACCGGCAAGCGGAAAGATGCGGTTGCCCGCGTCTGGATCAAGCCCGGTTCCGGCAAGGTCACCGTCAACGGCAAGCCGCAGAACGAATATTTTGCGCGCCCCGTGCTGCAGATGATCCTGGCGCAGCCTTTCGGCATCACCAATACCGAAGGCCAGTTCGACGTGGTCGCCACCGTCAAGGGTGGCGGTCTGTCCGGTCAGGCCGGTGCGGTCAAGCACGGTGTCTCCAAGGCGCTGCAGCTTTATGACCCCTCCCTGCGCGGCGCGCTGAAAGCGGCAGGTTTCCTGACCCGTGACAGCCGCGTTGTCGAGCGGAAGAAATACGGCAAGGCCAAGGCGCGTAAGAGCTTCCAGTTCTCCAAGCGTTAAGCTGCTGTTCAAATTTTCGGGAAAGGCCGCGCCATCTGGTGCGGCCTTTTTCGTTTTCTGAGGTTTTTCAAGTGATTTCGACGCGCTGGCGCGCGCCGACCGCCGGGGGAGGCGCTGCCTCCCCCGGACCCCCACCGGGAATATTTTTTGCCAAAAAGAAAGCGGCAGGGTTTTACCCGGGTCGCGGCTGTCTATCTTGGGAAGCAACAAGGAGATTGCCGTG
Source organism: Sulfitobacter sp. G21635-S1 (assembly GCF_027213915.1). NCBI lineage: Bacteria > Pseudomonadati > Pseudomonadota > Alphaproteobacteria > Rhodobacterales > Roseobacteraceae > Sulfitobacter > Sulfitobacter sp. G21635-S1. The sequence continues at coordinate 209,242 of NZ_JAPWGV010000003.1, forward strand.
AAATATTCCCTTCTCGATCTGGCACCTGTCCCCGAAGGCAGCGATGCGGCGCAGGCGATGCGCAATACCACCGAACTGGCGCAGCGGGCCGAGGCGCTGGGATATCACCGCTACTGGATGGCGGAGCATCACAACATGCCCGGCATCGCCTCTGCCGCGACATCGGTGCTGATCGGCCATGTGGCCGGCGTGACCCGCAGCATGCGGGTGGGCGCCGGGGGCATCATGCTGCCCAACCATGCGCCGCTGGCGATTGCGGAACAATTCGGCACGCTGGCCACGCTTTATGGTGACAGGATCGACCTGGGCCTGGGGCGCGCGCCGGGGGGCGATCAGGCGGTCTATCAGGCGCTGCGCCGGGTGGGCAGCGACGATTTCGTGGGCGATGTGGCCGAATTGCAGGGGTATCTTGGCGCGCCTGTGCCCCATGCGACAGTGCGCGCCCTGCCGGGCGAGGGCACCCATGTGCCGCTTTGGATCCTGGGGTCTTCGCTCTACGGCGCGCAGGTGGCGGCGCATTTCGGGCTGCCTTACGCCTTTGCCTCGCATTTTGCCCCCGATGCGCTGGAGCAGGCGGTGGCGGTCTACCGGCAACAGTTCCAGCCCTCGGCGCAGCTGGACAAGCCGCAGTTCATGCTGGCGGTGAATGTCTTTGCCGCCGAGACCGATGCGGAAGGGGCCTATCTGCGGACCTCGATGCAGCAGGCCTTTGCCCGGATGCGCACCGGCCAGCGCGGCAAGCTGCCGCGCCCGGTGGCGGATATCGACGCCGAGATCGGTGCCGCGGTGCGCCGTGGCGTGGACCAGGCGTTGCGGGTGACGGCCGTCGGCAGCCGCGAGACGGTGCGCGCGCAGCTGGCCGGGTTGATCGCGCGCCATCAGCCGGACGAGCTGATCCTGACCGGGCAAATCCACGACCATGCGGCGCGGCTGAGGTCCTTTGAGATTGCGGCGGAGGTGATGCAGGCGTTGATCCTTGAATCCGCCTGAACAGGAACATCACTCATCCGGGCGCACCAGCCCCAGACCCCGCAGGTAGATGCCGATGCCGGTTTCCAGCAGGTCGTCCGCCGGAAAGGGCGAGGCGCGGCCGGGGGAGTTGCGGGCGAAAAGTTCCACCACCCCATGGCTCATCGCCCAGATATGGGCCGAGAACATGGAGGCGGGCGGGCGTCTGTCCTCGGGGATATGCTGGCTGAGGTCGGTGGCGGCGCGTTCCAGCACTGCATTGGCGCGCCCCGCCACGGCGGCCAGTTCCGGGGTGCGGTTCACCGAGATGCCGCTTTCGAACATCGCGATGTAATGGCCGGGGTATTTGCGGGCAAAGGCCAGATAGGCGCGGCCCGTCGCCTCGAACGCCCTGAGCGCGGAGGGCTGGCCGGATTGATAGGCAAAATCCATCAGATCGGCAAAAATCTCATAGCCCTGCCGGGCGGCTTCGGCGATCAGGTCCTCGCGGCCATCGAAGTGGCGATAGACCGCCGCCGGGGTCACCCCCGCCTGTTTGGCCGCCTCCGACAGGGTAAAGCCGGTGGGGCCGCGCGCCTCGATCAGCTCTAGTGCGGCGTCAATCAGCGCCTGCCGGAGATTGCCGTGGTGATAGCCGCGCTTAGGCATCCCAGAGGTCCGGACCGCCGCAGATCAGCGGGTCGATCGCACCGATGGCGCGTGCGTCTTTCTGAGGATAATCAAAGGCATGGCAGAGCACCCGCATGGCGTTCAGCCGTGCGCGGCGCTTGTCGTCAGAGCGGATGATGGTCCAGGGCGCATGGTCGGTATGGCTGCGCGTCAGCGTGTCCTTGATCGCCTCGGAATAGGCATCCCATTTGGCCAGCCCCTGGACGTCGATGCTGCTGAGCTTCCATTGCTTCAGCGGATCGCTTTCGCGCGCCAGCATGCGGCGCAGCTGTTCGGCGCGGCCCACGTTCAGCCAGAACTTGAACAGATGGATGCCGTCATCCACCAGCATCTTTTCGAAATCCGGCACCTGGTTGAAGAAATGCCTGTTCTGATCCGGCGTGCAGAACCCGAAGACAGGTTCGACCACGCCCCGGTTGTACCAGGAACGGTCATAGAAAACCATTTCTCCCGCAGTGGGCAGATGGCGCAGATAGCGCTGGAAATACCATTCGCCCTGTTCCGTCTCTGTCGGTTTCGACAGGGCGACGACGCGGGCGGCACGTGGATTAAGATTGGTGCGCATCCGGTTGATTGTGCCACCTTTTCCGGCGGCATCGCGGCCCTCAAAGACCATCACGATCCGGGTGCCGCTGTCGCGGACCCAGGATTGCAGCTTGACCAGTTCGATCTGCAGCTTTTCGAAGGCGTGCTCATAGACCTTGCGCGCCAGCCGCTCCGAATGGGGGTAGGAGGCGGAGATCACGTCTCCCTTGTCGGCCCGGCGGATCGCGTTGCGGATCTGGTCGGGCGCTTCATTCTCGTAAAAGGCGCTGATCGCGCCGTCAAAGGGCAGGTCCATGGGGCCTCCTGAAAGGGTCTTTGGTTTCAATATGGGATGTTAAGGGGATTAACGCAAACCCGCATGGGCTGCGGCCCGGTCAATGGCGGCAACAAGTTCGCCGGGCGCGGTATGCTGCAGCATGTGGCCCTGACCCGGCAGGATCTTCAAGGCGCCACGGGGCACGTCGCCCATCAGCACCTCAGCGTGAATATGCGCGGGCACGATGGTATCGGCATCGCCGTGCACCGCCTCGATCGGCATGGTCAGCCTGGCGTATTGCTTTTGCATTTCAACCACATGCGGGCGCAGGGCATTGACCTGCTGGGCATTGGCGCGCAGCGATGTGCGGCGCAGGGTCAGCCCGGTGCCCAGATGATCGCCATAGCCCGCCGGGGCCTCTTGCGGGGCAAAGATGGCGTTGATGCTGGCCTCCACATAGGATTTCGGGACAAAGGCGGTGACCATCGGCACAAAGAGCGCACCGCCCGGCAGCGAACCGTTGACTGTATAGGTCCAGCCCAGCCCGCCGGGCCAGGGTTCCGACACGGCACCGGCCAGCACCAGCGCGGCGGTGTCATCGGGGCGCGACAGGCCCCAGGCGATGGCCACGATCCCGCCAAAGGAATGGCCCAGCACGATGGGGTTGCGCACCTCCAGCGCATCGGCCGCTTTCTGCAGCAAGGCGGCCTGGGCCTGCGGCGTCTCTTCGCTGGTGTTCCAGGCACCGCCCGATCCGGGCAGGCGGCCGGTCCAGCCCATGCCGGGGCGGTCAAAGAGGATCACGCGGTAGCGGTCGGCCAGCTGCTCCGCAAAGCCCGTGGTAAAGTCGCGCAGATTGCCGCTGGCCCCGTGGATCAGCACCAGATCGGGGCCTTCGCCCATCACCAGCGCATGCACCGGCACCCCGTCGATGTTCAGGATCTGCCCGACGGGCGGCGTGGCGGCCTCTGCCGCGGCTTCACGGGCGGCTGCGCGCCATTGGACGACACCGATCAGCACCGCCAGCAGGACAAGGGCAAGAAACACGCCGGTTCGCATCAGCTCAGGTGCCGATCAGCGAAATATCATAGGGGCAGCTTTGATAGATCTCGTTGATCCAGTTGCCGTAAAGCAGATGCGCATGGCTGCGCCAGCGGTTCATCGGCGCACGGGTGGGATCGTCATCGGGGTAGTAATTGCAGGGCACGTTGATCGGCGTGCCGGAGGCCACGTCGCGGTCGTATTCCTGTTTCAGCGTATCGCTGTCGTATTCGAAGTGGTTGAAGACATAGAGCGCGCGGTGCCCCGGATCTTCGATCAGGCAGGGGCCGACTTCGTCGCTGGCCAGCAGGGTGGTCAGCTGGGGATGGGCATCAACCTCGTCCTGGCGCATCTCTGTCCAGCGCGAGACAGGCACCACGCAATCGTCCGAAAACCCGCGCAGATAGGGCGAGGCGGGGGCGAGGTTGCGGTGCCGGAAACAGCCAAAGGCCTTTTCCTCAAGGATGTGTTTCCTGACCCCGTGGAAATGGTTGATCATCGCCATCCCGCCCCAGCAGACGCCGAAGGTGGAATGAATGTTGGTCTGGGTCCAGTCCATCACGCGTTTCAGCTCGTCCCAATAGGTGACGTCGGTGAAATCCATGTGTTCGATGGGGGCGCCGGTGATGATCAGCCCGTCGAATTTCTCGTCCCAGACCTCGCTCACCGGGCGATAGAAGCTTTCCATATGCGCAGCGGCGGTGTTGCGCGTGCGGTGGTCCGACATGCGCAGCAGGCTGAATTCGATCTGCAGGGGCGTGGCCCCGATCAGCCGGGCAAACTGGTTCTCTGTCTGGATCTTCTTGGGCATCAGGTTCAGCAGCGCGATCTTCAGCGGGCGAATGTCCTGATGGTCGGCCAATTCGTCATCCAGCAGCATCACGCCCTCGCGGCTCAGCACGTCATAGGCGGGCAGGGTAGCGGGAATTTTGATGGGCATGGGCTTGGCGATCCGTGTATTGAAGGGCTTAGATAGACCGGGCAGGCTGCGCTGCCAAGGGGGCGGGGTGGCTGCACCCGCTGATGTGACATTGCATTTTCCGCGCGCGCGCGCATCATGACATTCTGTTGCGCCAAGTGCCGAGGTTTCCATGCGTCTGACACTCTTGCTGATCTGCCTGTTCACGCCGCTTGCCGTTGCCGCGCAGGAGGAGGATCCCATGGATGTTCAGCGCTGCGTCTGGCGCTGTCTTGCAGATTCCTCCGGTCCGGCAAGTGCTGAATACAATCAATGTGTTGTGTCGCTTTGTTCAGGTCAGCCTGCGGCGCCGCGCCAGTCAGTTGCAGCGCCCGCATGGCGCGCCGGGCTGGCCAGCGACGGGGTGCACCGTTTTGCCGGTGCGAATGCCGAGCAGGGCTATGGCTTCTATTATTTCTGCACACCGCAGGCCAGTTTCTTTGCGCTGACAGCTCTGCCGATGGCGGCGGGCCAATACCGTTTTGTGATCGGTGATGTCGCCTATCTGGTGCCGCTGGACCGCAGCCGTGGCGACCTGAGCGTGAACATCCCGCCGGGCGATGCCTTTATGCAGGGGGTGCAGGAGGGATCATGGCTGCGGGTCGAGGCGCTGAATGGGGCATCGCTGGTCCAGTTTTCGCTGTCCGGTGCGGGTGAGAGCATCAACAGCGCGGTGCAGGGGTGTTTTGGGCGCTGACTAGTCCAGACAACCGGCGATCAGCTCCACGAAATCCGCTTCGCATTTCAGCGCGCCAATCTGGTCGGGGGTGATGGTGACGCCCCATTTCGCCATGGCGGCATAGCGTGGCTGGCGGTGCGACAGGGCCTGCGCATAGGTCCAGCGGACAAAGGCATCAGGATCAACTTCATCCTCTGACACCTTGTTTTCGCTCAGATAATCCTTCCAGACCCGTTCAAGGAAAGCGGGCTGATAGGCCATCGGTTTCGGCGCGCGGTCAAAGCGGCGGATCAGCTCCTGGGTGTGGGCCTCATCCCCCTTGATCCAGACCAGCAGGCATTCCTCCGACAGGGTTTTCAGCAGCGGGTCCTTCGGGTTTTCCGGATCCACCCATTCGCAGATCGACCCGCCGGTGTCGCAGATGAAATGGTCGTAGCCATAAAGCGCCTTGGCGCGCCGGGCGAAATGCGGCGTGTCGTTCAGCGCGGCGATCTCGGCCAGGCGGAAGGCTTCCTGCCGGGTGGCATATTCCGCCATTGGCAGGCCGCCCTTGTCCGGCGATCCGGGCTTGCCCAGCCAGGTGGCAACCGGGCTGAGGTTCTCGAAGGTGATGTTGGAGGCGATATAGATGCTGTCTGTCATCAGCAGATCGCGCAGAAAGGGCACTTTCATCGCTTCGGACTTGGCGTTGTCGACAATCGCCTCGCCCAGGTAGCGGGTGCCGATGCGGTAGTCGATGGAATAGTGGAACCAGCCGCCAGAGGCCCGCAACAGCCCGCTCAGATGGGTTTTCCCCAGTCCCGACATGCCGAAGACAAGCACTTTGCGGCGCGGCGCGGCGCGCCAGTCCTGGGCAGTGGGGTATAGCATGGGGCAGGTCCGTCAGGTTGATGTCGCCCCCTGTCTAGCGGAGCGGCGGCGCGGACGCCAGATGCGGCCGTTCAGGATCAGCAGCCCCGCCGCCAGCAGTGCAAAACCTGCATAGGCCGCCGGGCGCAGCGTTTCACCCAGCACCAGCGCCCCCAGCAGAATCGCAAAGGGCGGGATCAGCAGCGTGACCAGCATCAGGTTGCCGCTGCCCGCCATGCCCAGGACACGGTAATAGAGCAGATAGGCCAGCGCTGTGCCCAGCAAGGCGTAATAGCCGATGGCGGCCCAGGTGCGGGGGGCAAGCGAGAGGTCGATTGGCCCTTCGAGGATCCAGGCCGCGGGCAGCATGATCAGGGTCGCGCCGGTGACCATCCCCGCCGCGGCCACCTGCGGCGGCTGGCCCGATAATGTCTTGCGCGCCCAGACGGAGGCAAGCGCATAAGACACCGTGCCGCCGATCACCGCCAGCTGCGCCAGCGACCGCAGGTCGAACTGCGCCAGGTTCTCCAGCCCGATGGCGGTGGCCACGCCGGCAAAACCCAGAAGGACGCCGATAGCCTTGCGCAGGGTGATCCGCTCATCCGCAAAGAAGATTGCCGCCGCGATCACGCCAAAGATCGCGGTGGCGGCATTGAGAATCGAGGTCAGGCCGCTTTCAATGTGCAACTGGCCCCAGGCCATCAGCCCGAAGGGAATCACATTGTTCAGCAACCCCATGACCAGAAAGGCACCCCAGATGCGCGGATCGCGGGGCACCCTCAGGCCCATGACCAGCACCGCCCCCCAGAGCGCCACCGCCGCCCAGCCAACCCGGTGGGCCACGGCCCAGAGTGGCCCGATTTCATCAAGCGCCATCCGTATGGAGACAAAGGACGCGCCCCAGATCGCCGCCAGCAGCAGCATCTCGGTCCAGGCGCGGGGGGTGATTGATTTTTGCGGGCTCATGGGGGTGACCTAATTGGCCGGGCTGCGCACCGCGACCCGGATCATGCGGTTTTCTGCCGGGTCTCGACCCAGATGTTCAGGTAATTCCCGGCAAAGATGATGATCGCACCGACAAATACCCACAGGTCCACGGTTTCGCCATAGACCAGCATGGCAAGGATGGCGATCACCGGCAGGCGGGCAAAGTCGATGGGTGACACCACCGCGGCCGGGGCCAGCCGGAGGGCATTGGCGATGCAGAAATGCGCCAGCAGCCCGCAGACCCCGACCAGCGCCAGCAACGGGGCGCTGGACAATGTGGGCAGGGCGATATCGCCGTCAAAGCCTGCGGTGATCAGCCCGAAGATCAGCTGCAGCAATGTCAGGTAGAACATGATCGCGGTGATGCTTTGCCGGGCGGTCAGTTTCTTGGTGGTGATGAAGGTCAGCGCGAAAAAGACGGCACAGCCGGCGGCGGCCAGCACCCCTGCGTTCATCCCCGCAACAGTGGGGCGCGCCACGATCAGGATGCCGATGAACCCCATCAGCGCCGAGATGGAGCGGACCCTGGTCAGCCGCTCGCCCAGCAGAAAGGGGGAGAGCACGATCACCCAGAGCGGTGTGGTGAATTCAAAGGCAAAGACCTGCGCCAGCGGGATCACCGTCACCGCAAAGAACCAGAGGTTCTGGCCGGTGAAATGCACCAGATTGCGCAGGGTTTGCAGCCCCAGGGCATTGGTGTTGATCTCGCGCCAGGTGCCAAGGGCACAGGCCAGGCCGGCCACGACGACAAAACCGAAGGCCGAGCGGTAGAGCATGATCTCGAAAGTATCGTAATCGGCCCCCAGCTTGCGCCCGGCCATGGCCATCGCCGTGAAGGAGGTGATGGCACCGATCATCCAGAATGCGGCGCGCAGGGTCTGGTTGATCGGGGGGATGACGGTGTTATCGGTCACGGGCGGGCGGGGGTCATTGACTGATCACTCCCACTCGATCGTGCCCGGAGGTTTCGAGGTGATGTCATAGGTGACCCGGTTGATGCCCGGCACCTCGTTGATGATGCGGGTGGCGGTTTCGCCCAGGAATTCGTGGCTGAACGGATAGTAATCCGCCGTCATCCCGTCTACGGAGGTCACCGCGCGCAGGGCGCAGGCGAAATCATAGGTGCGCCCGTCGCCCATCACGCCCACGGTGCGCACCGGCAGGATTGCGACAAAGGCCTGCCAGATCTCGTCATAAAGCCCGTGCTTGCGGATCTGGTCGATATAGACGGCATCCGCCTCGCGCAGGATGTCGAGTTTCTGGCGGGTGATCTCGCCGGGGCAGCGGATCGCGAGACCCGGCCCGGGGAAGGGGTGACGGCCGATGAAATGCGCGGGCAGGCCCAGTTCGGTTCCCAGCGCGCGGACCTCGTCCTTGAACAATTCGCGCAGCGGTTCGACCAGTTTCAGGCCCATCTTCTCGGGCAGGCCGCCGACATTGTGATGGCTCTTGATCGTGACGGAGGGGCCGCCGGAAAAGGACACGGATTCAATCACATCGGGGTAAAGCGTACCCTGTGCGAGGAACTCCGCCCCCTCGATCTGGTTGGCGTATTTCTGGAAGACGTCGATGAACAGCCTGCCGATGATCTTGCGCTTGGTTTCGGGGTCGCTGACACCGTCCAGCTCGCCCAGGAACAGGTCCACCTCGTCGGCGTGGATGACATGCAGGTTCATGTGGTCGCGGAACATGCCCACGACCTCTTCGGCCTCGTTCTTGCGCAGCAACCCGTGGTCGACAAAGACGCAGGTAAGCTGGTCGCCCACCGCCTCGTGGATCAGCGCCGCCGCGACCGAGGAATCGACCCCGCCGGAGAGGGCGCAGATCACCTTCTTGTCGCCGACCTGTTCGCGGATCGCTGCCACCGCTTCCTCACGGTAGGCGCGCATGGTCCAGTCGCCCTTGAAGCCCGCAAGCCGCACGAAATTCTCGTAAAGCCTGGCGCCGTTGGGGGTGTGATGCACCTCCGGATGGAATTGCACGGCGTAGAAATGACGCGACGGGTCGCCGGTGATGGCAAAGGGCGCGTTGGGCGAGGTGCCATAGACCTCGAACCCCGGTGCGATCTTGCTCACGTGGTCGCCATGGCTCATCCAGACCTGCTCGCGGTCGGTGGCGAACCATCCCTGCAGCAGGTCGAGCGCCTGGCCGGTGGGTTTGACAAAGGCGCGGCCGAATTCGGCGGTGCCGTGGCCGCGTTCGACCTGACCGCCGAGGCAATGCATCATCACCTGCTGGCCATAGCAGATCCCCAGAATCGGCACGCCCAGATCAAAGACCGATTGCGGCGGCATCGGCGCGCCTTCGGCAAAGACGGAGGAGGGGCCGCCCGAGAGGATCACCGCCTTGGGGGCGAATTCCTTCAGAAAGGCGTCGTCCACCGTGTTGAACGGGTGAATTTCGCAGAAAACGCTGAGCTCGCGCAGGCGGCGGGCGATCAACTGGGTGACCTGGCTGCCGAAATCTATGATCAGCAGGCGGTCGTGGGCGGCGGGGGAGATGAGTTCTGTCATGGCCATTGATTAGGCAGGGTTTCGCGGCGTGGCAAGTGTCGGACTGGGGCGCGGCCCCGGCGCTTTGGATTATTTTGGTCAAAAACAGCATGGGGGCGTCGGGAGGATGTCGTTTTTCTCCCCCCGGCGGCGGAAATCGCGCGAATTGGGGCGGGGGGATACGTTAGGAGAAGGAAATTTCTGAGTAAGGGTCATATCATGGCGGAATCAGCACGGCGCGGACGGACACGGGGTGGCGGCGGTGCAGCGCGCCGGGCGGAGCGCACGGCGGTCTCTTTCGAAACCGCGCGCTTTATCGAACGCAACATTCCAAACTTCGAAGTGTTGAACGAGGAAGCGCTGCAGATCATCGAACGCAACGCGGATATCATCCTCGAAGAAGTGGGTGTCAATTTCCCCGAAAATCCCGAAGCCCTGCAGATGTGGCGCGATGCGGGTGCGGATGTGCGCGGCGAACGGGTGCATATCCCCAAAGGTCTGGCCCGCAAGCTCTGTGCCACGGCACCGTCCAGCTTTACCCAGCATGCCCGCAACCCCGAGCGCAATGTCGAGGTCGGGGGCCGCAATCTGGTGCTGGCACCGGTCTATGGCCCGCCCTTCGTGCGCGATGCGGCCGGCGGACGGCGCTATGCCACCATGGCGGATTTCAACAAGTTCGTGAAACTGGCCTATATGTCCAAGTGGCTGCACCATTCGGGCGGCACGGTCTGCGAGCCGACGGATATTCCCGTCAACAAGCGGCACCTGGACATGCTGCACGCCCATATGACGCTGAGCGACAAGCCCTTCATGGGATCGGTGACCGAACCCAGCCGCGCGCAGGATTCGGTGGATATGTGCGGGCTGCTCTTTGGTGAGGATTTCGTTCAGCAGAACACGGTGATGACCTCGCTGATCAACATCAACTCGCCGATGACCTTCGACGATGTGATGATGGGCGCGCTCAAGGTCTATGCCGAGAACAACCAGGCCTGCATCATCTCGCCCTTCATCGTGGGCGGTGCGATGGCGCCGACAACCGTGGCCGGGACTCTGACGCAGGTGCTGGCGGAAACCCTGGCCGGTGTCGCCTACAGCCAGTTGTGCCGTGCCGGTGCGCCGATTGTCATGGGGGCCTTCGTGACCTCGATCGACATGAACTCCGGCGCGCCCACCTTCGGCACGCCGGAGGCTGCGCATATCACCTATGGCGCGGGGCAGCTTGCCCGGCGGCTGAACCTGCCCTACCGCTCTGCGGGGTCCTTCTGCGGGTCGAAACTGCCTGACGCGCAGGCCGCCTATGAGACGGCGAACAGCCTGAACATGGGCCTGCTGTCCGGAGTGAACTTCATGTTGCACTCCTGCGGCTGGCTGGAGGGGGGGCTTGTGGCCTCCTTCGAGAAATTCGTGATGGATGCGGATCAGCTGGGCATTCTGCACCATTTTGCCAAGGGCGTCTCCATGGACGAGAACGGCCAGGCGATGGATGCGATCCGCGAGGTTGGCCCCGGCGGGCATTACCTGGGCTGCGCGCATACGCAGGCCAACTTCAAATCGGCCTTCTGGAAATCCGATCTGCTGGACTACAAGCCCTTCGAGACATGGGAAGACGAAGGCGCGCGCGACACCACGCAGCTGGCCACGATCCGGGTGGAGAAGATGCTGGCGGATTACCAGCAGCCCGCGCTGGACCCGGCGATCCGCGAAGCGCTGGATGCCTATGTGGCGCGCAAGAAGTCCGAAGCGCCCGACAGCTTCATGTAAGGCTGCAGCCGGGCCGGTTGTTCCGGTCTGGCAGCTTGGATGACCCGGCCGCCGCCCCGGTGGCGGCCCATTTACCCGTCACGTCACGCTGCGGGGCGCTGCATTGACCGCGCGCAGCACCCGCGCCTCACCCACCATGGCAATCAGCACGTCGATGTGCCGGATCAGGCTGTAGCCTGCATCCGCGCGCTTGCGTTCATCCTCCAGCAGGGCCTCGATCTCCATCAGGCGCAGCAGGGCTGCGCTGTGGCGGGGCAGCACGCCATAGCCCAGCAGCCGGGGCAGATGGCTGGAGCGGCGGTAGTTTTCCGCCCCGATGCGCGCGGCGCGCATCATCAGTTGCGGGCGGTGCAGGGCGCTCAGCATGGAAAAGATATCTTGCATGGCAGTGGTCCTTTTCTGGTCGGGATGGCGGAATCGCTGCCTCCGTTTTGCCACAACTCAAGCGGGTGTTGCGCCCTCCCGGAGAGGGTCGTGCGGCGCCTTCACCAGTGTTTAGACTTTCGAAACAATGATTGAGAAACCGAAAAAGTTTTAACGATCAGGTAACCAGTGCACCCATAGGTTGCGATTTGTCCACCTGTGGATAACTCGTCAACCTACGGAAACAACAATGTAAAATAGAGTGGTACGCGTTTTGTCAGCTAAGAGTGCTCATCAACCGTTAAGCCTGCCGGACTGGGTGCCGGAAGGCGCAATTCATTATCTGGCCCATACGGAGCAGGGACGACCAATGCGGGAACTCGCCCGAAGTGCGGGATGTCACGCTTCCACAATCATGCGTCAGATCCGCCGGATCGAGACCCGCCGTGACGATCCGCTGGTGGATGCCGCATTGCAACGCCTGGGCGCGGAACGCCGACCGACCGGTGCCGGGAAAAACGCCTTAAAGGAGGAACTGCCAATGGCCCAGCCCGCCCACAAATCCGTCCCCGACGAAGCCGCGCTGACACAGGAGGCGATGCGCATCCTGCCCAGGCTGTGCGAAACCGGCGCGGTGCTGGCCATCGCGGCAGACATGGAAAAGGCCGTGGTGGTGCGCGATACCGCATCGGGGGGCAGCACCCGGACCGCTGTGGTGGATGCCGCGGTGGCACAGGCCATGGCGTTGAAGGACTGGATCGCCCCCTCCAATTCCGGGCGCATCATCCGCTACCACATCACCACCGCGGGCCGAAGCGCGCTGGGGGGGATGATCGGGGCAGAGGGGGGCATGCCGCGTGGCACCCAGGGCTTTGCCGAAGCCCAGACCGGATTTGACGGCGCTGATGCGGGCTGGCGGGACGACAGCGGTGAGGCCGCATGCAGCCACCGCCAGAAAATGCGCTATTCACTGGCCGAAAGCCCGCTGATCGCCTTGTCGCGGCGCAAGGACAAGAGCGGAAAGCCCTTTCTGAGCGATGCGCTGGTCCATGCAGGCGAACGCCTGCGCGAGGATTTCGAACTGGCGCAGATGGGCACGCGGGTGACCCAGAACTGGCAGGGTTTCCTGACCGCGGGCACGCAAGGCGGCACTTGCGGGACGCGCGCGATACCGGACAGTGCCGGGGCGGCGCAGGCACGGGTGACGGCGGCGTTGCGCTATCTCGGGCCGGGGCTGTCGGATGTGGCGCTGCGGTGCTGTTGCTATCTCGAAGGGCTGGAGACCACGGAAAAACGTCTGGGTTGGTCGGCGCGGTCCGGCAAGATCGTGTTGCGCATCGCGCTGATGCGCCTGAAGCGGCATTATGACGAAACCATCGGCCCGGGTGGTCCGATGATCGGATAGCATCGCACGGGTGCAAGGCAGCATTGCGCGGCATGGGCTTTTGTTGGCGCAAAGTTGTGTTACATAGATCGCAAGCAATGTGAGGTCCCCATGCGCGATCTGAAAATCCCCGAACAGCGCCACCCTGAAAAGGCGCGCAAGCCCGACAATGCCCAGCCCAAGAAACCGGACTGGATCAGGGTCAAGGCCCCCGGCGGCAAGGGATATGCCGAAACCGCGAAGATCATGCGCGACAACAAGCTGACCACGGTCTGCGAAGAGGCGGGCTGCCCCAATGTCGGCGAATGCTGGAGCCAGGGCCACGCCACCATGATGATCATGGGCGAGGTCTGCACCCGCGCCTGCACTTTCTGCAACATCGCCACCGGCAAGCCGCCCGAGGCGCTGGATGTGTTCGAGCCGGGGCGGGTGGCCGATGCGGTGGCCAAGCTGGGGCTGAACCATGTGGTCATCACTTCTGTCGACCGCGACGATGTGGCGGACGGCGGGGCGGAGCATTTTGCCCAGACCATCCGCGCCATCCGCAAGCGCAGCCCCGGGACCACCATCGAGATTCTGACACCGGATTTCATCCGCGCCGATCCCAAGGTGCTGGAAGTGGTGGTCGAGGCGCGTCCCGATGTGTTCAACCACAACCTTGAAACCGTGCCGGGCCTTTATCCGGAGGTCCGCCCCGGCGCGCGTTACTTCCACTCCCTGCGCCTGTTGCAGCGGGTGAAGGAGCTGGACCCCTCGATGTTCACCAAATCGGGTATCATGGTGGGGCTGGGCGAGGATCGGCAATCTGTCATTCAGGTGATGGAGGACATGCGCGCCGCGGACATCGATTTCCTGACCATCGGCCAGTATCTGCAGCCGACGCCGAAACACCACCGCGTCGACCGTTTTGTGCATCCGGACGAATTTGCAGCCTATGAAAAGGCGGCCTATGGAAAGGGGTTCCTGATGGTTTCCGCCACGCCGCTGACCCGGTCGTCCTATCACGCGGGCGATGATTTCACCCGCCTGCGCGAAGCGCGCAACCGCAAGCTGGGGCTGGCCTGATTTCAACGAAAACCGGAAGCGTTTCAGCCGCTGACGAAATAATGCACCGCCGCCCGCTGGAACGGCGGGACCGCGGCGACCAGTTTCATCACCCAGGGCATGACCATCCGGCGCAGCGGGCTTTTTGACTGCACCGCCTTGCGCACGGTCTCGCTGAAGGCCAGCACATGTGCCCCTTCCGCATGGCGCGCGGCGTGATAGCCGGCAAGGCCCCCGTCAACCAGCCGCCCGGCAAGGTCGGCCGCATCCGCGATGCCGAGGTTCATGCCGCGCCCGCCTGCCGGGGAATGGCAATGTGCGGCATCCCCGGCGAGACAGACCCGGCCCACCGCATAATCCGTCACCTGCCGCACCGAGATGGTGAAAGCGCCGCTGCGGCGGATGTTGGTCACGTTCATCGGCACCGGCAAGGCGGCAAGCGCGTCGGGCCGGCTTGCGATCACCCGGAAGCGCGCAGCCTCCAGCGGGGCGACGATGCAGATGTCGCCATGGGGCAGCAGGAAGCCCTGGAAGCACTGCGGATCACGCCAGTCCGGGCTTTCCACATCGGCGATGGACCATTGGCCCGGCAGGTCGAAGCCGGGAAATTCCAGCCCCAGCGCCGCGCGCACGGCGCTGTGGGCCCCGTCGGCACCGATCACATGGTCGAAGGGTGATTCTGTCCCGCCCATCTGCACGCGTGCGCATGTTTCATCCTGGGTCAGCCCCTCGAACGGCGTGTCATATTCGATCTTGCCGCCATACCGGGCAAAGGCGCGGGCCAGGAAATGCTCCGTCCGGTCCTGCGGCAGTCCATAGAGCCGGGATTTGTCATCGAAATTCAGGGCAAGTTTCGCGATCCTGCGGGGGCCTGAGTGAAAGGCGACGCCGTCAAAACAGACCGCTTCCTTGCGGATCTCCTCCGCCGCGCCGGAGGGGGTCAGAATATCCATCGTGCGCTGCTGGATGCCGACGGCCCGGCTCAGGTTCGAGGGGCCGGACCTTTTGTCGATGATGCGCGGCATGACGCCCCGGCGCGCCAGTTCCACGGCTGCTGTCAGGCCGGTGGGACCGGCCCCCACGATCAGAATCTTCATGACCGCCTCCTGCTGATGCTGTTCAGAAACTGGCCACAATCCGATGTGAAAAACAAGGAGGCCAGAAACGGCTCAGGCGGCACTACATCTTGTCCCCCTTTCTTTTTGGCCATAAATATCCATCCCGCACTCTCACCATGCGGGACGGCCGCGTCAGGGCAGCGCCTTGAGATAGGCCGCTATCGCCGCCCGGTCGCCTTCGGGCAGTTGCGACATGTTGTCCACCACCGATGCCATGGTGCCGCCGACGCTGTCGAAATCCGGGGTCAGACCGCTTTCCAGGTAATAGGCGATGTCATCAGCCGACCAGTCCAGACCGGCGGGCGTGATATTGGGAATACGCCCCTTGCCGGAGGGGTTGGGCGCGCCACTCAGCCAGGCATCGCGCTGCAACCCGCCGAAAGGCCCGCGCGGCGTGTGGCATTCGGCGCAATGGCCCAGAGCCTCGACCAGGTAGCGCCCCTGTGTCACCTGCTCCGACATCTCGCCGGTCATCACGAAACTCTCATCCAGATAGAGCAATTTCCACAGGCCCAGGCCGCGCCGGATGTTGAAGGGGAAACCCACGTCATGCGGTTTGCTGGGTGTGTCCGACACTGGCAGGGTCTGCATATAGGCAAACAGATCCGCCACATCGGTGTCTTCCATGTGGATATAGGTCGTATAGGGGAAGGCGGGGTAATAGTGCCGCCCGTCGGGCGAGACCCCCCGGGTGACCGCGCGGGCGAAACCGGGCAGATCCCATCCGCCGATGCCTTCCGGCCCGGGCGAGATGTTGGGGGCGTGGAAGGTGCCGAAATCGCTGGCGAACCCTTCGCCGCCCGCGAGGGTCAGCTTGTCGTCACTTCCGGGTGCGGCATGACAGGAGGCACAGCCGCCCGCGTGAAAGATGCGCGCGCCGTTTTCCGCATCCGCCACATGCCCACCGGCAAAATCGGCATCAAGCGGGGCAGGGCGTGTCAGCACCCAGAACACCCCAAGGCCAATCACCGCCAGCAGGCAGATCGCAATCAGAAAACGGCGCAACATTCAGGTCCGGTGATCAGTTTTCGGGGCCGCGATAGGTTTCGTGGCAGGCCTTGCAGGCGCCGCCGAGATCGCCCATCCCGGCGCCCACGGCTGCCGCATCCGATGCGCCGACCAGCGCGCTGGCGGCTGTTTCCAGCTTTTCAAAGGCGGCACCGAAACCTTCCGGATCGCTCCAGATTTCGGGTTTGGCGCGGGAATCGGCGGCGGCACCCTGTTCGGTGCCCTCGATCCACAGCGTTGCCCGGTCCATCGCGGCCAGAGAGGCGATGTTCATGGCTGCGGCGTCGACCATGGCGGAATCATAGTCCATTTCGCCCTTGGCGATCCCGCCCAGGATGCCGGTGTGATAGGCGATCATCTGCATCATCGCATGGCGCGCCTCGACGCTCTTGTTTTCGCCGCCCCCGTGGCTGGCGGCAAAGCCCGCCGTTGCGATCACACCGCAGACAATCGCGGTGACGGTCCGGGTGGTGAAGCTCTTCTGCATGGGTTGATCTCCGTGTCTGAATGGCAAAAGTGAAATTTAACAGGTTCTTGCCGCAGCATGCCACGGACCATGTAAGCTGCCAAAAACATTTTCGTGATCGGCGGAAACATCCCGTAGCGCGGGTCAGAACCGGCGCGGCACACGTTCTGTCGTGGCCCAGTCGGGCCACCATCCCATCCATTGGATCCCGGCGATGAGCAGCGCCAGCGCAATGACCGCAAAGACCAGTATCACCCGTTTGACCGAGGGCGGGTGATGCGCCCATTTCGCCATGCGCAAGAGCCAGATCGGGTTCATGTGAAACGGACCTTTCCGATGAAGGGCAGGTTGCGGTTGCGCTGAGCATAATCGATGCCATAGCCCACGACAAATTCATCCGGAATCTCGAAGCCGGTCCAATCCGCCTTCATGTCCACCTCTCGGCGGCTGGGCTTGTCCAGCAGCGCGATGGTTTTCAGCCGCGCAGGTTCGCGCGATTTCAGCAGGTTGGTGACATGGTGCAGCGTATGGCCGGTGTCCACGATATCCTCGACCACCAGCACGTCACGGCCTTCGATGGCGCCGCGCAGGTCCTTGAGAATGCGCACCTCGCGGCTGCTTTCCGTGCCGTCGCCATAGCTGGAGGCCTCAAGGAAATCGACCTCGATCGGCAGGTCCAGCTCGCGCACCAGATCGGCGATGAACACGAAGGAGCCGCGCAGCAGCCCCACCACCACCAGTTTGTCGGTGCCGTCGAATTCATCATGGATCGCGCGGCACAGCGCTTCGATCCGGGCGGCAATCGCCTTGGCCGAGATCATTTCATCAATCACATAGCGACGATCTGTCATGACCATTGGCCCTTGATTTCATGGCGTTTACCGGAGACATAGGGCTAACCCGAGCAGACCCGGAACGCAATGCCGACCCATTCAGAGACCAAAGAGCTGCCCTATACCGCGCAACAGATGTACGATCTGGTGGCGGATGTGGGCAAGTACCCCGAATTCCTGCCCTGGACGGCGGCCGCGCGCATCCGCAGCGATGAACGGATTGGCGACCATCGCGTGATGGATGCCGATCTGGTGATCAGCTTCAAGGTGTTCCGCGAGCGATTCACCAGCCGCGTGACGCTCTGGCCCGATCAGATGAAGATCGACACCGAATATCTGGACGGCCCGTTCAAATACATGCTGTCGAACTGGCGGTTCGAGGATGCGCCACAGGGCTGCAAGGTGCATTTCCACGTCGATTTCGAATTCCGCAACCGGATCTTGCAGGGCATCATCGGCGTTGTCTTCAACGAGGCCATGTTGCGCGTGGTGAAAGCCTTTGAAAAACGGGCAGAGGCGCTTTACGGATCGGGTGCATGAGCACCATCACCGACCAGCTGATCCGTTTCCGCAAGGCAGAGGTTCCGGCCGAGGCTGCCGTGATGATGCGCCTGTCGCTGTTCGATTGGGCCGCCTGCGGCATTGCCGGGGCGCAGGCCGGTGAATTCGACGATTTCGCCGCCGCGCAACGTGCGATGGGCGCGGGGCAGGCGCAGATCTTTGGCGGGGGCACGGCAACGGCGCCCCTGGCCGCGCTGGTCAACGGCACGCTGTCCCATGCGCTGGATTACGACGACACGCATTTCGCCCATATCGGCCATCCTTCGGTTGCGGTGCTGCCTGCGGTTCTGGCGCTGGCGCAGGAGCTGCGCGCGCCGCTGGACGAGGTGGTCGATGCCGCGACGCTGGGGGTTGAAGCCTCGATTCTCGTGGGGCTCTGGCTGGGGCGCAGCCATTATCAGGTGGGCTATCATCAGACCGCCACGGCGGGGGCCTTCGGCGCGGTCATGGGCTGCGCGCGGCTGCTGGAGCTGGACAAACGCCAGTTGCGGGCGGCGCTTGGCCTTTGCGCCAGCATGGCCTCGGGGCTGAAATCGCAGTTCGGCACCATGGCAAAGCCGCTCAATGCCGGTCTGGCCGCCCGCACCGGGGTGGAGGCGACGCTTTGGGCGCAGGCCGGGATGACGGCGGCAGAGGATGGTCTGGCGGGACCGCTGGGATTTGGCCCCACCCATCACGGCGAGGCGGCAGAGGTCAGCGCGCCGAGGGGCAGCTGGCGGATCACGGAAATCAGCCACAAGTTTCACGCCTGCTGCCACGGGCTGCATGCGATGCTTGAGGCGCTGCGCGGTGCCGATCTGGATCTTGAGGCGGTGGAGAGCATCCATATCCGCACCAATCCGCGCTGGATGAGCGTGTGCAACATCGACGCACCGACCACGGGGCTGGCGGCCAAGTTCAGCTATGCCCAGACCTGTGCCATGGCACTTCTGGGCCATGACACCGGCGGCATTGCCAATTTCACCGATGAGATCGCCAAAGACCCGGAGATTGTTGCGCTGCGTGACAAAATCCGCGTCAGCGAAGAGGCGCGCCTGTCAGAGACGCAGTCCGAAATCGCCGTCTCTTTCACCGGCGGCGCGATGCGGCGGCTGAAGCATGACCTGTCGGCGCCGATGCCGCTGGAGGTCCGCGCGGCGAAACTGCAGGACAAGGCGGTGGCCCTGCTGGGCGAGGACCACGCCGAGGCGCTGTGGCTGGCGGCGCAGGGCGATGACCTTGGCGCCCTCATGGATCAGCTGGTCAGGTCGTAGGCCCGCTCCCCGTGGCTGGACAGGTCCAGCCCGTTTGATTCCGCTTCCGCATCCACCCGCATCGGCACGATGGCGCGGCAGGCATAGGCGATGACCAGTGTCACGACCGTGGTGAAGATGCCGACGATGGCCAGCGATCCCAGTTGTGCGGCCCAGGTGCCTGCACCCAGTGCCGCGATCATCACCGTGCCGAAGATCCCGCCGACGCCGTGGACCGCAAAGACATCCAGCGTGTCATCGACCTTCAGCTTGTTGCGCACCAGCGTGACCGCTTCCTGACACAGCACGCCGGCAATGGCGCCGATCAGCAGCGCGGCCCAGGGCCCCACGAAACCCGATGCCGGGGTGATCGAGGCGAGGCCGGCAATGGTGCCGGTCACCAGACCCACCAGCGAGGCCTTGCCGAACTTGATCCGTTCCCAGAGCGCCCAGGTGAGCGAGGCGGTGGCGGCGGAGATATGGGTCACGGTGATCGCCATGGCCGCGCCCCCGTCGGCGGCCAGTTGCGAGCCGCCGTTGAAGCCGAACCAGCCGACCCAGAGCATCGCGGCCCCGATCATCACCATTCCCGGGTTGTGCGGCGGTTTGCTGTGGTCGCGGCGCGCGCCCAGCATGATCGCCAGGATCAGCGCCGCGATCCCGGCGGTTTCATGGACAACGATGCCGCCCGCGAAATCGCGCACCCCCGTCTCGCCAAAGATGCCGCCATCGGCCAGCATCCCGCCGCCCCAGATCCAATGCACCACCGGCGCATAGCACAGCAGCATCCACAGGCCCGAGAACAGCAGCAGGAAGGCGAAATTGATCCGCTCCACATAGGCGCCGACGATCAGGGCGGGGGTGATGATGGCGAATGTCATCTGAAAGGCAAAGAACAGGATTTCGGGCAGGGTGCCGCTGAGGCTGTCGATGGTGATCCCGCTCAGCCCTGCCTTGCCCAGCCCGCCCCAGATGCCGCCGGTGCCGGGGCCAAAGGCGATACTATAGCCCAGCAGGAACCACAGCACCGACATCAGGCAGGCGATGGCATAACAATGCATGAAGACGCTGAGCACGTTGCGCGCGCGCACCAGCCCGCCATAGAACAGGGCAAGCCCCGGTAGGGTCATGAAAAGGACCAGCGCGGTTGCGGTCATGATCCAGGCGGAATCAGCGGCATTCATAGGGTGTCTCCGGGTCAGCGTCAGGGTTGCCGCACCTTGGGCAAGCGGAACGCCCGGAAAAGACTCAACATGCCTATTTTGGCATCTTTTTTGAAAATGCCGATAATTTGGGCGACTGCAGGGGTGCTTTGCCCGGTATCAGGGCAGGCTGAAAAGTCCCTGCACCAGCAGCGTCAGGGCATGGTCGCGGGCAGCGGTGCGCACCCGGCTGCGGCCCATGGCGCCGAATTCCTGGGTTGTGGCCCAGAGCTGATCGCCTGCCGCGAGGCCGAAACAGACGCGGCCTTCGGGCTTGTGCTCGGACCCGCCGGGGCCAGCGATCCCGGTGATGGAGACGGCCACCTGGGCCCCGGAATGTGCCAGCGCGCCTGTTGCCATTTCGCGCGCGACCTCTTCTGAGACCGCGCCGAACATCTGCAGGCTGCTGGGGCGCACGCCCAGCATCTTCATCTTGGCGGCATTGGTATAGGTGACGAATCCGCAGTCGAACATCACCGAGGATCCGGGCACTTCGGTCAGCGCGGCGGCGACCAGCCCGCCGGTGCAGCTTTCGGCGCAGGAGACAAGGACGCCTTTTTTCTGTGCCAGTTCAATAATCTGCGCTGCAATGCTCATGTCAGAACCCCGTGGTAGAGACCGGCCAGAACCATCACGCCCAGGGCTGCAAAAATGCCCGCGATCACATCGTCCAGCATCACCCCCAGCGCATCGCCGCGCGCATCGGCCCTGCCGACCAGCCAGGGTTTCCAGATGTCGAAGAGACGGAAGAGGAGAAATGCGGCGATCCAGCCGGGCCACATCACCAGCATGTCCAACCCGCGCGTCCAGGCGGCATAGGACAGGGGCAAAAGGGCAATCCACTGGCCCACGACCTCATCCACGACGATTTCGGAAGGGTCGTGATCATCGCTGCCCGCCGTCATCTTCGCCGTGGCCCACCAGCCCTTGGCGAAACCCGCGACAACCGCCAGCACCAGCAGGGGAAAACCGCCGAGAACATGCAGCAGCCAGCCCCAGGGCAGCGCCACAAGCGAACCCCATGTGCCGGGGGCGGGGCGGATGTAGCCGACGCCAAAAACGGTTCCGATCATCTTTGCGATGTTCATGATTTCACCAATGTTGCCGTGGCCATACAGGCGATCCCCTCACCGCGTCCGGTGAAACCCAGCCGCTCGGAGGTGGTGGCCTTGACCGAAACACGCTCAACCTCCAGCCCCAGCAGCCCCGCCATGACGCGGCGCATTTCCGGGGCATGGGGGCCGATCTTGGGCTGTTCGCAGATCAGGGTGCAATCCACATGGGTGATCGCGAATCCGGCCTGGGCGGCAAGCCCGGCGGCATGGCGCAGGAAAACCTCGCTGGCGGCGCCTTTCCACTGCGGATCCGAGGGCGGGAAATGCTGGCCGATGTCGCCCATGGCCAGCGCGCCATAGATCGCGTCGGTCACCGTATGCATCCCCACATCCGCATCCGAATGGCCCACAAGGCCCTGATCATGCGGGATGCGCAGGCCGCAGAGCGTCACATGATCGCCGGGGCCAAAGGCATGAACGTCAAATCCGTTGCCTGTTCTGATGTCCATCCGGCCCTCCAGTATCCGCGCGGCGCGGGCGAAATCGCCGGGCGTCGTGATCTTCATGTTATCGGCGTCGCCGGGGGTGATGGCAACCACAATGCCCGCCGCCCGTGCCACCGCCACATCATCCGCCGCCGGGCCGTCATATGCCGCATGGGCGGCGCGGATCACGGGCAAGTCAAAGCCCTGCGGCGTCTGGGCGGCAAAAAGCCCTTCGCGGTCCTGAGTGCCGGTGACACGCTGCGCGCCGCCCTGCCACAGCGCATCTGTGACCGGCAGGCCGGGGGCAGCGGCGGCGTGATGCTCCAGCGCCGCGATCACCTCTGTGATGACCTGTTGCGGGACGCAGCAGCGCGCCGCATCATGGATCAGGACCTTGCCGCTGTCGGGCAGCAGTGCAAGCCCCGCGCGTACCGATGCGGCCCGGTCCGACCCGCCTGCGGCCACCGCGATGCCCGCCTCCCGGAACGGTGCGGCCTTGTCCAGGTCATCGGGATGCAGCACCAGCGCGATGGTGTCGACGGCGGGATGCGCCCGGAATGCGGCGATGGTATGGGCCAGCACGCTGCGCCCCGCGACCCGCTGCCATTGCTTGGGCAGATCGCCCCCGGCGCGGGTGCCGCGCCCGGCCGCCACGATAAGGGCGCAAATGGTCATGAAGGGCTCTGATCGTGCATGAAACCTGTCTAGGCAATGTGGCCTGAAGGCGCAATCGTGCAAGTGCGCTGCCTAAATATTAGGCATTTCGGGCTGTACTGTGGTATTGGGGGGCGATAATTCATTGAGGTATCAGGGGGGTGACGATAGACCTGACCCAAGCGCACAAGGATTAAGCATGTGACCGCGACACGCCTGCCAAATGACCTCTTTCCTCCGGTGTTCCTCGCCCCGATGGCCGGAATCACCGATCTGCCCTACCGGACGCTGGTGGCGCGCTTTGGCGCGGGGCTGGTGGTGTCCGAGATGGTTGCGAGCCAGGAATTGCTGAGCCGCCGCCCTGGCACCCGCGAAAAGGCCGAGCTGGGCCTGGGTGTCGAGGGCACCGCCGTGCAGATCGCGGGCCGCGAGGCTGCGCCGATGGCGGAGGCCGCGCGCATGATCGCGGGGCAGGGCGCGCGGATCATCGACATCAACATGGGCTGCCCGGCCAAGAAGGTGACCCAGGGCGCCTCTGGCTCCGCTTTGATGAAGACCCCGGATCACGCCCTGCGCCTGATCGAGGCGGTGGTGGCGGCGGTGGACGTGCCGGTCACGCTCAAGACCCGGCTGGGCTGGGACGACGAGATGCTGAATGCGGCGGACATCGCGCGCCGCGCCGAGGCGGCAGGCATCTGCATGATCACCATCCACGGCCGCACCCGCTGCCAGTTCTACAAGGGGCGGGCCAACTGGCGCGCGATCCGCCGGGTGAAGGATGCGGTGGAGATCCCGGTGATTGCCAATGGCGACATCACCAGCCCGCGCGCCGCGCGCAGGGCGCTGGACCATTCCGGCGCGGATGGGGTGATGGTCGGGCGCGGGGCGCAGGGGCGGCCCTGGTTGCTGGCACAGGTTTCCCATGCGCTTTACGGCACCCCGGAACCCCGGGTGCCGCAGGGCAAGGGCTTTGCCGACATGGTTGAGGAACATTACGAAGCGATGCTTGGCTTTTACGGCGTTGAACTGGGGGCGCGTGTCGCCCGCAAACATCTTGGCTGGTACATGGATACCGCTGGCACCCCGGCGGAACTGCGCCGCGCGGTGCTGACCGGGGCGACACCGGGCCGGACCGTCAAACTGCTGCGCGAGGCGATGACTGCCGACCGCGCATTGGTGGCCGCATGAGCATGGACCGCCAGATCTGGGCCTCTTTGCCGATCCCCAGTTTCGTGATCGCGCCCGACAACAGGATCGACGCGATGAACCCCGCCGCCGAAGGCTTTCTCAACGCCTCTGCCAAACATGTGAAGGGCAGCCCGGTGTGGGACATGATCGCCGTCGACGATCCGCTGGAAGAAGCCTTTGAGCGTGCGCGCGAGAGCAACACGCCTTTGTTCGTCAATGACATCGACGTGGGATCGGGCCAGCGTGCCCCGCTGAAATCCTCGCTCCAGATCGCGCCGCTGTCGGGGCGTGCGGGCTATATGCTGATGATGATCAGCCCGCGCGAACTGGCCGGGCGCATGACCCAGAGCCATTCTGTCAAATCCGCCGCGAAATCCGCCATCGGCATGGCCGAGATGCTGGCCCATGAGATCAAGAACCCGCTGGCGGGCATCACCGGGGCGGCGCAGCTTTTGTCGATGAACCTGAACGCGGATGAGCTGGAACTGACCGATCTGATTGTCGCGGAAAGCCGCCGCATCGTGAAGCTGCTGGAGCAGGTGGAGCAATTCGGCAATCTGACCGAGCCGGTGCGCAAGCCCGTGAACCTGCATGACGTGCTGGACCGCGCCCGGCGCTCCGCGCTGCTGGGCTTTGGTGCGCAGATGAAGATCATCGAGGATTACGACCCCTCGCTGCCGCCCGCACTGGGGGACAAGGACCAGTTGCTGCAGGTGGTGCTGAACCTGCTCAAGAACGCCTCGGAAGCCGCCGGAGAGGGGGGCGGGACGATCCGCCTGCACACCTATTTCGAACATTCCTTCCGCCTGCGCCGCGCCGATGGCTCCGGCCAGTCGCTGCCCCTGCAGATCGAGGTGATCGACGATGGTCCGGGGCTGCCGGACCACATCAGGTCGGTGATCTTTGATCCCTTCGTATCCGGGCGCGAGAACGGCACCGGGCTGGGGCTGGCGCTGGTCAGCAAGATCATTTCCGAACACGACGGCTGGATCTCGGTGGACAGCACACCGGGGCGCACCGTCTTTCGCATATCGTTATCCCGCGCCCCGGCGCATCAAGAGGAGATATAAGACATGGATGGTACCGTACTGGTCGCCGATGACGACCGCACGATCCGCACCGTGCTGACACAGGCCCTGACCCGCGCGGGATGCAAGGTGCATGCCACCTCAAGCCTGACGACGCTGATGCGCTGGGTCGGTGAGGGCAAGGGCGACGTGGTGATCACCGATGTGGCCATGCCCGATGGCAACGGTCTGGAGATGCTGCCGAAAATCTCGCAGGACAGGCCGGATATGCCGGTGATCGTGATTTCGGCGCAGAACACCATCATGACCGCGATCAAGGCGGCGGAGGCGGAAGCCTTTGATTACCTGCCCAAACCCTTCGATCTGCCCGATCTGATGAAACGGACCGCCCGGGCGCTGGACCGCAAGGGCGCGACCCGTGCGGCCCCCTCCGGCAAGACCGGCACAGAGGAACGCGACGACCTGCCGCTGGTGGGCCGGACACCGGTGATGCAGGCGCTTTACCGGCTGGTGGCACGGGTGATGAACACGGACCTTCCGGTGCTGATCTGGGGCGAAAGCGGCACCGGCAAGTCGCTGATCGGCCGCGCGATTCACGACTTTTCCGACCGCCGTTCGCTGCCTTTCGTGACCGTGACGGGTGCCGATCTGCAAGAGCTTGAAGGCCCCGCGCGGGTGCTGGCGCGGGTGCGTGGCGGCACCCTGCTGATCGACGAGATCGCGGACATCGACCATGAGATTCAGGCCCGCATCGCGCGGATGATGGATGCGCCGGGCGAATATACGCCGCGTTTCCTGGCCACCAGCCAGTCCGACCTTGCCGCCGCGATGAAGGCGGGCACGCTGCGCCGCGATCTTTATTACCGCCTGTCCGGCGCCACCCTGCATGTGCCGGCGCTGCGCGACCGGGTTGAGGACATCGACCTGCTGGCGGCGCATTTCCTGGAAAAGGCCGAAGGATCGGTTTCCACCCTGCCGCGTCACCTGTCCGAGGGAGCCTCCAAGGTCTTTGCCAATTATCCCTGGCCCGGCAATGTGCGGCAGCTGGAACATGCGATGCGCCAGCTTGCCCTGACCAGCCGCGCCGCCGAAATCTCGCAGGCGGAGGCCGAACAGGTGTTGGGGGCGCAGCCCTCGCCGGAACCCTTGAGCACCCAGGCCAATACGGAGCGGCTGGGCCAAAGCGTGGAACGTCATCTGCGGCGATATTTTGACCAGCATGGCGCAATGCTGCCGCCGCCGGGGCTTTATGCGCGGATCCTGCGCGAAGTGGAGGCCCCGCTGATCGAGATCGCCCTCGGGGCGACCTCGGGGAATCAGGCGAAATGCGCCGATCTGCTGGGCATCAACCGGAACACCCTGCGCAAGAAAATCACCGACCTCGATATTGAGGTGACACGGGGTCGCAAAATGATGTAAAAGCGCCACATAACCGTGGCCATCGTGTCTCAGCTTAACGTTGAATGCGATCAGGACCACATAATATGGCGGTTGATGCACCCGTGCATCACATCATCGGCGAGGATAGCGGGTGGCATCCCGGTCACGCAGCATCACCTTGGAAAGTCTGGGCCGTCTGCGGCGCGTGAAACGCGTGCGCAATCTTGCGACCCTGGGGCTGGTGGTTCTGGGGCCGGTCCTGGCCATGGCGACCTATCTGATTCTGGGGCCGCTGGGGCAGGGGGCCAATACCCCCAGCCTGCGTCTGATCCTGCTGACCGATCTGGTCTATGTGCTGCTGATCGCGGCCCTTGTGCTGAGCCAGGTGGCGCGACTGGTTGCGGCACGGCGTGCCAAATCCGCCGGTTCGCGGCTGCACCTGCGGCTGACCGGGGTGTTTGCCCTGATGGCGCTGATCCCCACGGTCAGCGTGGCGGTCTTTGCCGGTCTTACGGTCAATGTGGGTCTGGAGGGCTGGTTTTCGGACCGGGTCCGCTCGGTGGTGGAAAACTCGCTGACCGCAGCACAGGCCTATGAGAATGAACAGCGTGAGGGGCTGCGTGAGGACGCGCTGGCGCTGGCGCGGTTCATTGACCAGAACATCGTGGCCGGGCGTGTGCTGACCGATCGAGAGCTTCTGACCGAGGGGCAGCGGCAATCCCAGCGGGGCCTGCGCGAAGCCTATCTGATTGACGGCACTGGTCAGATCCGGGCGCGGGGCGCGCGGTCCTACCTGTTCAATTTCGAGGAACCGAGCACCGAACAGATCGTGGAATCGCGCGGGGCCCAGGTCCTGGTGATCGAGGATTGGCCAAACAATGAATTCCGCGCCCTGGTGCCGCTTCAGGGGGCGGTGGACCGTTACCTTTATGTCAGCCGGGATGTCGATGGCGATATCCTGTCGCTGCTGGATGAAACCCAGGAAACCGCACGGCTCTATCAGCAGCTGGAGAAGGACCGGGGCAGGCTGCTGTTTGAATTCGGCCTGCTTTATGTCGGCTTTGCCGTGATCCTGATCCTGGCGGCGGTCTGGCTGGGGCTGTGGTTTGCCGAACGTCTGTCCGGGCCGGTGGGGCGGCTGACCGGGGCGGCGCAGCAGGTCGGTGCCGGCGATCTGAACGTGCAGGTGCGCGAAGAGGACGGCGACGATGAAATTGCCATGCTGGGCCGCTACTTCAACCAGATGACCACCCAGCTGCGCGGCCAGCGCGAAACGCTCTTGGACAACAACCGTCAGATCGAACGCCGCAGGCGGCTGTTCGATTCGGTGCTCTCTTCTGTCACCTCCGGGGTGGTGGGGCTGGACCCCGAGGGCAGGGTGACCTTCGTCAACCGCTCCGCCATGCGCCTGCTGGACTGGACCGAGGAACAGCAATCGCTGTCGCTGACGGTCGCGGTGCCGGAATTCGGGCCGCTGTTCGACACGCTGTCCAGCGGTGGCGGTGAGGCCACCACCGGCGAGGTCAAGGTTTCCCGGCAGGGTGCGATGGAGAACCTGCTGGTCCGCATGGCCACCCGGCGCAGCGACAACGGCAGGCTTGAGGGCTATGTGGTGGCCTTTGACGACGTGACCGACCTGGTCAGCGCGCAGCGCATGGCCGCCTGGGGCGACGTGGCGCGGCGCATTGCCCATGAGATCAAGAACCCGCTGACCCCGATTCAGCTGTCTGCCGAGCGGATCAGGCGCAAGTTCGGGTCGCAGATGCAGGGCGATGATGCCGAGAAACTGGACCAGATGACCGGCGTGATCATCCGCCAGACCGGGGACCTGCGGCGCATCGTTGACGAATTCTCGAAATTTGCCCGGATGCCGGAGCCCGAAACCGCGCAGGAGGACCTCTGCCAGCTGCTGCGCGACGCGGTGTTCCTGCAACAGGCAGGCCAGCCCGGGGTGCGGATCCGGGCCGAAGTGCCGGATTATCCGGTGCTGTCCCAGGTCGATGCCACGATGATTTCGCAGGCGCTGACGAACCTGATCAAGAACGCGGGCGAAGCCATTGAAAGCCTGAAGGAAAAAGGCGCGCCGGATGACCTGGTGCCGCAGATTTTCGTCAGGATGGTTCCGGGCGAGACAACCGCCCGCATCTCCATTGCCGACAATGGCATCGGCCTGCCCGAAGACCGGGCACGGCTGTTTGAACCCTATGTGACGACGCGCAGCGAGGGCACCGGCCTTGGCCTGCCCATCGTCAAGAAGATCATCGAGGAACATGGCGGCAGCCTGACCCTCGAAAATGCCCCCGTATTCGAGGGGCAAAACCACTTTGGCGCGATGGCGGTGATTACCCTGCCGATCGTGCCAACCCAGACCCCGGCCCAGATGGAGGAAACCGCATGAGTGACATTCTGATTGTTGACGATGAGAAGGACATCCGTGAGTTGATTTCGGACATCCTGGAGGACGAGGGATATGCGACGCGGCTGGCAGGCGGATCGGACGAGGCGATGGCCGCGATCAACACCGAGCCGCCGGCGCTGATGATCCTCGACATCTGGCTCAAGGACAGCCGGATGGATGGCATCGACATTCTCAAGACCGTCAAACGCGACAACCCGGATGTGCCGGTGGTGATCATCTCGGGCCATGGCAACATTGAGATCGCGGTGGCGGCGATCAAGCAGGGGGCCTACGATTTCATCGAGAAACCCTTCAACATCGACCAGTTGCTGGTGGTGATCCGCCGCGCCATGGAAACCTCGCGCCTGCGCCGCGAGAACCAGACCCTCAAGCGCAAGGATATCGTGACCTCGGAGATGCTGGGCAATTCGGCGGCCTTTCGCGCGCTGATCGGGCAGCTGGACAAGGTGACGAAATCGAATGGCAGGGTGATGCTGAGCGGGCCTGCCGGATCGGGCAAGGAAATCGCGGCGCGTTATATTCACGCCCATTCCAGTCGCGCGCAGGCGCCCTTTGTTACCGTGAACTGCGCCGGGGTTGCCCCGGACCGGATGGAAGAAGTCCTGTTCGGCCGCGAAGGGGCCGACCGGGGCGTGGAGCCGGGCCTGCTGGAGCAGGCCCATGGCGGGGTGATCTATTTCGACGAGGTGGCGGACATGCCGCTGGGCACCCAGTCCAAGATCCTGCGGGTGCTGGTGGACCAGCAATTCACCCGTGTCGGCGGCAACGACAAGGTGCGCGTGGACCTGCGGGTCATCTCATCGACCAACCGCGACCTTGAGACGGCGATCCGGGCCGAAACCTTCCGGCAGGAGCTCTATCACCGGCTGAACGTGGTGCCGATTACGGTGCCTTCGCTGGAGGAGCGGCGCGAGGATATTCCGCTGCTGGCGGAACATTTCATCGCCGAATTCAACCGCAGCCAGGGGCTGCCCCAGCGGGCGCTCAGCGATGATGCGATTGCCCTGATGCAGACCATGGTTTGGCCCGGCAACGTGCGCCAGCTCAAGAACCTGGTGGAACGGGTGCTGATCCTGGGCGAGGGCACCGGCCCGATCGAGGCGCGCGAACTGCCCGGCGAGGAAGAGCGCGGCGAGGACGATGGCCGCGTGGTGCTGTCCGGTGCGCTGGCCACCCTGCCGCTGCGC
The DNA here is from genome assembly GCF_027213915.1 of Sulfitobacter sp. G21635-S1. Classification (NCBI taxonomy): domain Bacteria; kingdom Pseudomonadati; phylum Pseudomonadota; class Alphaproteobacteria; order Rhodobacterales; family Roseobacteraceae; genus Sulfitobacter; species Sulfitobacter sp. G21635-S1. Next base: position 239,059 of record NZ_JAPWGV010000003.1, read on the forward strand.
GAGGCCCGCGAAGCCTTTGAGCGGGAATATCTGCTGACCCAGATCAACCGCTTCGGCGGCAATATCTCGCGCACCGCGAATTTCGTCGGCATGGAACGTTCGGCGCTGCACCGCAAGCTGAAGTCGCTGGGGGTGGTGACCTCGGCCAAATCCGGGGTGCGGGTGGCCCATGTGGACGAGGAACAGGCAACGGCGGAGTGATCCGGGGGATGGCTGCCAAGGACCCGGGCCATTGTTTCGCCCGGCGCTGATGTTGGACTGGGGCTCTGCCCCAGACCCCGGGAATACTTAGGGCCAAAAAGAAAAGCGGGTTGTTGGCAGGACACAGGTCTTTGCGTGCGGTTCAGCCGCGGTTGACGATCTGGAAGCTGCCGTCGCGGTTGCGGATGGCGCAGGACTCCGGACCCAGTGCCGGCAGCACCCTGGTGGCGGCGGGCGGGGCGGCGCGCGCCACATTGTCCGGGCAGGGCGGGATCGACACGGGGGCATAGCCCCTGTCGGCCATGCATTGCTGTTCGACCCGTTTGCGCAGGCCATCGTTGGGATCGAAGCTGATGGTCTCGCCGGGGATGTAATATCCCGGCACCACCGTGCAATTGCCCGCCGAATCGCAGCGCCTGCGGGGCGGGATGAATTCGGGCGGCAGCCGTCTGACCTGCGTGCTGGCGGGCACATCGCGCAGCGCGGCAACCTGGCAGGCGGTTGTGTCGCGGTTCAGCCGGTCGACCGCCACGCCGGGTTTGTAATAGGTCGTCAGCGGCGCGCAGCTTGCCGCCACCCCCAGACCGAATATCGCTGCCATCCAGATGCGTTTCATGCAACCATTCTGCACCGGGCGCGGGGCAAAGGCAATTGCCGCCCCTTGCCAAGCTTTGCATCATGCCCTCTAACCGGGGCAGGATACGCGGGGTGTCTTCACGCGGGGCAACAGGTAGGGATGCGCCATGAAAGTGATCATTTGCGGCGCGGGACAGGTCGGCTGGCAGATTGCCCGCCATCTCAGCGGCGAACGGAACGACGTGACCGTTGTGGACAGCAATGCGGACCTGATCCGGCGGGCCACCGACACGCTTGATGTCCAGGGCATTGCGGGATTCGCAAGCTATCCCGATGTGCTGGACCGGGCCGGGGCGCGCGATGCGGAGATGATCATCGCCGCGACCCATTCGGACGAGGTCAATATGGTGACCTGCCAGGTGGCCCATTCGGTGTTCGGCATCAACCGCAAGATCGCGCGGCTGCGTTCGCAAAGCTATCTGGATGCGATCTATTCCGACCTTTACCGGCGCGACCACATGCCCATCGACGTGGTGATCAGCCCCGAAAAGGAAGTGGCCGCCGCCGCCCTGCAGCGTCTCTCGGCCCCTGCCGCCTTTGACACCGAGGTGTTCATGGACGGCAAGGCGCATCTGCTGGGCATCACCATCGACCAGGATTGCCCGGTGGTGAACACGCCGCTGCGCCAGTTGACGGATCTGTTTTCGACGCTGCGGGCGGTGGTTGTCGGCGTGCGCCGGGACGGGACCCTGTTTGCGCCGGAATCGGCGGACCAGCTTTTCGTGGGCGATGACACCTATGTGTTCTGCCATCACGAGGATATTTCCCGCACGATGGAAATCTTCGGCAAGCGCACCTCCAAACAGGAGCGGATCGTGCTGGTTGGCGGGGGCAATGTGGGGCTGACCGTGGCCCAGCATCTGGAAAGCGGTGCCAGCCGGATGCGCACCAAGATGATCGAGAAGAACCGCAAATGCGCCGAGCGCGCGGCGGAGGCGCTGGAGCGGACCATCGTGCTGAACGGCGACGGGCTGGATGCCGCGCTGCTGGCAGAGGCGGGCATCAGCCGCGCCGATGCGATGCTGGCGGTGACCGATGACGACAAGACCAACCTGCTGTCCTGCGTGCGCGCCAAGGCCGAGGGCTGCCCCTTTACCATCGCGCTGATCAACGACCCCACGCTGGTGCCGCTGATGACCCCGCTGGGCATTGATGCCTATATCAACCCGCGCGCCACCACGGTCAGTTCGATCCTGCGCCATATCCGTCACGGCCGGGTGCGCGCGGTCTATTCCATTGGCGATGCCGAGGCCGAGGTGATCGAGGCCGAGGTGCTGTCGACCTCGCCCATTGCGGGTCGCACCGTCTCGGAGATCGAGTTTCCCGAAGGGGTGCTGGTGGGCATGTTGCGCAAGAACGGCAAGATCGTGCGCCCGCTGGCCAATACCCGCATCGACGAGGGCGACACGATTGCGGTCTTTGCCCTGGCCGGGGATGTGCCCAAGGTCGAGCAGCTGCTGCAAGTTTCCATCGACTTTTTCTGAGCCATGAGACCCGCACACCACAGGCAAAAGACGACGCTGCGCAACAGTTTCCTGGAACTGCCCCTGTTCCTGCTGATTTTCGGCGTGGCCTGCGCCTCGATGCTGGTGCCGGCGCTGCACGGGTTTGCGGTGAATGACCATGGCACCTCGCAGGCCTTTCTTTATGCGGGGGTGCTGGGGCTGGTGGCCTTTTCCCTGATTGCCATCGCACATGCGGGGCGCGCGCCGCGTCACGGCACGCTGGGGCCCCTGATGTCGCTGCTCTCGGCCTTTGTCTTTCTGCCGGTGATGCTGGCGCTGCCCTTCGTGGAGGCGCTGCCGACGACACGTTTCGTCAATGCCTATTTCGAGATGGTCAGCGCCATCACCACCACCGGGGCCGCCATGTTCCAGGAACCCGGACGGCTGAGCCCGACGCTGCATCTGTGGCGTGCCCAGGTCGGCTGGATGGGGGGGCTGCTGATGTGGGTCGCGGCATCGGCGATCCTTGCACCGCTGCATCTGGGTGGATTCGAAGTGACCTCCCAGGCCGAGCCGGGGCGGCGCGACACCTCCTCGTCGCGGATGGCCCCGATGAGCCCGCGGCTCCGGCTGATCCGGGTGACGATGACGCTGCTGCCGATCTATGCCGGGCTGACGCTGCTCTTGTGGCTGCTGCTGCTGGCAGAGGGGCAGGCGCCGCTGGTGGCGCTGTGCCATGCGATGTCGGTCATGGCCACTTCCGGCATCTCGCCGGTGGGCGGGGTCCAGAACACCGGCATCGGCCTGTCGGGCGAGGCGGTGATGGCGCTGTTCATGCTGTTTGCCCTGTCGCGGCTGACCTTTTCCAAGGACACGGTGACGGCGACGCAAGGCGGGCTGCGCACCGATCCCGAGTTCCGCATCGGCATCTTCATCACCCTGGCGGTGCCGCTGGTGCTGTTTGCCCGGCATTTCATCGGGGCCTATGACGTGTCGGCGATGGAGAATCTGGGCCAGGCGGTGCGCGCGCTCTGGGGGGCGCTGTTCACGGTGCTGTCCTTCCTCACGACGACGGGGTTTGTCTCCGTCCACTGGATCGAGGCGCAGAACTGGTCCGGGCTGCCGACGCCGGGGCTGATCCTGATGGGGCTGGCGCTGATCGGGGGCGGCGTGGCCACCACCGCGGGCGGGGTCAAGCTGCTGCGGGTCTTTGCGCTTTATCAAAATGGCGCGCGGGAGATGGAGCGGCTGGTGCATCCTTCCTCGGTCAGCGGGGCCGGGGCTGCGGGACGGCGGCTGCAATCCAACGGGGCCTTCATCGCCTGGATCTTTTTCATGCTCTTTGCCCTGTCGCTGACGGCGGTGACCCTGCTGCTGACCCTGACCGGTGTGCGTTTCGACAATGCGGTGGTGCTGTCGGTCGCGTCGCTGGCGACCACCGGGCCGCTGATCGAATATGCCACCGATACGCCGATCCGGCTGATCGAACTGACGGTCTCGGCCAAGGCGATCCTCTGCGGTGCGATGGTGCTGGGACGGCTTGAAACTCTGGCCATTATCGCGCTGCTGACACCCGACCTGTGGCGCGGCTGACACTGGGCTGACCCAAAACCGGTCAACCTGCGGAGATTGGGGGTGGAAACTCCCCGGCAGGGACTGCATAGTTGGCCAAATTGGGGGGGCCCGGTCCGCGGGTGCCGGCAAGAATAAAAGCGAGAAGTCTTATGGCGTCTGACAGACAGAACCTTCAGGATGCATTCCTGAATCACGTACGCAAGACCAAGGTTCCGGTAACGATTTTCCTGATCAATGGTGTGAAATTGCAGGGTGTCATCACCTGGTTTGACAACTTTTGCGTGCTTTTGCGCCGCGACGGTCAGTCTCAGCTTGTGTACAAACACGCCATTTCGACCATCATGCCAAGCCAGCCGATCAGCCTTTACGAGGGCGAAGACGCTTCTTGAGCAAGACGTCCTTTCAGATCGACAATACCGATGGCCCGCGCGTGACGCGGGCCTGGGTTCTGCACCCTGAAATCAGATCCGACCCGGACCGCCGCGCGCCGCAACCCGCGCTGGAGGAAGCCGTGGCGCTGGCCCGTGCTCTGCCGCAGCTTGAGGTGGTGGGGGCCGAGGTGGTGCCGCTGCGCAAGGTCGATGCGGGCAAGCTCTTTGGCAAGGGCAAGATCGCCGATCTGCATGATGCGCTGGAAGCGGCGGAGGTGGAGCTGGTGCTGGTCGACGGCTCGGTCAGCCCGGTGCAGCAACGCAACCTGGAAAAGGCCTGGGGCGTCAAGCTGCTGGACCGGACCGGCCTGATCCTTGAGATTTTCAGCGACCGTGCCGCAACCCGCGAGGGTGTGCTGCAGGTCGAAATGGCCGCGCTGAACTATCAGCGCACGCGGCTGGTGCGGGCCTGGACCCACCTGGAACGCCAGCGGGGCGGGCTGGGGTTTGTCGGCGGTCCGGGGGAAACCCAGATCGAGGCCGACAGGCGCGCCATCGACGAACAGCTCGTGCGCTTGCGCCGCCAGCTCGACAAGGTGGTGAAGACCCGAGCGCTGCACCGGGCCGCCCGGGCCAAGGTGCCTTACCCGATCGTGGCATTGGTGGGCTATACCAACGCAGGCAAATCGACGCTGTTCAACCGGTTGACCGGGGCGGATGTGATGGTCAAGGACATGCTCTTTGCCACGCTGGACCCCACCATGCGCAGTCTGGCGCTGCCGGACGGGCCCGAGATCATCCTGAGCGATACGGTCGGTTTCATCTCTGACCTGCCGACCGAACTGGTCGCCGCCTTCCGCGCGACGCTGGAAGAGGTGCTGGCGGCGGACATCATCCTGCATGTGCGCGACATCAGCCATGCGGAGACCGAGGAACAGGCGCATGATGTGCGCGAGATCCTGACCTCGCTGGGGGTGGCCAAGGAAACCCGGACATTCGAGGTCTGGAACAAGCTTGATCTGCTGCCGCCCGAGACCGCCGAAGCCCTGCGCCAGCGCGCCGAGCGGGACCCCGACATGATCGCCATTTCCGCGATCACCGGGGCGGGGCTGGACCGGCTTCAAACCGCCGTGGCCGAGGCCCTGCAGGGGGCGGTGCGGGTTGCCGAGATATCGCTGGCCTTTTCCGAAGGGCGCAAACGCGCCTGGCTGTTCGAGCAGGACGTGGTGGAGAAGGAAACCCCGTCAGAGACCGGATTCGACCTGGTTGTGCGCTGGTCGGCCAGACAGGAAGCGCAGTTTCAGGGGTTGTGATGCGGCAAACTCTTTGAAGAGTTTGGTCCGGAAAATTTGAATTTTCCGATTTGCGCGATATCGCAAGCGTTTTCGAAAGAGTGAAAATGCCTCCGATGGTTCGATCTCGTTCTGTGCTGGCTGTCCAGCGGGGCGCTCAGTTTCAGGGCCATGACGCAACAAACTCTTTGAAGAGTTTGGTCCGGAAAATTTGAATTTTCCGATTTGCGCGATGTCGCTCTGGGCTGGCTGTCGAGCGGGGTGCTCAGTTTCAGGGCCATGACGCAACAAACTCTTTGAAGAGTTTGGACCGGAAAATTTGAATTTTCCGTCTGCCGCAGTCCATGTTGCGCCGGAGAGCTGAAATTCTTTGAAGAATTTCGCCCGGAAAATTCGAATTTTCCGGTCCCCGCATCATATGGTTGCACACCCCAGGCGGAGCACCCCATGACCCTTGCTGTTCTCTATCTTGCCACCTTTGTCATCTTCATGGGGCTCGATTACATCGGGCTGACAAAGCTGATCCAACCCGTCTTTGAGCGTGACATCGGCCCGCTGCTGCTGGAGAATTTCCGCATCGGCCCGGCGCTGATGTTCTACGCCTTCTATGTGGGCGTCCTGCTCTGGTTCGTGTCCTGGCCCGCCCTGACGCAGGACAGGAGCCTGTTGTGGGTTCTGGGCAATGCGGCGCTGATTGGTGCGATGGGCTATGGCACCTATGAGTTTACCTCGCTTGCGGTGATGAAGGACTGGACCTGGCAGATGACGCTGACCGATGTGACCTGGGGCACCTGCCTGACAGCGGTTGCGGCCACGGGCGGGGTGTGGGTGGCGCGGCTGGTGGGTTAGGCCCCGACCGCTTTCAGGCCCCGGTTTTCAGGCTCCGGTCTCGGAGGCCCAGCGCCAGGCGCCGGGCGCCAGATCGTTCAGCTCCCAATCCCCGATCCGCCAGCGGATCAGCCGCAGCGTCGGCAGACCCACGTGGGCTGTCATCCGGCGCACCTGGCGGTTGCGGCCCTCGCGGATGGTGATGCGCAGCCAGGCGTCGGGCACGGATTTGCGGAACCGCACCGGCGGGTCGCGCTGCCACAGGCCCAGGGGTTCATCCACCTGGGTGATTTCGGCGGGGGCAGTCTTGCCGTCCTTCAGCACAACGCCCCGGCGCAGCGCATCCAGTGCTTGCGCATCCGGCCGCCCCTCCACCTGAACCAGATAGGTCTTGGGCCGCTTGTATTTCGGATGTGCGATACGGGCCTGCAGGGCGCCATTGTCGGTCAGCACCAGCAACCCCTCGCTGTCCTTGTCCAGCCGTCCTGCGGGGTAGAACCCCGGCTCGGCGATGAAACCTGACAGGGTCGGGCGCGAGGAGCCCTCGGTGCCCTTGTCGGTGAACTGGGACAGGACGCCAAAGGGCTTGTTGAACAGGATGACCCGGTTCATGGGGTTTCAGGCGTCAGCGTGGTGATCCCCACCGAGGCGGCACGGGCCAGATCCTCGTCCAGCGACATCGGGATATATTCGCCGCGCCGCCACAGCTGCGCCAGATCGTCGTAGTGGCGTGACAGGAAATGCCCCGATTGCCCGGTCGAGGTGATGAAGACCGATGAATTGGGGTCGGCAAAGTCGTAGACCCCCCGGTAGCCCGCGCCATGCACATTGTTGAACGGGTCGGGCAGGCTGCCCTTGGTCAGGCCGCGCTGCAGGGTGTTGTCGCCGCCGGAGGTCGATTGCCGGATGTTCACGAAATAGCGCAGCACCGGCACCTGTCCCAGCACCGGATGATCATGGGTCGCCTGATGCGCATCGCCCCAGCGCAGGGACTCCAGTTGCGTGCCCCAATGCTCGTTGATCCAGAGCAGCGCGTCATCCAGCGCCAGCCGGGCCATGTCGGGGCAGGTTTCCACCGGGGCGGACTGGCGCACGTCGCACCAGACCGATGCGCCTTCGACATTGCGGAACACGCGTTCGATGAACAGAGGGTCCACATGGGTGAATTCGGCGGCCAGCGGGCCGAGGTCGTCCTGGATCAGCCGCGCCTGCAATGCGCGCAGCCAGGCGGCATAGATCAGCGGCTCGGGCAGGTGTTCGTTCATCTCGCCGGACCATTCGGCCAGCAGGTTCAGCGCGCGCTGGCGCTGGCGTTCGGCGGTGCCGTCGGGGGCCGCTTCCTCGGTAAACCACAGTTCCGCCCCGATCAGCGGCAGCAGCGATCTTGCGGTGAAGCTGACGGTGTCGAGCTGCGCCTCGATAAAGCTGTCGCGGGTATGCACCTGCCGCCCCTGCATCAGGCGCTGCCAGCGCTGCACCCGCTGGGTATCGCCCCAGAGATAGGAAACATGGTTCGGAAAGGGGCGGTCCACGGTCTTGTTGTTGGTATTGCCCAGGATGCCGCCCGCAGGCGCCACAAAGGCGGGGTTGGCGGTAAAGGGCATCACCCCCTGCCAGCGGTTCGCGGCGATCCAGCCGGGCGAGGGCAGACGCCCCCTGGACTGATGCGCCGCATCCCGGCGGGGCAGCGCGCCGATTGTCTTCATCGCGATTTGCTGGCGGTCCACCAGCATCAGGTTCTGTGCCGGCGCGATATAGCGTTCCGAGGCGCGGATCGCATCGGCGATGGATTTCGCCTCCATCAGGTCGAGGGCGGCGCCCAGCGAGGTGTCCTTGGCGCTGAGCACCGTCCAGCTGACAGAGGCGACATGGCCGGGCGGGGTGATGCTGGCCAGGTTGTAGAGGCTGCCGGGCAGCACCGGGCCATTGTCGGTCCAGCGCAGGGTGATGGTGACGGGATCGCCGTCCTTGACCGTGATGATCGAGGAGCGGGTGACAAAGTCCTTGAACCCTTCCGGTGTGCGGTATTGTTCGCCGTCATCGGGGTTCAGCGCCTCGATATGCACGTCCTGGTCGTCCACATAGGCGGAGGTCAGACCCCAGCCCAGGGTGGCGGAGCGCCCCGTGAGGACCACCGGAATCCCCGGGATCGTGCCGCCGATCACACCGCCGGAGTCCAGTTCCATCCGCGCCAGATACCAGACCGAGGGGGCGGTGAAACCCAGGTGCGGATCATTGGCCAGCAATGTCCCCCCGGCGGCAGAGCGCGAGGGGGCGGCGGCCCAGGCATTCGAGGCCCCGGCAAAGGCCATGTCCCTGAAGGGCGACAGCGGATGCGGATCAAGGGGCATGTTTGCCGCAAAGCGGGGGGCGCCGGGCACAAGTGCGGCATATTCCGGCAGGGCCGCGATGCCGGGGCCGGGCACATCGGGCAGGATGTCGCGCAGCCGGTCCGGCTCTGCCAGCGCCAGCGACACCCGCGCGCGCAGCACCTCGGCCTGAAGGTGCCCCGACAGTTGCAGGCCCATCAGCTTGGCGATGGCGATGGAATCCGCCGGCCGCCAGGGGGCCATGGGTGCGTTGAACAGCAGCATCTCGGGTGCGCCGCGCCCCAGCGCTTCCGAGTTGATCTGTGCGATCCGGGCATTCACCCCGGCGGAATAGGCTTCCAGCTTGGCACGGGAGGCGTCATCCAGCGCCTCGACCGATTGCACCGAAAGCCGGTAGATGTCGAAGCGGCGCAGCAGCCTGTCGGTGTTCAGGGTGCTTGCGCCAAAGACCTCGCTCAGCCGGCCCTGGGCGGTGCGGCGCAGGGTGATCATCTGCCACATCCGGTCCTGGGCATGGGCAAAGCCGAGGCCAAAGAACACATCCAGGTCGTCGCTGCCGAAGATATGCGGCACATTGGCATTGTCGCGCACGATCTCGACCGGGGCGCGCAGCCCGGCCACCTCGACCGTGTCGTTGTAATCGGGCAGGGACCGTGACGCGAGCCAGTAGACGAGCGACACCACCACCACGCTCAGCACGATCAGGGCGGCGGTGATCCGTACAAGCCAGCGAAAGACAGTGACCATTAAGCGCTCCGAGGGGACTGGCGCGATTGACCAACGCGCGCAGGGTGATAGGTAAAACTCTGACTAGCGCAACTGATGGACAAGGAAAAGCAGATGACAAAACTCGCATTTTTGGGGTTGGGGGTGATGGGCGCGCCGATGGCGGGGCATCTGCAGAAGGCCGGGCATGACGTAACCGTCTATAACCGCACTGCGGCCAAGGCCGAGGACTGGGTCAAGGCATATGGCGGCGCGATGGCGCGGACCCCGCGCGAGGCGGTGAAAGATGCCGAAGTTGTGATGGCCTGTGTCGGCAATGATGACGATCTGCGCTCTGTCTGCCTGGGCGAAACCGGGGCCTTTGGCGGGATGACGGCGGGGGCGATCTTTGTCGATCACACCACCGTGTCGGCGGCGGTCACGCGGGAATTGTACAAGGCCGCCGATGCGGCGCAGATCAGTTTCGTGGATGCGCCGATCTCGGGCGGGCAGGCGGGTGCGGAAAACGGCGCGCTGTCGATCATGTGCGGTGGTGACAAGGGCGCGTTTGACCGGGCGCTGCCGGTGATGGAGGTCTATGCCAAGATCTGCCGTCGCATCGGTGAGAGCGGGGCGGGCCAGATGACCAAGATGTGCAACCAGATTGCCATCGCAGGTCTGGTGCAGGGCTTGTCCGAGGCGCTGCATTTTGCCGAGAAGGCCGGTCTGGACGGTCGCGCTGTGGTGGAGGTGATCAGCCAGGGCGCTGCCGGTTCCTGGCAGATGGCCAACCGCTATGAAACCATGCTGGACGATGAATTCGACCACGGGTTCGCGGTGGACTGGATGCGCAAGGATCTGGGCATCTGTCTGAAAACAGCCGATGAAAACGGGGCCAGCCTGCCGGTCACCGCGCTGGTCGATCAGTTCTACAAGGATGTGCAGAAACTGGGTGGCGCGCGCTGGGATACATCGAGCCTGATCAAGCGCCTGCGCGCGATGGGGTAGGGCCTGCTCCGGAAGGGGCAGGATCAATCCTGAATTAATATCATCTTGTCAGAGGGTTACAGGTCGAAGTTAAGGAAAGGCGTCAATCAATACGCCGGTTTGACCTTTTTGTACTTGGCTTCGAGCACCTGAAAGTTCTCGTTGCCGCCTTTGCCTTCCTCGACCAGCACCCAGCTGCCGCCCGGTTTCTTGGCGGTGACCTTGCATCCGCTGGAACGGCATTTGATCTTGAGCTTCATGCCGTCTGAATATGTCCATGCGGCATCTCCGGCCAATGCCGGTGCGGCGCCCAGACCAAGTGTGAGGGCAGTGGCGATAATTGCTGTTGTTCTGATCATTCCTGGCTCCAAATCTGTCGTTGAATGCGCCGAGGTTAGGTGTCGCCCCGACGCAGTGTCAACATAAACAGAAATTGACCCGGTTTACGGAATGATGCGCGTATATTTGGTGCCTTCCAGCGTGGCACCGATGCGCAGACCGGCGCGGCCAAAGACCGCTGCCAGAACCGGCGTCAGCACCGTTGTGGTATCGGCAGACACGCTGTCGCCCTTGTCCGAAATCACATATTCCATGTCGGCCCCCGCAGCCCAGCCGGGGGAGCGGCGGAATTCGGTCAGAGCGGCCTGGGTCATGAAGAACAGCACATGCGCATATTGCTGCGCGCCGATCTGCAAGCCGCCCGATCCCTTGACGACGGAATAGTAATCCACCGTCACATTGTCGATCAGCAGGGCACCGCGCCCATAGGCGCCGCCAAAACCAAGGCCCGCTTCGGTCACCAGCGGCATCACCAGCATGCCGTTGGCCTTTTCCGCAAGGCTGCGGGTGTTGGGATAGCTGCGGTACATTTCTTCCAGCGTGGCGCGCACGCGCGCGTCGATGGTGCTGCTGCCCCGTCCGCCCACACCGTTGCCGCATGCCGCGAGTACAGGAGTTGCCGCCAGCGCACCAAGGGTGAACGCCCGCCGCGAAATCTGAGTGTTTTTCATGTTTTTCTGCCCGTAAAAGTTGCCTGATGCCGGTTGGTCCGACTTGCGGGCAACTTTAAGCATAATTCCGCAGGATGTCATGCCCTTTGGGCTTTTGGGCGAATTATTGCTGGGATCGGGAGAGTGGCAGGGTGAACCAGAAGTCGGTGAAGTCGCCGGGCACGCTGACAAAGCCGATTTGACCGCCCAGATACTCCACGATCTGCTTGCAGATGCTCAGGCCCAGGCCGGTGCCGCCATGGTCGCGTGTCAGGGTGGGCGCGGCCTGCGCGAAGGGCAGGAAGATGGTGGGGCGGAACGCCTCGGGAATGCCCCGTCCGCGGTTGCGCACCACAACCCGCGCCATATCGTCCCTGCGGTCCATGATCACTTCGACGATTGTATCGTTATCGGCGAATTTCGCGGCATTCGACAGCAGGTTTGTCATGATCTGGCAGATCCGCGCCGGATCGACCTGGCACAGCAGCGGCCCTGCGTCCAGTTTCGTGGTGATGGTGACCCGGTAGCTTTTGGCAAGCGACCGGTTCTCTTCGACCGCTGTCGCGATCAGCCCGCCCAGATCGTGATCGCCGGTTTCGATGTCCAGATCGCCTTTCGAGAACCTTTCGAAGTCGAGAATGTCGCCCACCAGCATCCCCAGCCGGTCGGCGTTCTGAAGCGATATGTCCAGCAGGCGTCTCATCGGTTTTGGCAGGTCCTGATCTGCGGCCTGCGCCTGAAACAGCTTGAGCGCGCCGAGGATCGAGGTCAGCGGCGTGCGCAGCTCGTGGCTGACGGTTGCGACGAATTCGCTTTTCAGGTCCTGCAGGCGGTGCTGTTCGGATACATTGACGACCTGGGCAATGAATTGCACAGCCTGGCCATCCTCGTCACGGACGGCAGCGATGCTGAGCAGACCCCAGATCACCTTGCCGCTTCTGTGCAGGAAACGCTTTTCCGTCTGGTGATAGCACAGGTAGCCGTCTTTCAGACGCTCCAGTTCCAGCATGTTTTCCGCGATTTCATCAGGGTGCAGGATCATCGGGAATCCCTTGCCCTTCAGCGCCGATTTGTCGTGACCGACAAAGGTGCAGAAGGCCGGGTTCACCTTCAGCAGCTTGCCGTCCAGACCCATGATCGCCTTGCCGATCGGCGCGTTGTCAAAGGCCGACTGGAACTGCTTCATGCTTTTGCGCAGGGCCAGTTCCGTCCTCTTGCGGTCGGTCACATCAACCTGGGCGCCGACGATCCGGGTCGGGTTTCCCTGTGCGTCCCGCCGGGCCACGAAAAGATCGGTGCGCATCCAGCGCATTTCGCTGCGGTCGCGGTTGAACAGCCGGAACTCATTGCTGTTGCGGCTTTCCAGACCTTTTGCGAGCCTGCGCATGGGGGCATCTGCGGCGTTCAGGTCATCGGGGTGGACCCGGCTGCGCCATTCTTTCTGAACGTCCACGATCTCATCGCGGGGCAGCTCCATCAGGTCGCGCCAGATGTCGGAGACATGGGCTTCCTTCGTGATCATGTCGAATTCGAACACCCCGATCCCGGCCCCGCTGATTGCATTCTGCGCGCGCAGCAATTCGGCGTTCCGGGCGTCTTCACGGGCGCGTTCCTCGGTGATGTCGCGCAGGACAATGGTATGACGGGCAGGTGCATCCGCGTCCTTCCAGGCGGTGACATGCACCAGGAAGTGACGCTGCTCCTTGTCGCGGCGGGTGCCCGTGATGTCATGCAGCGTGGCAGAGGTGGCGGGTGGCGCGATCCGGGCGTCCAGGGCGGCGCTGTCGAGGCCCGGAAGAACAGTTGAGATTTCCATGCCGGCCAACTGGCCGGGCTCATATCCCAGGAGGGTGCATGCGGCAGGATTGCTGATCAGAACCTCGCCCTTGTGATCCAGCACGATCACCGCGATCTCCGCAGTGGCAATCGCCTGTGCCAACAACTCGTGCTCAACCATCACGTCAGGCCTTATCTTCGCAATATTCGACACGCGACCCTCCGCGCAACACCAAGAAACACACAATACGACCGGTGCGGGAATCTGTGGCCGCCCGCACTGACTAACCTATAGGTTGAGTAATGACTGAAATCGTGTCTAACTGTGGGCTGATTTATGTCTGAAAAGTGTTTTGTTGAATTTTTTACGGGGTTTTCGTGCGTTCTGGCCGCCTGTTTGCCGGGCGGCCCATCCGCCCGTCGCGTTGGAATATGGAAATGCAGTGATTCTTACTCGTAATGCGGGAAAATCTGTCAGGTCACGGATGCGGTCCTGAGGCGATGTGATCCGGCAGCGGCAGACCCGTCCGCAGCAGATCTTGTCAGGTCATGCCTGATTGTGCAGCCCGCCCGGGTCCGGCAGTTCCACAGGGCCGCGGAGGTTCGGCCGGGCGTCAGCCGCCGTTCAGCAGGCGCGCGGCGGCGGGGGCGAAATAGGTCAGCACGCCGTCGCAGCCCGCGCGTTTGAACCCCATCAGGCTTTCCATCATCACCCGTTCTTCGTCGATCCAGCCATTCTGTGCGGCGGCCTTGATCATCGCGAATTCGCCCGACACCTGATAGGCGAATGTCGGCGCGCCAAAGCTGTCTTTCACCCTCCGGCAGATGTCCAGATAGGGCTGGCCGGGTTTGACCATCACCATATCCGCACCCTCGGCCAGATCACGCGCCACCAGGCGCAGCGCCTCGTCGGCATTGCTGGGATCCATCTGATAGGTCTTCTTGTCCCCGGTCAGCGCGCCGGAGGCCCCCACCGCGTCCCGGAAGGGGCCGTAGTAGGCAGAGGCATATTTCGCGGCATAGCTGAGGATCATGACGTCGGAATGCCCGCCCGATTCCAGCGCATTGCGGATCGCGCCGATGCGGCCGTCCATCATGTCGGAGGGACCGATGATGTCGGCCCCCGCTTCGGCCTGGGCCAGCGCCATCCTGACCAGCGCCTCGACCGTGCGGTCGTTGACGATGATGCCATCCTCGACGAAACCGTCGTGGCCGTTGATGTTGTAGGTGTCCAGCGCCACGTCGGTCATCACCGCCATCTCCGGAAACTTTGCCTTGATCGCGGCAATCGCGCGGTTGGCGTGGTTCTGCGGGTCCCAGGCGCCGGTGCAATCCTCTGTCCGCTCTTCGAGGCCGGTGTAGGGAAAGATGCACATCGCCCCGATCCCCAGCGCGTCGGCCTCTGCCGCGGCCTCGACGATCTTGTCGACCGACCGGCGCATGACACCGGGCATCGAGGGCACCGGTTCCTCTATGCCTTCGCCGGCGCGCACGAAGACCGGCCAGATCAGATCACCCACTTCAAGCGCGTTTTCGCGCACCAGCGCGCGCACGGCGGGGCTGACACGGGTCCGGCGCAGGCGCGCGGCGGGGAAGGGGGCGACGATGGGATTCATGCAAAAATACCTCAGTTTGCCAGACCCATTGCTTGGCATGAAAAAAGTGGGCTCTCAAGGGTAGGAATTGCCCGGCGCCTTGGGTATGACCTGCGCACTTGTGGTCCAGAGGACAAGACTTGGATTGGTATCAGACCCTATTCGAACTCATCGACATGCGGTCCTTTTCGAACCTGTGGTTCTGGATTGTACTTGCGGTGACCTGGTCGACGGCCAGCCATTGGGTGTTGGGCGTGCCCTATGACATGGTGCTGCGTGCCCGCCGTCAGGGCGCACAGGCCGAGGTCGATCTGGAAGACATGGTGCGCATCAATGTGAACCGGCTGTTGTTCATCGCGCAGGTCTCGGGCCTCTGGATTCTGGGGTTTGCCTGTTTCGGGCTGACCATGCTGGTTCTGCTGGGCTTCGTCTATGGCATGGAATTTGCGCAGGCGGTGTTCCTGCTGGCCTTTCCGCTGTCGCTGATCGGGGCGCTCAGCCTGTCCACAGCGCGGCTGATCCAGTCGGAAAGTGCGACCGGAGAGCGGCTGCGCAAGCGGCTGACGCGGCACCGGCTTTATACCCAGATCATCGGCATGGTGTCGATTTTCGTCACCGCGATCTGGGGCATGTATCAAAACGTGGCGCTTGGCCCGCTGGGCGGTTGACAGCGCCCTGCGTGGGGCCAATTGGAACGACATGGTTAAGCAGAGCAAAATCACGCTGTCGGGCGTGCCCGAAGGCCATGATGCACGGGCCCTGCTGGAGGAGGTCGCCAAAGGCGCTCCGGTGCTGCACATCGCCCGCGATGACAAGCGGATGGCGGCGATGCAGGCCGCACTTGCCTTTTTCGCGCCGGACATGCCGGTGGTCACCTTTCCGGGCTGGGATTGCCTGCCTTATGACCGGGTTTCGCCCAACGCCGACATCTGTGCGCAACGCATGGCAACGCTGGCGGCCCTTGTGCACGGGATGCCCGACAAATTCGTCCTGCTGACCACGCTGAACGCCGCAACCCAGCGGGTGCCTGCGCGCAGCGTGCTGCGCGAGGCGGCCTTTTCCGCGCGGGTCGGCAGCCGCATTGACGAGGCCGCGCTGCGGGCCTTTCTGGTGCGCATGGGCTTTGTGCAAAGCCCCACGGTGACCGAACCGGGCGATTATGCCATCCGGGGCGGGATCATCGACATCTATCCGCCGGGTGATCTGGGCCCGGTGCGGCTGGATTTCTTCGGCGATGTGCTGGACGGCGCGCGGCGGTTTGACCCGGCCAGCCAGCGCACCACCGACAAGCTGGAGGTGGTGGAGCTTGCCCCGGTGAGCGAGGTCATCCTCGACGAGGCGGCGATCACCCGGTTCCGGCAGAACTACCGCATCGAGTTCGGCGCGGCGGGCACGGATGACCCGCTTTACGAGGCGATCAGCGCGGGGCGCAAGCATCAGGGCGCGGAGCATTGGCTGCCCTTCTTCCACGAAAGCCTTGAGACGCTTTTTGACTATCTGCCGCAGGCCACGGTGACGATGGACGATCAGGTGACACCGGCGCGGCTGGCCCGCTGGGACAGCATCGCCGATCAATACGAGACCCGGCGCATCGCCATGTCGAACCGCTCGAAGATGGACAGCGTCTACAAGCCCGCGCCGCCGGAAGGGCTCTATCTGGACGACGAGGCCTGGCTGCTGGCGACGCAGGATCACCGGGTGATCCAGTTCATGCCGCTGCCGCAACCCACCGGGCCCGGCGTGCTGGACGCGGGCGCGCGGATCGGGCGCAGCTTTGCGCCGGAGCGGCAGCAGGAAGCGATCAGCCTGTTCGGCGCGCTGGCGGATCATATCCGCCGCAAGATGGCAGAAGGCCCGGTGCTGATCGCGAGCTATTCCGAAGGCGCGCGTGAACGTCTGACCGGGCTGATCGAGGACGAGGGCCTGGCAGAGGCGATCCCGGTCAGGAACGCCACCCGCATCGGCAAGCGCGGTCTGCATCTGGCGGTCTGGGCGCTGGAATCCGGGTTCGAGGCGCCCTGGGAAGCGGCGGGGCCAGAGGGCCGCATCACGGTGATTTCCGAGCAGGATGTGCTGGGCGACCGGCTGATCCGCGCGCCGCGCCGCAAGCGCCGGGCGGAGAATTTCCTGACCGAGGCGCAAAGCCTGACGCCCGGTGATCTGATCGTGCATGTGGACCACGGCATCGGGCGCTATCAGGGCATGGAGGTGATCACTGCCGCCGGGGCCGCGCATGAATGCCTGCTGCTGGAATATGCCGAAGGATCAAAGCTTTATCTGCCGGTCGAGAACATCGAACTGCTGTCGAAATACGGCCATGAGGAAGGGCTTCTGGACAAGCTGGGCGGCGGTGCCTGGCAGTCCAAGAAGGCCAGGCTCAAGGAACGCATCCGCGAGATGGCGGACAAGCTGATCCGCATCGCGGCGGAACGCGCCTTGCGCAGGGCGCCGGTGCTGGAACCCCCCGTGGGCGCCTGGGACGCCTTCGCGGCGCGTTTCCCCTATACGGAGACCGACGACCAGCTGCGCGCAATCTCCGACGTTGTGGACGACATGACCAGCGGCAACCCGATGGACCGGCTGATCTGTGGCGATGTCGGCTTTGGCAAGACCGAGGTGGCGATGCGCGCGGCCTTTGTCGCGGCGATGAGCGGCGTGCAGGTGGCGGTCATTGCCCCCACGACGCTGCTGGCGCGCCAGCACTACAAGTCATTCTCCGAACGTTTCCGGGGCTTCCCGATCCAGGTGCGCACCCTCAGCCGCTTTGTGTCGGCGAAGGAAGCGGCGCTGACCCGTGACGGCATGGCCAAGGGCACCTGCGACATCGTGATCGGCACCCATGCTCTGCTGGCCAAGGGCATCAGGTTCAACAATCTCGGGCTGCTGATCATCGACGAGGAACAGCATTTCGGCGTCACCCACAAGGAACGGCTGAAGGCGCTGCGCACGGATATTCACGTGCTGACCCTGACCGCCACGCCGATCCCGCGCACACTGCAGCTGTCGCTGACGGGGGTGCGCGACCTGTCGATCATCGGCACGCCGCCCGTCGACCGGCTGGCGATCCGCACCTATGTCAGCGAATTCGATATGGTCACCCTGCGCGAGGCATTGCTGCGCGAACATTACCGCGGCGGGCAGTCGTTCTATGTGGTGCCGCGGGTGTCGGACCTGCCCGAGATCGAGGCTTTCCTCAAGGAACAGCTGCCGGAACTTACCTATGTGGTGGCGCATGGCCAGATGGCGGCGGGCGAGCTGGACGACCGGATGAACGCCTTTTACGATGGCAAGTTCGACATCCTGCTGGCCACGACCATCGTGGAATCCGGGCTGGATATTCCCACCGCCAACACGATGATCGTGCACCGCGCCGACATGTTCGGTCTGGCGCAGCTCTACCAGATCCGGGGGCGGGTCGGGCGCTCCAAGACCCGCGCCTATGCCTATCTGACCACCAAGCCGCGTGCGAAGCTCACCGCCACCGCAGAGAAACGTCTGCGGGTGCTGGGCAGCCTCGATACGCTGGGGGCGGGGTTCACGCTGGCCAGCCAGGATCTGGACATTCGCGGGGCAGGCAACCTGCTGGGCGAGGAGCAATCCGGCCAGATGCGCGATGTGGGGTTCGAGCTTTATCAATCCATGCTGGAAGAGGCGATTGCCAAGATCAAGGCAGGCGAGATGGAGGGGCTGTCGGAGGCGGACGAGCAATGGGCCCCGCAGATCAACCTCGGCGTGCCGGTGCTGATCCCGGAGGATTTCGTGCCGGACCTCGACGTGCGGCTGGGGCTTTACCGCCGGCTGTCCGGGCTGAGCACCAAGGTGGAACTGGAAGGTTTCGCCGCCGAGCTGATCGACCGTTTCGGCAAGCTGCCGCGCGAGGTCAACACGCTGATGCTGGTGGTGCGGATCAAGGCGATGTGCAAACGCGCCGGGATTGCCAAGCTGGACGGTGGCCCGAAGGGGGCGACGATCCAGTTCCACAACGACAAGTTTGCCTCACCCGAGGGGCTGGTGGCCTTTATCCAGGACCAGCGCGGGCTGGCACGCGTCAAGGACAACAAGATTGTCGTGCGCCGCGACTGGAAATCCGAAGCGGACAAGATCAAGGGCGCCTTTGCCATTGCCCGTGACCTTGCAGAGCATGTGATTGCCAAGGAAAAGAAGGTCAGGAAAGTGTCCTGACCGAGGGCGCAGCGGCAAGGGCGCCGGTCTTTAAGCGCCGCAGGTTATTCCGCCGGGGCGGCGAGGTCCACTTCGGAGCGTGTCAGCAGCAGCATCAGACCCCAGGCCGCGCAGGCCATGAGCAAGACGGAACCGAAGAGCAGCGACACATCGTCGGCAAACATCAGGGCAACCGGCGAGGCGATCAGCGCCGCCAGAATGGTCGATACCGAGCCAATGACAGAGGCCGCCATGCCCGCCATATGGCCCATCGGCTCCATCGCGATGGCATTGAGGTTGCCAAGCGTCAGCCCGGCCTGGGCGAAGAGGCACAATTGCCAGAACAGGAAGGCCCCGAACCCCAGCACGCCACCGGCGCTGGCAAGGCCGGAGAAATACATGAACCCGGACAGCAGGATCTGTCCGAACAACGTCAGCCTGACCAGCCGCCGCATGCCCAGACGTTCGACCAGCAACGCATTCAGGATGCTGGATGTGCCCGCGATCACGGCCACGGCGCCGAACCAATAGGGGAAGGTCTCTGCCCGGCCATAGACCTGGGCATAGACCGGCTGGATCAGCATCAGGGTGCAAAAGAACATGGCCATGGCCATGACCTGTACAATGATCGCCAGCCGCACCGTGCGATGTGTCATGATCTCGCGGATGGCATCGAGCAAAAGGCGCAGCCGCAGGGGGCGGCGGTCTTCGCTCCGCAAGGTCTCTGGCAGGCGGATCGCCATCCAGATCACGCTGATGGCCGAGAAGGCGACAAAGGCCAGGTAGATGCCGCGCCAGTCCGACAATTCGATGATCAGCGATCCCATGATCGGGGCCAGCGCCGGCACCAGGGTAAAGACCAGCATGACGAAAGAGACGATCTTGGCCATATCCCGGCCCGAGAAAAGATCGCGGACCACGGCAATCGCCACCACGCGCGGGCCGGAGGCGCCCAATCCCTGAAACACCCGCGCGACAAGCATCGCCTCAAGCGACTGGCTGGCCCAGGCCGCCATTGCGCCGATAATATAAAGCACCACCCCACCAAAGATCACCGGCCGACGGCCAAAGGCATCCGAAAGCGCGCCGGTCACCAATGTGCCCGCTCCCATGCCAAAGACAAAGGCGGTCAGGATCAGCGGCGCGCGATGCGCAAGTTCCGGTGACAGTTCGCGCGAGATTTCCGGCAGCGCGGGCAGCATCGCATCAATGGAAAACGCGATGGAGGCGAACATCATCGCGATCAGTCCGACAAACTCTGCCCTGTGGATTGTCAGTTCTTGCTTGGGCTTGTCCACACGGCACTCCAACGGGTGCGCCGAACAAAAAAACAGGCGCTTTCCGTCGTTTGGATAACCCATGGTTGCAGGTCAGACAACAACTTATAAAAACAGTCGTAAATTTTTCTAACGCTCAGGATGCCAGCCGCGTTTCTGCGCAAGAAAGTGTTGCTGATGTATTGGGCATTTCAAGCAGCTGAACGATGTCGCTCAACCCCTGCAGGTCGACAAAGGGGGGCACTTCGCCCAGTGCCAAGGCACCTGCATTGTAGTTCACGATATCGGTGCGCAGCTGGTCCCAGCAATCCTGCGCAATGACCCGCGACACAAAGCGCGCGCGTTCGAGCATCGCGCGCCGCTGGTGATAGGGCAAGGCGCAGCGGATGCCGCTGCGCAGACAAAGCGCATCGGTGGCGCAACCCACGATCAGCTCTCTGCCAAGGCCGCCCAGATGGCGCAGCCTTGCGCTGGTTTGCGGCCCGAAATCGTCAAAAACACCATATGTCAGCACCACCCGGCCGGGCACCTGGCCGATCATGCGCCGGTCCTCTGCACCGGGCCGGATTCCTTCAGCCAGATGGCATGAACAGGGCAGGGCCGGGGGAAGAATACCGGCTCTGCCGCCGCTTTTCCCCCCTCTGAAGAGGGCGGAAGAATGATGAAAGCCCTGCCTGAATGCCACACGGCATCGCGGTCCGGCGTCGCCTGGATGTCTGTCATTGTACCCGCTCAAACTGTTCTGATCAGGGGTCTGTGCCCCATTTGTGCCATCAGGTTAGGCCAGCGGGCGGGTGCTGGCAAAGCCCATGTGCCACATGGACACCGGATGTGGCCGATCTGCCATAGTCACGCGGAAACAGTATGTAGGTTCAGCTGCCTTGCAGCTCTGCGATCACCTTTGCCCAAAGCTCGGGCGGCTGCGCGCCGGGAACCGCGTGCTGGTTCGCCACGATGAAGGTCGGAACCGAATTGATCCCCATCCGGCGGCTGTGGGCATCGCGGTCCTGAATGGCCTTGCGGTCCTCGTCGGTCTGCAAAAGCCGGGTCACGACCCCTGCGTCCATCTCGATGCTGTCTGCGATATCGGCCAGCACCTCGGCATCGCCGATGTCGCGGGCCTCCACGAAATAGGCCTTGAACAGCGCGGAGACCGCCGCCGTCTGGCGCCCTTCGATCCCGGCCCAATGGATCAGCCGGTGGGCATCCAGCGTGTTGGGCGTGCGTTTCATCTGCTCGAAGTTGATCGTCAGCCCGGCTTTCCGGGCATGATCCACGATCGGGGCATAGGCGCGCACCGCGCCCTCCTTGCCGCCGAACTTGTTCTCAAGATAGGCGCGCCGGTCCATGCCTTCGGCGGGCATATCCGGGTTCAGCTGAAACGGGTGCCATTCGATCACGAATGGATGGTCCGGATGGTCCAGCAGGGCCCGGTCAAGATGGGCTTTTCCGATATAGCACCAGGGGCAAATCGGGTCTGACATGATGTCAAGCTTGATCGGGTCCGGCATCTTTTCTGGCCTCGAATTCCGCGCGCAACCTGCGCCGCAAGAGCTTGCCATTGGCCCCGGTGGGCAGCGCGGCAAGGTGAATGTAAAGGCGCGGTTGCTTGTAGCGCGCCAGCGTTCGTTCCGCATAACGGGCCAGCGCCGCATCGTCCAGAGGGGCAGGCGCGGTGTAGAAGGCGGCGATCACGCTGACACCGGGTTTGACCTCGACTTCGGCGGCCCCCACGCCGGTGACGCCGGGCGCATTGGCAAGCGCCGCCTCGACCTCCACCGGCGAGACCCGAAAGCCGCCCGCGTTCATCATGTCGTCGCGCCGCCCCAGATAGGTGATCTGCCCCTCCGCATCCATCACGCCCTGATCCCCGGTCAGGAACCAGTCGCCCTGAAACCGCGCAGCGGTCTGTTCCGGCGCGCCAAGGTAGCCCAGCATCAGGCCGGGGTCGCTGCGGTGAATGGCAATGGTGCCCACATCGCCGGTTGCGGCGGGGCCGGTTTCGGTCAGGATCGCCACCCGGCGTCCCGCCTGCGCGCGGCCCAATGCGCCGGGTGTCGCCGGATGGTCCGGGCAGCCGGAGATGAAGGTGGAACATTCCGACATGCCAAAGGCCTCGTAAACCGGGGTGCCGGTGGCCGCGGTCCAGGCGTCGCGCACCACCGGGTTCAGCTTTTCCCCCGCGCTCAGCCCGTGGCGCAACGCGGGCAGGGCGAGGTGGTCGCGCCCTTTCAGCATTTGCCGGTAGACCCCCGGGGCCGCCGCAAAGAGGGTTGCGCCATGCCGTGCCATCAGCTCGGGCAGATCTGCGGCCTGGGTGCCGGGCGCCGGGATCAGCGCGGTGGCGCCCATCGTCCAGGGGTCCATCAGCCCGGTGCCAAGGGTAAAGGTCCAGTTGAACGCGCCCGCGTGCAGCATCCGGTCTTCCGGGCGCAGCCCGTACCAGCCGTCAAACATCATCTGCCGCGCCAGGATCGCACGATGCGCATGCATGACCGCCGTGGGCCTGCCGGAGGTGCCGGAGGTATAGATGATATAGCCCAGCCTGTCGGGATCGCCCAGATGCCAGTCCACCGGCGGCAGCGCCTGCATGGCGCGCAGATCGTCCACATCAATGCGCGAAGGATGCGGCGGGCAGGGGACATCGGGGTCGTGCAGGATGGCGGCAGGGCGCAGATCGGGCAGCAGCCGCGCCACTTCGCCCTCGGTCAGCGCCGTTGCGGTGGGCACCGGCACCAGCCCGGCGGCCAGCGCCCCCAGATAGGCAATCGGGAAGTCGGGCGTATTGCCCAGGCGCATCAGCACCACGTCACCCGGCGCAAGGCCGGCCGCCCGCAATCCTGTGCCGGTGCCGCGGACCGCCCGGGTCAACCGGTCAAAGGACCAGTCCTCGCTTGTGTCCGCCGAGAGCAGCGCCAGCGCCACCTTGTCCGGCGTGGCAAGGCCTGCCCGCAGCACATGCTGCGCCAGATTGAAGTCGGTATATGCGGTTGTTGGTGCCATGCCACCGCGCTAGCCCAGCACGTGGCGCGTTGCAAGCACCGCCACGGGGCGCTAAAGCAGGGGGATGAGCCAGAACGCCAGCCTGATCGAGATTGCACGCGCCAGCGGTGAGCCGGAAATCACCCCGCCTCTGGATCTGGGCGCGCGCGTGCGGGAATTGCGCAAGGCGCGCGGCTGGACATTGGAACAGGCGGCAAAGCAGGCGGGTCTGGCGCGCTCCACCCTGTCAAAGATCGAAAACGGCCAGATGTCGCCCACCTATGAGGCGCTCAAGAAACTGGCCATCGGGCTTGAAATCTCGGTGCCGCAGCTATTCACGCCGCCTGCGGCGGAAAAGATCAATGGCCGCATGGCGGTCACCAAATCGGGCGAGGGGGCGGCCAAGGCCACCACCACCTATGAGCATGAGCTGCTGGCCGAGAGCCTGCGCAAGAAACAGATGCTGCCCTACCGCGCGCGCATCCGGGCCCGCACGATGGAGGAATTCGACGGCTGGGTGCGCCATGACGGCGAGGAATTCCTTTACGTGCTGACCGGCGTGATCACACTTTACACGGAATTTTACGAACCGGTGGAGATGCGCCGGGGCGACAGCGCCTATTACGATGCGGCCATGGGCCACAATGTGATCTCCACCTCTGCCGAGGATGCCACGATCCTTTGGGTGACCTCGCTGGTCTGACCTTTTTCAGGTGCCCAGATAGGTCTGGGGGGTGGGGCAAAGCTGCAAGCAGACTGGATGGCATGCGGCACGGCCGCGCAACCGGATCACCTGTCGTCGAACAGCGGGCGCAGGATGACATGGGCCAGAAACACCGCCGCGATCTGTGCCGCGATGAAAGCCGCGATATGGCCGGGATAGATGCCTGCAAAGGTATCGGAGAACCCGCGTGCAAAGGTCACCGCCGGATTGGCGAAACTGGTGGAGGCGGTGAACCAATAGGCGCCGGTGATATAAAGCGCGACCAGTACCGGCACCGCCTCTTCACGGTGTTTCAGCCCGCCGAAAATCACGAACAACAGGCCGAAGGTTGCGATGGCTTCGGAAAACCACTGTGCGGCACCGGTGCGGTGCATGGTCTGGCTGACCTGCAGCACCGGCAGGTCGAACATCAGATGTGCCACCCAGACCCCCAGCACGGCACCAGCCACCTGGGCGGCGACAAAGAGCGGGACTTCCCTGCCGGGCATCTGGCCCCGCAGGTAAAAGGCCAGAGTGACCGCCGGGTTGAAATGCGCGCCGGAAATCGGGCCCAGCACGGTGATGATGGCATAAAGCATGCATCCCGTGGCAATGGCATTGGCCAGCAGGGCGATGGCACTGTTTCCCTCGGCCAGGGAAGCGCCCATGATTCCGGAGCCGATGACAGCGACCAGCAGCATCGCGGTGCCCAGCCCCTCGGCGGCGAGGCGCCTCATGGCTGTGGACATGGCAGGAGGGGCCGGAAGGGCGCGGGGGGCGTTGCGAAAATACTCATGGCGCTGCGGTATCGCGAAGATGTTTCAATTTTGTGACGCATCCCACCACCAGACCTCTGGCATGTAGTTCGGCCCGTCGCCGTAAAGCGGAATCCTGTCGGGATATTTCATTTCGACCTTATGGGCGATCAACCCTTCGTCGAACTGCCAGAAGGGGATGACGTAACGCCCCGCCGTCAGCAGCCGGTCGAGCGCGCGCACGGCATGGGTGAATTCATCCGCCCCGCGCGCGGTCAGCATCTTGTCGATCATCGCATCGACGGCGGGGCTTTCGATCCCCATCATGTTGCCCGATCCGGGCACTGACGCAGCGTCAGACCCCCAGTAATACCGCTGTTCGGTGCCGGGGCTCAGCGACAATGAGCGCCGGAAGGTGGTGATGTCGAAATCGAAAGTCTCAAGCCGCTTGTTCAGCTGGGCATTATCAACCACATCGACCGTTGCGGCGATCCCCAGCCGGGCAAGCGCCTGCACATAAAGATCGGCAATCTTGTCCGAACCGGCCACATCCAGCCTGCTGCCCTTGGACAGCAGGATATTCACCGTCAGCGGTTTGCCCGCCGCATCCCGCATCACCCCGTCCTGGGCCGAATACCCCGCCGCCTGCAATTGTTTCATCGCATGGCGAATGCCTGCGCGGTTGCGGGCTGATCCATCCCCTTCGGGCAGCGCATAGCCAGTCAGCGCGCCTTCGGGCAGGGTGTCGCTGAAGGGTTTCAGCAGATCGGCCACCGGCGCCGGTGCAGGCCCGGGGCGCATCGCAAGTTCGGAATTCGAGAAATAGGAGGTGATGCGCGGCAGCCTGCCGCCGGTCAATGTCTCGCCGATATATTCAAAGTTGAAGGCCCAGATCAGCGCGTCGCGCACCCGCCAGTCGTCAAAGGGTGGTTTGCGCGTGTTCATCACGAATCCGGTCATGCCCGAAGGTTTGGCATGGGGGAACGTCGATTTCACGATCTCGCCGCGCTGGACGGCGGGAAAGTCGTATTGCGTGTCCCAGGTCTCGGCGTTGAATTCGCGCACGGCGGAAATTTCGCCTGCCTTGAAGGCTTCAAAGACAACATTGGCATCGCCGTAGAAGTCCAGCTTGATCTCGTCGAAATTGTTGGTACCCCGGCGAAACGGAATATCTGCCCCCCAGTAATCGGGATTGCGCCGCAGGGTGACATAGCGGCTGGCCTGATAGTCGCTGATCACATAGGGCCCGCTGCCCAGCGGCACCTCCTGCAGGGGCGCATTGGCGAAATCCTTGCCCTCCCATTGTGCCTTGCTCAGGATCGGGCGGATGCCTGCCAGCAGCGACAATTCGCGGTTGTCGGTGTTGAAGGTGATGCGCAGCGACCGGGGGCCGGTCTGTTCGATGCTTTCGATCTGTTTCCAGAAGTCCCGGTAGCGCGGGTGGCCTTCCGTTCCCAGAAGTTCGAAGGAAAAGATGACATCCTCGACCGTCACCGGGGTGCCGTCAGAGAATCGGGCCTCCTCGCGCAGGGTGAAGGCGACCCAGGAACGGTCCTCCGGCACCTCCACTGATTCGGCCAGCAGACCGTAAAGTGTGAAAGGTTCGTCCAGGGACCGGCCCATCAGCGTCTCATGGGTGAAGAACGGCAATTGCCAGGGGATAGAGCCCTTGAGGACATATGGATTGAGGCTGTCGAAGCTGCCGGAATTCCCCAGCACGATCCGCCCGCCCTTGGGCGCATCCGGGTTCACGTAAGGCAGGGACACAAAATCGGGTGGTAGGGCGGGTTCGCCGTACATAGATATCCCGTGCTGCGGTTCCGCGCCCGCCGGGGCGGCACAGAGAATCAGTGAAGAAAACGCCGCAACCGCCCAAGCTTTCTGGAAAAAATGAATCACCATTTTCTGCACAATCTCGCACTGCCCTTATTTTGTTAGGGCCTTGCATAGCTGGGCTTGGAGGGCACTTCAAACTTAATGCTTGGCCTGAGGCGCGAGATTGCTTATACATAGGGCACTGCTCGATAGGTTTCTTGCCTGTATGAAACCTGCCTCAATAACTTAACGCCAGCTTCGTGCTGGCGTTTTTTTTTGGCCCCGCCCGGTGCCGGACAAATTGCGGCGGGCGCGGCGCTTTGCCCGTGAAAACCCCCGGGGCCAGATACCTTGTCCGGGGCCATCGACCGGCATCACCCGGTGTTTCAGCTTTCCCCCGGACGCGCTATGCAAGGGGAAAGATTATTCTGCCCGACGCGTTCACTTTGCAGGTGCAGCGCGGCATGATGCGGCGCAGCATCCAACTTCAGGAGATTTCACCATGGCCTATACAATCGACCTTTCCGGCAAGACCGCCGTGATCACCGGTTCCAATTCCGGCATCGGGCTGGGCATTGCCTGGGAACTGGCGCGGGCAGGGGCGGACATCGTGCTCAATTCCTTTACCGACAACGGCGAAGACCACGATCTGGCCAGGCAGATCGCGGAGGAGACCGGGGTCACCGCGCGTTACATCCGGGCGGATATGTCCAAGGCTGACCAATGCCGCCAGCTGATCACCGAGGCGGGGCGTTGCGATATTCTGGTGAACAATGCGGGCATTCAGCATGTGGCGCCGATTCCGGATTTCCCGGTCGAGAAATGGGACGCGATCATCGCGATCAACCTCAGCTCTGCCTTTCACACCACCGCCATGGCGCTGCCGATGATGCGCAAGGCGGGCTGGGGCCGGGTGATCAACATCGCCTCTGCCCACGGGCTGACGGCCTCGCCCTTCAAATCCGCCTATGTGGCGGCAAAACACGGCATCGTCGGCCTGACCAAGACCACGGCGCTGGAAACCGCGCAGGATCCGATCACCGCCAATACCATCTGCCCGGGCTATGTGCTGACCCCGCTGGTGGAAGCGCAGATTCCCGACACGATGAAGGAATACGACATGTCGCGCGAGGATGTGATCAAGAACGTGATGCTGCAACGACAGCCCAGCAAGGAATTCGCAACGGTCGAACAGCTGGGCGGGACCACCACCTTCCTGTGCTCTGACGCGGCGGCGCAGATCACCGGGACAGCCATCAGCGTGGACGGTGGCTGGACCGCACTTTGATGGCAGCCGGGAAAAAGCGGATCAATCTGGCGCTTCAGGGCGGCGGCGCGCATGGCGCCTTTACCTGGGGCGTGCTGGACCGGCTCCTGCAGGAGCCGGACCTGGAAATCTGCGGCATTTCCGGAACCTCTGCCGGGGCGTTGAATGGTGCGGCGGTGAAAGCCGGTTTCGTTGCCGGGGGTGCCGAAGGTGCGCGGGAAAACCTGGCATGGCTCTGGCGGCAGGTGTCGGGCATGCAGGATCTGCGGATGCAGAGCTGGATGGCCCCTTTCGGCATCGCCGCTGTCAGCCAGGCGCTGGAATATTCATGGCCGGTTGCCATGGCGGATGCGGTGTCGAATGTGACCTCGCCTTATGCCTATGGCCCGTTCTACCGCAATCCGCTGACCGATATTGTGACCAGGCTGGATTACGACAAGGTCTGCAATGGCATAGCGCCGCAGCTTTTCATCTGCGCGACGCGGGTGCGGAACGGCAAGATCAGGGTGTTCTCGGGCGATGAGATCGGGCCGGAGGCGATCATGGCCTCCGCCTGCCTGCCCACGGTGTTCCAGGCGGTGGAAATGCACGACACGGAAACCGGCCAGATGGAGGCATTCTGGGATGGCGGATACACCGGAAATCCGGCACTTTTTCCCTTGTTTGACAAGGGGTTGCCGGACGACGTTCTGGTGATCAACATCAACCCGCTGGAACGGCACGACCTGCCGCGCACGCCAAAGCAGATCCAGAACCGGATCAATGAGATCAGCTTCAATTCAAGTCTGCTGAGGGAGCTGCGCGCGATTGAATTTGTCCAGCGCCTGCTCGACAGCGGCAAGATCCCCGAAGGCTCGATGAGCCGGATCAGGGTGCATATGGTGGCTGACGACAAGCTGATGGAGAAATTGTCGGTGGCCACCAAGCTGGTGCCGCTGCCCGCTGTGATCGCGACCCTTTTCGAAGCGGGTCAAGCTGCGGCGGCGGGCTTCCTTGATGCGCATAAGGACAAGATCGGTGTGGAAAGCAGCGTGAACCTTCCGGAGATGTTTGGTTAAAGCCCGAGGGGGCGGAGTTTTTAAAAACTCCGGACCGTTTTCTTTGAAGAAAACGAGGTTACGCGCAATGTGAAGTGGTATTTGTTACAGCAGCTTGGCGCTGACCCTTGACCTTGCTCAGTCCCGGGACACCGGTGCGATGTCCAGAATGTCGCCCTGTTCTGCCCGGTCGCTGGGATAGACCAGCCCGGCCGAAATCACCAGTTTCGCGGCATCTTCCACCGTCATGTCCAGTTCGATCACATCCTTCTTGGGAAAGAACAGCAGAAACCCCGAGGTTGGGTTGGGCGTGGTGGGCACAAAGACGCTGATCATCTCGTCCGAAGGGTCCGATTTTTCCGCCACTTCGCCCTTGGCCGTGGTCGAGATAAAGCCAAGCGCCCAGATGCCCCTGCGGGGGTA
This sequence comes from Sulfitobacter sp. G21635-S1, assembly GCF_027213915.1. Lineage (NCBI taxonomy): Bacteria > Pseudomonadati > Pseudomonadota > Alphaproteobacteria > Rhodobacterales > Roseobacteraceae > Sulfitobacter > Sulfitobacter sp. G21635-S1. The sequence goes on from NZ_JAPWGV010000003.1 coordinate 268,209, forward strand.
TTCGATCAGGCAGGCAGTTTCGAAGCTGCGTTCGGACTGGGCAAAGATCGTCTCGGATATCTGTTTGATCCCGGAATATATGGTGCGCACAACCGGGGTCCGCTCCACCAGGCTTTCGGCAAAACGGATCAGCGACCGGCCGATGATGCCCTTGGCCATCCAGCCGACGATGATGGTGAACACCAGAAAGATGACAACCCCGAGCCCGCGCACGTTGATCTGAACGGAAGGGTCCAGGCCAAGGAAATCCTGCAGCATCCGGTCGGGGTGATAGGCCTTGGGCACCAGCGGCAGCACAAAGCCGTCGATCCAGCCGACAACGGTCCAGATCAGCCAGATGGTCAGCCCGACAGGTGCGATCACCACAAGGCCGGTCAGGAAGGACGCGCGCAGGCGCGCCACCAGTCCGGGGCGGCGGGGTTCGGATGTATCAAGATCAAAAGGCGTGTTCATGGGCAGTCCCGGCAAGATCGCGATATAGCTAAGACCTTTGCCTGCTTGCCACAATGGCAGGCAATCCATTTCCGCTTCATTTCAGGCGCTTTGCCTGGCAATTATGCGGGTGCTTTCACGATTTCTGCGGCAATCCGGGCCGCAAGGCGGGCATTGTTGCGCACCAGGGCGATATTGGCGGTCAGCGAGCGGCCCTCGGTCAGTTCGAAAATGCGTTGCAGCAGGTAGGGCGTGACGGATTTGCCGCTGATCCCATGGGCGGTGGCATCGGCCTGCGCCTTGGCAATCACCGGTGCCATCTCTGCCGCCGGGATTTCATCTGCAGCGGGAATCGGGTTTGCCACCAGCTGTCCGCCCGGCAGGCCCAGTGCCGCGCGCATCCGGTGCGCCGCTGCGATCCTGGCCGGATCATCCATGCGCAGCGGTGCCTTGAGCGGCGACGAGGCCGACCAGAAGGCCGGGAAACTGTCCTGACCAAAGGCGATCACCGGCACGCCCTGGGTTTCCAGCACTTCCAGCGTCTTTGCCACATCCAGAATCGCCTTGGCCCCGGCCGCCACAACCGTCACCGGGGTCTGCGCCAGTTCCATCAGGTCGGCCGAGATGTCAAAGCTGTTTTCGGCCCCCTTGTGTACGCCGCCGATCCCGCCGGTGGCAAAGACCGCGATGCCCGCCAGATGTGCCGCGATCATGGTGGCGGCAACCGTGGTGGCCCCGGTGCCGCCGCGCGCGATGCAAACGGCAAGGTCCGCGCGGCTGAGCTTGGCCACATTGGTCGCCTTTGCCAGGGCTTCCAGCTGTTCGGGTTCCAACCCGATGTGCAATTGCCCCTCGATGACCGCGATGGTGGCGGGGACGGCGCCGGCCCCGCGAATGTCGTCTTCGACCTGCCGGGCGACCTCCAGGTTCTGGGGGTGCGGCATGCCATGGGTGATGATGGTGCTTTCCAGCGCCACGATGGGCGCGCCTTTGTCGCGGGCCCGGGCAACTTCGGCGCTGAGGATCAGGGGCAGGGTCATATGCGGGTCTCTCCGGAAACGTAAAGGGCGGTGGCCTCCAGCGCGCGGTGCAGGGCTTGCTCGGCGCGGATGCCGCTGCGTTCGGCTGCGATATGGGCGGCCATGAATGTATCGCCCGCGCCGGTGACGCGGGTCACATGGACGGGCGGCGGGGTCTCGGTCAGCATGCTGTCAGGGTCGGCCACGGTGGCGGGTTTGCTGCCATCGGTGACCACAACGCGGGCGGCGCCCCGCGTCAGCAGGCCCGTCGCCGCCGCGCGGGAATCGGCAAATTCGGCCTGGCAGAGCAGGCCTGCTTCCTCAAGGTTCACATAGAGCGTCCCGCGACCGGCCTTCACAAATGGGCCAAGGCGCAGCGCCTTGCCGGGCGAGGCGGGGGCCACGCGCAGGTCGGCCCGGGCCAGCAACGGGCTTTCGGCCATCTGGCTCAGCAGGTCGATGGTCAGGTTGCCGTCCAGCGCCACGGCGCCGGTAAAGGGCTGCGGCAGGCGGCCATCGGACAGGGGCCCGAGGATCTTATCGCCTGCGGCTTCCAGCGAATGGGCATCCGCGATGGCCGCGATCAGCCCGTTGGCCCCTTCGACCGCCATGTAACGGTCGGTCGGCAGATCGTCGGAGCGGTAGATGAAATCGGTGATCAGGCCGCGCACGGCGCAGGCGGTGATCAGTTCATCCCCCTCCGGGTCGCGGCCCACTGCCGACAGCAGGGCGGGGGCCAGCCCGAAACGCGACAGCGCCATGCCGATGTTCAGCGCCACGCCGCCGGGCAGGCGGGTGATCCGCCCCGGCATGTCAGAGCCTTGCCGCATGGATTGATCGGAACGGCCGATGATGTCCCACAGGACAGAGCCGATGCACAGGATATCAGGGGGATGCGATGCCGTCATGAAGTTGCTTTACCCGTGCCCGAGGTGGGGGCGCAAGCCATGTCATTGCGGCACTTCGAAGGTGAGGGCGGCCCAGAGCGTTTCCCAGACCGGCGCGTTTTCGGTTTCGCCCGCATCGGCGGCCTCGCGCAGGGTCACGGCGTCAAAGAGATAGGCATGCCCCGGCGTGACGGGGATCTCGGCAAGCCCCTCGGTGTCGGTCCGGTGCAGGGTGATGGTCACGCTGTCGTCGGGGGCACGGTCGAATACCTCCACCTGCGCATCCGCGCGCGGCGCGCCGTCATAGGTCAGGCTGACCTGCATGGTGCCGTCGAATCCGGGGTCATAGGGGTTGGTCAGCGCGGTGAATTCCGTGGCCATCCCGACGGCTTGATCCGCGCCCGCGCCGCTGCCCACGGCGATCAGCGCCTTGACGTGGCGGGTATAGCGCTCGCGCAGCCTTTCCTTGCTCCAGCCCCTTTGTTCGTGGAGGGCGACGGCATCCCTGAAATCCTTGTGTTTGGTGAATTTCACGAACTTGTCCCAATCGGTATAGGTCACATATTGCGGTGTGGTTTCATGCACCACCACCAGCAGCCCGTCGTCGATGGGGGCGGGGATGTTCAGGGCGGGGCGGTCGCCCGCGCGGGGCTTGAGCGGCGTGCGGACACCATCCGCCACCATGGCATAACGCTCTGTGCTTTTGTCGAAGAAAGACAGGGTGTTGCCCACGAATTCCTGTCCATTCTTGAAATCCCCCACTACGGTTCCGCCATTATCGACTTGATAATCATGCGGTTCGATCCAGAATTCATGGGACAGGGCGGGCGACAAAGGCACCGCGCCAAGGGTAACAAGTAAAAACAGACGGGACAGATACATGCAAAAGACTTTCACCGGGTTGATATCAAAGCTGTTGTTGGTGGCGCTTTTGTCAAGCCTGTTCCTTCTTGGCGGGCAGCGCGCGGGGGCGCATGAGCTGCAGCCGACCATTGGCGATCTGAGCGTCGAGGACGGCACCATCGAACTGGTGCTGCACATCAATCTTGAGGCATTTCTGGCCGGGATCGACCTGGACGCGGTGGATGACACCAATGATGCCGCCAATGCCGAAGACTATGATGCGCTGCGCGCGCTCTCCAGCGAGGAGATCATTGCCCGTGTCCCCGGCCTGCTTGAGCGGTGGAATGCTTTGCCCTTGCTCAGCACGGATGGCGCGCCGGTGGCGCTGAGCACCGCCTCTGTCACCATGCCTCAGGATGTGGACATCGAACTGTCCCGCATCTCCGATTGGACGCTGACCGCGCCGGTCGATCCGCGCGCCGAGGTTGTGCAGGTTCGCTGGCCGGAAGGCGGCGGGGCCATGGTGCTGCGCCAGCAGGGGGTGGAAGACCCTTACACCGGCTATCTTGACGGGGGCGAAACCAGCCCGGAGATCACCTTGCAGGGCGGTGCGGAACAGACCGGCCTTGGTACTTTTGTCGGCTATGTCCCGGTTGGATTCGACCACATCCTGCCCAAGGGGCTGGACCATATCCTGTTCGTGCTTGGCCTGTTCTTTCTGTCCATCCACCTGCGGCCGCTGGTCTGGCAGGTCTCTGCATTCACGCTGGCGCATACGGTCACGCTGGCGCTGGGCGCGCTGGGGCTGGTCAATGTGCCGGGCGCCATCGTGGAGCCGCTGATTGCCGCTTCAATCGTCTATGTCGCTGTCGAGAATATCTTTTTCCACCGCCTCAGCCGCTGGCGACCAATGGTGATCTTTGGCTTCGGGCTGCTGCACGGGCTGGGTTTTGCCTCGGTCCTGGGCGATTTCGGCCTGCCGCCGGGGCATTTCGTGCCGGCGCTGATCGGCTTCAACATCGGGGTGGAACTGGGTCAGCTGACCGTGATCGCGATGGCTGCAATCCTGCTGTGGCTGGCGGTCGGGGCCGCGCGCAAGGCCCATCTGGAAGGCCAGGAAGAACTGGTGACCGAATACCCGGTGATGTTCCGCGCCGTCTCGGTCACAGGATCGCTGCTGATCGCGATCATCGGGGCCTATTGGGTGGTAGAGCGGGTGTTTCTCTAGTCTCTGGATACCGGCAAGCTGCACCCACCCTTCGGGGTGGGCGCGACCCTTGCCTCAGACCATCGCCCGGATCAGCGTGGCAAGGGTGGCAGCGGGATCTTCGGTGGACCAGATCTCGTCGCCGATGCCGAAAAAGTCGGTATAGGGGGCCAGGGTGCGGATCATCTCTGCGTCCAGCGCCCCTTCCGCGACGACGGGCACTTCGATCACTTCGGACCACCACTGGAACAGCTCGGTCTCTGCGTGGCTGCCATCGCCCAGGGCGGAGGCCTGCGCCGGGCCGAAGCTGACGTAATCCGCGCCTGCTTCGCCTGCGGCCATGCCATCGTGTTTGGAGGGGCCGCAGTAGCTGCCCACGATGGCGTCTTCGCCCAGTTCCTTGCGGGCATACCGGACAGACCGCGCGGCATCCGACAGGTGCACGCCATCCAGGCCCAGCCGTTCGACCATCAGCAGATGATCCGAAATCACCAGCGCCACGTCGCGGGCATGGGTCACTTCGCGCAGCGCGTCGGCGGCGCGGGCAACGCGGTCTTCGTTCTTGCTGGACAGGGCCAGGCGGACACAGGCCACGGGATGCGCATCAAGAACGGAACCCAGCAGGGCCGGAAAGCTGCCCAGTTCGATTTCGGGTGGGGTGATCAGATAGATCTGCGGCTGTTCGGGGGTGTCCATGGGCGCGGTCCTTTGCGGTCTTTGGCGGTCTGCGTACCCCAAGCGGCGGGGAAATGAAAACCTTTCTTGCGGGCCTGGTGGACCGGCGGTAAGAGGCGGCATGACCCGCCCTGTGAGCCTTCCGAAAATTCCGGCCTTTGTCCTTGTGCGTCCGCAGATGGGCGAGAACATCGGCGCGGCGGCCCGCGCCATGTGGAACTTCGGTCTGGATCATATGCGCATCGTGGCACCGCGCGATGGCTGGCCGAACCCTGCGGCGGTGGCCATGGCATCGGGCGCGGGGCGGCTGCTGGACGAGGCGCGGCTTTGCCCTGATCTGCCGGATGCCCTGGCGGATTGCGATTTCGTGCTGGCGACCACGGCGCGCGGCCGCGATATGACCAAGCCGGTCTTCGCGCCCGAGGCGGCAATGGCGGAGGCGGCGAAACGGATCGCCCGGGGCGAGCGGGTTGCGGTGCTGTTCGGCCCGGAACGCGCGGGGCTTGAGAATGAGGATGTGGCGCGGGCCAATGCCATTGTTTCGGTCCCGGTGAACCCGGCGTTTGCATCGCTGAATCTGGCGCAATGTGTCTTGCTGATGGGCTATGAATGGATGCGCGCCACGGGCTCTGTCACCGATGTGACCACCGAAATGGCAGGCACGGACTGGGCCAGCGGCCAGGAGATCGAGCATCTGGCGGCGCATTACGAGGAACGGCTTGAGGAGGCGGGGTTCTTTTTCCCCGCGCATAAGGTCGCCTCGATGAAGCTGAACCTGCGCAACATGTGGTCTCGGATGCCGATGACGCGGGCGGATGTGCAGATGATGCACGGGATGATGCGGCAGATGGTGCGCTGGAAGGATCGGGGCAAGTAAGGTGCGGGCTGCTGCGCCGGTGCGCGATTGCCCGAAATCCGACATGCCTGAGAGGTGCGGCGGCATTGGCATGTACCCTCGTTGGCAAAGACGCGTACCCGTTGAGCACCCCCACCAAATTGTGAGCGCCTTGCGAAAAGCGCTGCCCCGTCGAAACGCCGCACACCGCGCGCAGATGATTGCTGCGACAGGAGTCGCGACAATTGGCGAAAGCGTCAAAAGGTGTAGACATGTCATTTATGACAGGTCTTCTATGACCTGTCATAAATGACATGTCAGCAGTTTCGGCACGGCACAGGCCTCGGACGTGACAGGGTGCAAGGGCGAAGATCACGTCGGGATCAAACCCTGTGCAGGCCCGGCGGACCGCGCTGCCCGCAGGCGTCGGCTGTGCCATTGCCAGGACGATGCCAAGCTTGCCCGCACCTTCGCCGATACCTTTCCCGCCCGGAACCATCCCATGGGTGCGACACTGCGCGCCCGGACAGGTGGTTTGCCGCACTGGACCTCTGTCGCGCCGTGACCTACCAAGGCGGTACTTCAAGACCGAGGCAGGATATGGCTGAAAAACGCAAGTTGTTCGAAGAAGTGGCCGAGACCGGCACCACGAGGCCGCAGACCCAGGCAGGTGTGATCGACCGGGGCAGGGGCGCTGGCCGCCGCGCGATGCGGGTCTGGCTGATGATCCTCTTCGCGCTGGTCTTCATCATGATCGCGGTGGGCGGCATGACCCGGCTCACGGATTCCGGCCTGTCGATCACCGAATGGCGCCCCGTGACCGGCGCGCTGCCCCCCATGAGCGAGGCGCATTGGCAGTCGGAGTTCGAGAAATACCAGGCCATCGACGAATTCCAGGTGCAGAACGCCTGGATGGAACTGGCTGATTTCAAACGGATCTACTGGTGGGAATGGGGCCACCGTCAGCTGGGCCGGGTGATCGGGCTGGTCTGGGCGCTTGGCTTTGGCTGGTTCGCCCTGCGCCGGCAGGTTCCGGCGGGCTGGCATGGCCGGCTGTTGCTGCTGGGCGCGCTTGGCGGTGCGCAGGGGGCGATCGGCTGGTGGATGGTCTCTTCCGGCGTGACCAGCGGTGAAGGGGTCACGGATGTGGCCAGTTACCGGCTCGCGACGCATCTTGGCCTCGCCTTTGTCATCATGGGGTTCATCACCTGGTACATCCTGATGCTGGGCCGGTCGGAGCGCGACCTGATGCAGGCGCGCCGGACCAGGGAGGCAAAACAATTCGGCATGGCCACGGGGCTGCTGCATCTTGCGTTTGTGCAGATCCTGCTGGGCGCCCTGGTCGCCGGGATCGACGCGGGCCGCTACTTCATCGACTGGCCGCTGATGCAGGGGCAGTTCTTTCCGCCCGAGGCCCTTGACCTGACCCCGGTCTGGCGGAATTTCTTTGAGAATGCGGGGCTGGTGCAGTTCATCCACCGCATGACCGGCTATCTGCTGGCCGTCTTCGGCATTGTCGTCTGGCTGCGCGGACGCCGCTCTGCCCATGCCACCACCCGTTTCGCATTCAACGCCGTGATGGCGGCACTGGCCCTGCAGATTGCATTGGGCATCACCACCGTGCTTTACGCGGCGCCCGTCCATATTGCCCTGGCGCATCAGGCGCTTGCAGTGGTCCTGTGGGTGCTGATCCTGCGCGCCCGGTTCCTGAGCGCCTATCCCGTCGCGACATCCCTGAGAGGAAAATGACCATGACAGCCTATGATGACCTGATGGCGTACCAGCGCGAAACCGAAGCCCTGTCGCAGGTGGCCGGCAGGCTGGGCTGGGATCAGGAAACCATGATGCCGCGCGGTGCAGCACCGCAACGGGCCGAGGAAATGGCCGCGATGGAATCGGTGCTGCATGCCCGCCGCGTCGATCCCCGCCTGGGCGACTGGCTGGCCGAGATCGAGGACAGCGCGCTGGATGATGTGGGCCGCGCCAACCTGCGCCACATCCGCCGCAGCTTTGAACGCGCCAGCAAGGTGCCCGCCCAGCTGGCGGCACGGATCGCCCGCGTCACCTCCGAAGCACAGGGCATCTGGGCCGAGGCGCGGGCCGCGGATGACTTTGCCGCATTTGCCCCCACGCTGACCGAGGTCATCGCGCTGAAACGCGAAGAGGGGCAGGCGCTGGCCCTGGGCGGGGATGTCTATGATGCCATGTTGCAGGATTATGAGCCCGGCACCACGGGGGCGGAAATTGCCGGGATGTTCGGCGCGCTGCGCCCGGAACTGAGCGAGCTGCGCGCGGCGGTCCGCGCCGCCAAGGCCCCGCCGAAGCTGACGGGCACATTTGACGAGGCGGCGCAGATGAAACTGACCCGCCATCTGGCCAAGACCTTTGGCTATGACATGTCCATGGGCCGGGTGGACAAGGCGGTGCATCCGTTTTCCTCCGGCTCCGGTCTGGACGTCCGGATCACCACGCGGACCAATGAGACGGACCCGTTCAACTGCTTTTACTCCACGATTCACGAGGTCGGCCATGCCGCCTATGAACAGGGGATCGACCGGGCCTATCTGCTGACCCCGCTGGGCCGCGGCGTGTCGATGGGGGTGCACGAAAGCCAGAGCCGGATCTACGAGAACCAGATCGGCCGCAGCCGCGCCTTTACCGCCTGGCTGTTTGGCGAGATGAAGGATGCCTTCGGCGATTTCGGCATTCCCGATGCCGAAACCTTCTACAGGGTCGTGAACCGGGTTTCCGACGGTTTTATCCGCACCGAAGCGGATGAGCTGCAATATAATCTGCATGTGCTGATGCGGTTCGACCTGGAACGCGCGCTGGTGGCGCATGACCTGCAGGTACAGGACCTGGAAGCGGCCTGGAACGATCGATTCGAGGCCGATTTCGGCTTTCCGGTCGACAGGCCGTCGAACGGTGTACTGCAGGATGTGCATTGGTCTGTGGGTCTGCTGGGCTATTTCCCGACCTATTCGCTGGGCAATGTCTATGCCGGATGCCTGAACGAGGCGATGCGCGCGGCAGTTCCCGGTCTGGACGACCAATTGGCGCAAGGGGATACCAGCACCGCAACCGCCTGGCTGCGCGACAATGTACAAAGCCACGGCGGGCTGCTGGAACCGCGCGATGTCATCGCCCGGGCAACGGGCAAGCCACCATCCGAGTCGCCGCTTCTGGGCTATTTGCGGAGCAAATTTACCGAGATTTACGAGTTGTAGCGGGCAATGAGCATTTTTTCGCCAATGTTCTCCTGTTTTTTGTGCGATTTTTTTGTATCAGCAGGTGCAAAATGCCGATGAATGCGATACATGGCTTTCAGTGACTTTTGATACGTGTCATAAGAATTGTGAACAGAAATACTCTTGGGAGTTTGGTCCAGATGAAAAAGATTTTCGCACTTACCGCAGCTGTAGCAATGTCCATTGCCGCAGGTGCATCCGCACAGAATACAACTCAGGCAGCTGTCCTGGGTGAAACCGGCAATCCGAACTACCCGATCCGGGTTCAGGGCGGCAATGGCCAGATCTACAGCTGCAAAGCTGAAATCGAAACAATCGACGGTGTGCGTGCACGTCGTTGCGTTCAGGATGACGATGGTGGCGCGCTCTACGCAGCCGGTGCCGGTCTTGGCACAGGCGCGGCAGTTGCAGCCGGTGCACTGCTGCTTGTCGTTCTGGCAGCCAGCGACAGCAGCAATGGCACAACAACCACCACAACTGTCACCGACTAATTCACGGCCGCTGCCCCCCGGGGCAGGGTTTGGAAAATTCACACCTCCCGGCCATATGGTCGGGAGGTGTTTGCGTTTGTGACCCTTTGTTTTGCGCCGGATCGTAAAACGGTCCGGGCGTTGGATCTGCTGGCGCAGGTGCCAGAGATCAGCCAAGGCTGACCTGCCCGTCGGGTGCTGTACCGACATCGGATTTGGAGAATTACTGAGTCTGACGAAATTCCTGAAACATCAGGCAGCGTTACCTGATTCAGGTTTTTCGCATGACGCTTTATTGAATTTTCAGTTTATCTACAGCGTTTCGGGATAAACTTGAAACATCCCGCATCACTTTTTGCGTTCGACCGCAGGGAGAGGCAGCGAACAAGTGATTCAGGTATATCCCGAAGCGCTGTAGTATCGCCAATACCCTGCCACGCCTTCGGCGCTATCGGGGCATTGGCGATGCTTCGTTTCAACGAAAACCGGAAAGGTTTTATTCAGCGGGATCTTCCGATGCGCTGCCATCAACATCCGCATCGCCCTGATCCGCGATCCAGGCCACGCTGACAACTTCTTCACCCTTGCCGGTGTTGAACACCTTCACGCCACCCGCTGAACGGGACCGGAACGAAATGCCATCCACCGGCACCCGGATCGACTGCCCCTTGGATGTGGCCAGCATGATCTGGTCGTCCATCTCCACCGGGAAGGAGGCCACGATCTGACCCGTCTGCATCCGCTTGTCCCAGGCAGTGACACCCATGCCGCCACGCCCGCGCAGCGGATAATCATGGGCCGAGCTGAGCTTGCCTACGCCGCCGGAGGTAATCGTCAGAATCAGGTTTTCCGCCTCGGACATTTCCACGTAACGCTCCATCGGCAGGATCGCATTGGCGTTGCCCTCGTCCTCATCCTCGACCTCGGCGTCATCGGCAATGCCCGCCATCGCGCGGCGCATCTTGAGATAGGCGGCGCGTTCGTCCGAGGTCGCCTCGAAATGGCGGATCACCGACATGGAAACCACACGGTCGTCGCCCGCCAGCCTGATGCCCCGCACCCCGGTGGAGGCGCGCGAGTTGAACACCCGCACGTCATCGGCGCGGAACCGGATCGCCCGGCCCGAATTGGTGGTCAGCATCACATTGTCGTCGTTCGAGGCGATGCGCGCATTGATCAGCTTCCAGCCTTCGCTTTCGCCTTCGAACTTCATCGCGATCTTGCCGTTCGATTTGACGTTGGTGAAATCGGAAAGCTTGTTGCGCCGCACGGTGCCGTGATCGGTGCAGAAGATCACCTGCAGGTCGTCCCATTCATCTTCGTCGCGGTCCACCGGCATGATGGCGGCAATCGACACGCCCGTCGGGATCGGCAGGATGTTCACAATCGCCTTGCCCTTGGAGGTGCGGCTGCCCTGCGGCAGGCGCCAGGTCTTGAGCTTGTAGACCATGCCTTCGGTGGTGAAGAACAGCAGTTGCGTATGGGTGTTGGCCACAAAGAGCGTGGTGACCACGTCGTCCTCTTTCAACCCGCCACCCGACAGCCCCTTGCCACCGCGCCGCTGGCTGCGGAAATCGGCCAATGGGGTCCGTTTGATATAGCCGCCGGAGGTCACGGTCACGACCATGTCCTCGCGGGCGATCAGGTCTTCGTCCTCCATGTCGCCGGACCAGTCCACGATCTCGGTGCGGCGCGGTACGGCGAAAAGCTCTTTCACCTCGCGCAGCTCGTCCGAGATGATGCCCATGATCCGCTCGCGGGAGCCCAGAATCTCCAGGTATTCCTTGATCTTGCCTGCCAGTTCTTCCAACTCGTCGGTGACTTCCTTGACGCCGATCTGGGTCAGGCGCTGCAACCGCAGTTCAAGGATGGCGCGGGCCTGTGCCTCTGACAGGTTATAGGTGCCGTCGTCATTGGCGGTATGGGTCGGATCGTCGATCAGCGCGATATATTCCAGGATGCTGGCGGCGGGCCAGCGTCGTGTCATCAGCTTTTCGCGCGCTTCCGCGGCGTCGGCAGAGGCGCGGATGGTCGCGACAATCTCGTCGATGTTGGTGACCGCAACGGCCAGACCACACAGGATATGGCTGCGCTCGCGCGCCTTGCGCAAAAGATAGGCAGTGCGCCGCGCCACGACCTCTTCGCGGAAGTCGATGAAGGAGGTCAGGAAGCGCCGCAGGGTCAGCGTTTCGGGGCGGCCACCGTTCAGCGCCAGCATGTTGCAGCCGAAATAGGTTTGCATCGGGGTAAAGCGGTAGAGCTGGTTCATCACGACCTCGGCGGTCGCGTCGCGCTTGAGCTCGATCACGACCCGCACGCCATTGCGGTCGGATTCGTCCTGCACATGGGCAATACCGTCGATCTTCTTCTCGCGCGCCTGTTCCGCGATGCGTTCGATCATCGTGGCCTTGTTCACCTGATAGGGGATCTCGTCGATGACGATGGCCCAGCGGTCCTTGCGCAGTTCTTCGACCCGGGTTTTCGACCGGATGATGACGCTGCCACGCCCTTCAAGATAGGCTTTGCGCGCGCCGGAGCGGCCCAGCATGATGCCGCCGGTGGGGAAGTCGGGGCCGGGGACATATTCGATCAGCTGCTCAGAGGTCAGATCCGGGTCGTCGATCAGCGCCAGGCAGGCGTCGATGACCTCGCCCAGGTTGTGGGGCGGGATGTTGGTGGCCATGCCGACCGCGATACCGCCGGCCCCATTGACCAGCATGTTCGGAAAACGGGCGGGCAGAACCGAAGGCTCTTTCTGCTTGCCGTCGTAATTGTCCTGGAAATCGACGGTATCCTTGTCGATGTCCGCCAGCAGGAAACCCGCAGGCTTGTCCATCCGCACTTCGGTATAGCGCATGGCGGCGGCATTATCGCCATCCATCGAGCCAAAGTTGCCCTGACCGTCGAGCAGCGGCAGCGACATGGAGAAATCCTGCGCCATCCGCACCAGCGCGTCATAGATCGCGGAATCGCCATGTGGGTGGTACTGGCCCATGACATCGCCCACGGGCCGCGCGGACTTGCGATAGGACTTGTCGTGGGTATTTCCGGTCTCGTGCATGGCAAAAAGGATACGCCTGTGCACAGGTTTCAACCCGTCCCGCAGATCGGGAATCGCACGGCTGACGATGACCGACATGGCGTAATCCAGATAGGATGTGCGCATCTCATGTTCGATGGTGACCGAAGGGCCATCGAATTCGGGCCGCTGTGGCGGCATTTCATCTTCGTTTTCAGGGGTTTCCGGCGTGTCGTTCACGTTGACTGCTCTGCTTCTGATGGCGATCTATATATTGTAAGTTTTTATAGCAGACCGGGCATATCAGGTGCAATGCACGATGCCCCCGGAACACTGGCAGCCAATCTTATAGAGTGATAACACACTGTTTTTATTGAAAAGTAATTCATTCGTGCCAAGGTGGTTCTATGGAAGCAGCAAGGAGAGGTCACAAATGGCCCAGACACAAGTTCCAACTGAAACCGAAATGATGCTCAGGGGATATGGTTTGACCACGGCAGAGTTCTTTTACCGGATGCCGGATTATACCCATGTGCTGAACAGCTACATCTGGCAGGACTACGACCTGGCACCGGATCATCCGAAACTCTTCAGCTTTGTCGAGTTCTGGCAGGAGCAGATCGAAGGCCCGCTTCATTCCGTGCGGTTCACCCATCGCAAGCTGATCGGCCCGGGTGAGTGGCGCAATCAGGTGGGCGAATTCATCCTTCATTGAGCGTATCGCAAAGTGACGTGGCGTCGGTGCATTTTCCGGCTCACATGCTGCTGTTCCCCGGTTAGGCTGAGGCAGGCCATATGGGAGGAACGGCATGAAACGGCTGCTTGTCGACCAGAAGAACATCACGCAAATCAGGCTGGAAGAGGTGGCGCGCCCGCCGTTGCAACCGGGCGAGGCCCGGCTGCGGCTGGAAAGCTTTGCCATCACGGCCAACAATGTCACCTATGCTGCGGTGGGATTTGACATCGGCTACTGGAAATTCTTTCCCACGAGCGTTGACGGTATGGGGCAGGTCCCGGTCTGGGGCGTCGCAAATGTGGTGGAAAGCCGCAGCGATGCGCTGCAGCCGGGGGCGCGGATCTATGGGTTCTATCCGCTGGCAGAGGAGCTTGTGATCACCCCGGAAATTGACGGGCAGGGCGTGATCCTGGATGCGGCGCCGCATCGGGCCGAACTGCCTGCGGTCTACAACCGCTATATCCCGGTGCGGCAGGGGGCGGCGGAACAGGACCACCTGCGCGCCCTGTTGCAGCCGCTTCTGGCGACCTCATACCTTTTGTTCGACTGGTTGATGGACAATGATTGCTTTGGCGCGGAACAGATCATCATCGGCTCGGCCTCCTCCAAGACCGGTCTGGGGCTGTGCAAATACCTGGCAGAGCCGGAGGGCCGCAGGTATCGCGTCATCGGACTGACCTCGGAAGCTAACCGCAGCTTTGTCGAGGGGCTGGGGGCCTGTGACCAGGTGCTGAGCTATGGCGAGATCGAAAAGATCGCGCCGGTGCCTTCGGTCTATGTGGACATGTCGGGCAATGCGGAGGTCAAGCTGAAGCTGCACAGCCATCTGGCAGAGGTCTTGAAACATTCGGCCGCCGTCGGCACCAGCCACTGGGACCAGTTTCGCCCGCAGAAATCCCTGCCGGGGCCGAAACCACAGTTCTTTTTCGCCCCGTCCCAGATTGCGAAGCGGCGCGAGGAATGGGGGCCGGGCGAGATCGAAAAGCGCATCGCAGCCGCCTGGAAGCGTGTCGCAGCAGAAGCAGGGATCTGGATGCAAGTTCGGGTGCACGAGGGCATCGAGGCCGCGCCCCAGGTCTATGCCGATCTGGCAGAGGGCCGCGCCAGCCCGCGTGACGGACATGTTGTCGTGATTGAAAACTCATCTTGATACACGAAGTGATCTAGCCCGCTTCCTCATGGCGCGGTCCGCCGCACCGCATCTGTCGTTGATCATCAGTCACGAGGCATTGTTCAGGAGGAACGGCGCGCTGCTGGCGCTGGTGCGCGCCGCCCGGGAGCAGGGGGCCGAGACCTCCGCTCTGGCCTATATGCGCAGGATGTCCGACGATCTGCGGTCGGTTCATGACCAATGGCTGTTTCGTGAATCCAGGCGGTTCGCAGAAGCCTTCTGGATCGGCCCGAAAGGACGCGGCAGGAAGCCGCCCTGCGGTGCAGGCAGCCCGAAACCGAACGTCTTGCCCGCATCCAGGCATGTGCCAGAGGCGATGCAGCGCAGCTGGCAGCGGCATCTGTCGGGAGCCTCAGCCTAGGCCGAGCAGCTGGCCCCGCCCAGCACGCAGAATTTCGCGCAATGGGGGTGGTTCAGGGCCACCGCACCCTCGGCCTCGGCCAGCGTTGTACCCAGTTCGAATTCGGGGGAATAGGGCAGCAGGGTGCAGGCCAGCACCGCAGGCGTCTCGGCGCCCTTGCGCTTGACCACCATGCGGGAGGACGAACACATCACCGCGTCTGGCGATTTGTTCAATATGCCCCAGCAGGCGGTTGTGATCTCGGGCACGTCGATCCGTTCGTCCATCTCCGGAAACAGCACGGTCATGCCGGGATTGTCGGCGTCGATGTCAAATCCGTGTTCGGCAAAGAATGCGGCATAGCCCGCGCGGCTTTCCGCCTCGCTGTCGGCAAAGACGGAGCGGCCGGCGATGGCCATGCGCAAGCCGTTGTCGCGCAGCCATTTCATGCCCGCGAGCGTCTTGTCAAAAGACCCTTCGCCGCGTTCCGCATCATGCAGCGCCGGGCGATGATGATCGACAGAGATCCGCAGCGTCAGCTTGCCGGGGTAGGCCGTGTTCAGCCGTTTGAGCCCCTCTTGCATGGTCTTGCGCATCATCGGGCGCATGGCGTTGGTCAGGATCAGCACCTCGTATCCGCGCGCCAGCGATGCCTCTGTCATTTCGATCATCTGGGGATTCATGAAAGGTTCGCCCCCGGTAAAGGCGATTTCGCGCACCGCCCAGTTGCGCGCCTCAAGCTGGTCTAGATAATCGCGGACTTCATCGGCGGTGATATAGACAAGCGCGTCGTTGGTGGGCGAGGAGGCGATGTAGCAATTGGCGCATTCTATGTTGCACAGCGTGCCGGTGTTGAACCACAGCGTCTGCGGATTGCTCAGCGCCACTGTCGCGCGCGGCTCGCCCTTGGCGGTGATCGCCGGATCGATGAACTTGCCGACATTCGCCTGCGATTTGGCGTTGGCCATATCTTTCATGATAGGTCCTTGTCTGATCGTTTCGGATGCTATTCTTTGTGCTAAGCGATCGGGCCAGGCATGAAAAGACCTGTCCGGGGGCATTGCACGACCTTGTGAAGCCCGAAATTACGAGTATGGTAGCGCTAACGGAAGCTCAGAAACCGCAGGGGCCGATATGACCCAGACCAAAGCCAGCATGACCCAGGCCAAAGACCGGCTGCCACATATGGAAAGCCGGGTGATTCCGGTCGATCCATTCGATCTGGTGATTTTCGGGGGCACGGGTGATCTGGCCCGCCGCAAGATCCTGCCAGGACTTTTCCGCCGCTTCGTCGCCGGACAGATGCCACCGGAATCGCGCATCATCGGCGCCGCAAGGACCGAGCTGGACAGCGCAGGCTATCGCGAGATGGTGGCAGAGGCGATTGAGGAATTCAACGCCGGGTTCAGCCACACGCCAGAAGCGCTTCAGGCGTTCCTGTCGCGGATCGAATATACCGCCATCGACGCCCGGGGCGAGGCCGGCTGGGCCGAGCTGCAGGAGATCATGAAGGGCAAGGGCCGGACTGAAGCCTATTATTTCTCCGTCTCGCCGACGCTGTTCGGCGATCTGGCCGAACGGCTGCAGCAATGGGGCATGGCAGACAAGGATGCGCGCATCGTGGTTGAAAAACCCTTTGGCCGCGACCTGGAAAGCGCCCATGCGCTGAATGCGACCTTGGCCACTTATTTCAACGAGGATCAGATCTACCGGATCGACCATTACCTCGGCAAGGAGACGGTGCAGAACCTGATGGCGGTCCGCTTCGGCAACATGTTGTTCGAACCCCTGTGGAATGCG
This sequence comes from Sulfitobacter sp. G21635-S1, assembly GCF_027213915.1. Taxonomy (NCBI): domain Bacteria; kingdom Pseudomonadati; phylum Pseudomonadota; class Alphaproteobacteria; order Rhodobacterales; family Roseobacteraceae; genus Sulfitobacter; species Sulfitobacter sp. G21635-S1. The sequence continues at coordinate 284,891 of NZ_JAPWGV010000003.1, forward strand.
CAGTTCATCGACCATATCCAGATCACCGTGGCCGAAACCGTGGGTGTCGGGGGCAGGGGTGAATATTATGACAAGTCCGGCGCAATGCGCGACATGGTGCAGAACCACCTGATGCAGCTTTTGTGCCTGATCGCGATGGAACCGCCCGCCCGCTTTTCGCCGGATGCGGTGCGCGATGAAAAGCTGAAAGTCATCCGCGCCCTTGATCCGGTCTTGCCGCACCATATCGTGCGGGGGCAATATCTGGCCGAGACCGGCAATGAGGAAAAGATGCCCGGCTACCGGGAGGCGGTGGAATCGCCGCGGTCGCGCACCGAAAGTTTCGTGGCGCTCAAGACCCATATCAGCAACTGGCGTTGGGCCGGCACGCCTTTCTACCTGCGCACCGGTAAACGTTTGTCTGCGCGGTCCTCCGAGATCACCGTGGTGTTCAAGGAAACCCCGCATTCGATCTTTGGCGAGGACGCGGGCCGCCACCGCAACGTGCTGTCGATCCGCCTGCAGCCGAACGAGGGGATCACCCTCGGCGTGACCATCAAGGAGCCGGGGCCGGGCGGCATGCGGCTGATCGACGTGCCCCTCGACATGAGCTTTGCCGAAGCCCTGGGCGAGGATGCGGATCAGGTCGACGCCTATGAACGGCTGATCATGGATGTGATGCGCGGCAACCAGACGCTGTTCATGCGCGGCGATGAGGTCGAGGCCGCCTGGGCCTGGACCGATCCGATCATCCAGGGGTGGGAAGCGCGCAATGACGTGCCCAAACCCTATGACAGCGGCTCCGCCGGGCCGGATTACGCAAACGAACTGATGCGGCGTGACGGCCGCGAATGGCGCGAGGTGACCCCATGAACCTGATCGAATATCCCGACCGGGAAATTCTGGCGATGAAGGTCGCGAACCGGCTGGCCGGAGAATTGAAGAAATGCCTTCTGGTGCATGAATTCGCCTCCTTCGCCGTGCCCGGCGGCACCACGCCCGGCCCGGTCTTTGACATGCTCAGCGGCACCGATCTGGACTGGGGCCGGGTGCATGTGATGCTGACCGACGAACGCTGGGTGCCGGAAGAGGATGCGCGTTCGAACGGGGCATTGGTCCGGTCGCGGCTGCTGACCGGCCATGCCGCGGCGGCACAGTTCCTGCCTTTCTACCAGCCGGGTCTGGAGGCAGAGGAGGGCGCCGCCGCCATCGCGCCCGGTCTGGAGACGCAATTGCCGCTGTCGCTGCTGGTGCTGGGCATGGGCGATGACATGCACACCGCCTCGCTGTTTCCGGGGGCCCCCGGGGTCGCGGCGGCGATGGCCGCAGGCGCGCCCAACCTTTGCGTCGTCCGCCCCGAAGATCAGGAGATCGCGCGCGTGACCTTGCCCGCCCATGTGCTGCGCGGCGCGATGTCCACCCATCTGATCATCTTTGGCGATGCGAAACGCGCGGCACTGGAACGCGCTGAAACATTGCCCCCCGAAGAGGCGCCCGTCGCCACCGTTCTGAACAACGCAGAGGTACATTGGGCCGCATGATGACGATCTGGGACAAACTGAAAAGCCGGGCGGATTCCGTCACCGACAGACCGCTGCTGGCCCTGTTCGAGGATGCGGGCAGGGCGGGTGATTTCTCCGTCACGCTGGAGAATCTGCATTTCGACTACGCCAAGACAAACATTGACGCGGACAGCCGCGCCGATCTGATCGCCCTTGCGGAACAGGCAGATGTGGCGGGTAAACGCGACGCGATGTTCGCGGGCGAAAAGATCAACGAGACCGAGGGCCGCGCGGTCCTGCACACCGCGCTGCGCAATCTCGACGGCGGGCCGGTCATGATGGATGGCACCGATGTGATGCCGCAGGTTCACGCCACGCTTGAGCGGATGCGCCGCTATGCCGACGCAGTGCGCGCAAGTGCCATCACCGATGTGGTCAACATCGGCATCGGCGGTTCCGATCTGGGCCCGGCAATGGCCGTGGCCGCACTGGCCCCCTATCACGACGGGCCGCGGTGCCATTTCGTTTCCAACGTCGATGGCGCGCATATCGCCGACACGCTGCGCGGGCTGGATGCCAAGACCACGCTGGTGATCGTCGCTTCCAAGACCTTCACCACGATCGAGACCATGACCAACGCCCGCACCGCCAAGGCCTGGATGACGGATCACGGCGGTGATCCCGCAACGCAGTTCGCAGCGCTCAGCACGGCGGAGGACAAGACGGCAGCCTTTGGCATCAGCCCCGATCAGGTCTTCGGCTTCGAGGACTGGGTCGGCGGGCGCTACTCCATGTGGGGGCCGATTGGTCTCGCGCTGATGATCGCCATCGGGCCAAAGGGATTCGACGCCTTTCTGCGCGGCGGCCAGTCGATGGACCAGCATTTCCGTGTGGCAGCGCCGCTGGAAAACCTGCCGATGATGCTGGCGCTTGTGGGCATCTGGCACAACCAGCTCTGCGGCTATGCGACCCGCGCGGTCTTGCCCTATGATCAGCGGCTGCGGATGTTGCCGGATTATCTCCAGCAGCTGGAGATGGAAAGCAACGGCAAGTCGGTGCAGATGGACGGCACCGATTGCGTGCATCATACCGGCCCGGTGGTCTGGGGGGCGGCAGGCACCAATGGCCAGCATGCCTTTTATCAGCTGATCCACCAGGGCACCCGGGTGGTGCCCTGCGAATTCCTGGTTGCCGCCAACGGGCATGAGCCTGACCTCGCCCATCACCACCAGCTGCTGCTGGCCAATTGCCTCGCCCAGTCAGAGGCGCTGATGCGGGGCCGCTCGCTGTCCGAGGCGCGGCGCATGATGGAGGCAAAGGGGCTGACCGGGGATGAGCTTGAACGCCAGGCCCGCCACCGGGTCTTTCCGGGCAACCGCCCCTCGACCACGCTGGTCTATCCGCTGCTCGATCCCTTCACCCTGGGCCAGATCATCGCCCTTTACGAACACCGCGTCTTTGTCGAAGGGGTGATCCTGAACATCAATTCCTATGATCAATGGGGCGTGGAACTGGGCAAGGAACTGGCCACCTCCCTGCAACCCATCGTGGAAGGCCGCGAAAACCCCCAGGGCAAAGACGGCTCCACCGCCGCCCTGGTGGGCTACATCCTGAAACACCGGGCCTGACCCCGTTTTCTTTTTGGCTGTAAATATTCCCGGGGTTTGGGGCAGAGCCCCAACAAAATATGGATCGAATGCGGCGCAGCCGCACCGATGGGTCACATCAGGTCCGGCGCCCGGCCCATCCGGTTTGCCAGCCGCCCCACGGTCAGCCCCTGCACGATGATGGAGAATACCACCACCACATAGGTGCAGGTCAGGATCAGCGACTTCCACTCGCCGTCCGGCAGCGACAGCGCCAGCGCAACGGAGATGCCGCCCTTCAACCCGCCCCAGGTCATGATCGGCGTCACCCCGGCGCTGAAACTGCGGAACGGGCGCAGCATCGCGATGGGAACCGCGACAGCCGCCAGCCGCGCCAGCAGCGCGATGAAAATCGAGATCACGCCGGTCACCAGAACATCCGCGTTCAGGGCGATGGCAAAGACTTCAAAACCGATCATCAGGAACAGCACCGCATTCAGGATCTCGTCGATCAGCTTCCAGAAGGCCTCCACGTATTTGCGGGTTTCTTCCGACATGCCGCGCGCGGTCCCCACATCGCCGATCAGCAGCCCCGCGCAGACCGCCATGATCGGGGCGGAGACATGCAGCCAGACCGCCAGCTCATAGCCGCCAAAAGCCAGCCCAAGTGTCAGCAGCACCTCCAGCGAATAATCGTCGATCCGGCGCATCACCCGGAAGGTCAGCCAGCCCAGCACCAGCCCCAGCACCGCGCCGCCAAAGGCCTCCTGCACGAAAAGCAATGCCGCATCACCCAGGGGGCTGCCGCCCGACCCGTGATGCGCGCCCGGAAAGGCGAGGCCCACCAGCACCAGGAACACCACATAGCCAACCCCGTCGTTGAACAGGCTTTCACCCGCGATCTTGGTCTCCAGCGCCTTGGGCAGATCGGCCTCGCGCAGCACGCCCAGCACCGCCACCGGATCGGTGGGGGAAATCAGCGCGCCAAAGACCAGCGCCAGCAGCAGCGGCATGCCGGTCAGCCAGGAGAACCCGACGCCCACCACCAGCGTCGACAGGGCGATGCCCAGCGTCGCCATCAGGAACACGCTCAGCCATTCGCTGCGCAGGTCGCTCAGCTTGACATGCAGCGCACCGGCAAAGAGCAGCAGGCCCAGCATCCCCTCCAGCAACGCCTCGGAAAAGTCGATGCCGGTGACCAGCTGCCGCACCGTGTCGGCGATGCCAAGGGCGGGCAGGGCAAGGTCCATCCCCAGCAGCCCGAAGGAGGCCAGCAGCGACACCACAAGGATGCCGATGGCCGAAGGCAGCTTCAGAAACAGGTAGTTGATCGCACCAAACGCCCCGGCCATGACAATCAGCAGGGACGTGATCTGCAGAAAGTTCATGTCTTGAGGTCGTAGGTGACCCACATGGTCCTTGTGGCCAGACGGTCATAGACATTGCGCCCGCGGTAATTGTCATCCGCCGTGATCCAGCGCACCGTGGCCCAGCCGCGCGCCCGCGCATGTTCCGCCACCGCGTCGATCAGGGCCTGCGCCGCACCCGAACCGCGCGCGACCGGGTCAACAAAGAGATCGTCGAGAAAACAATTGGTCGCCGCCCGCAGGGGGCTGGCGAAGGGGCGGAAATGGGTCAGCCCGATCAGGCGGCCCTCGGCGGTTTCGGCGACAAGACCGTTGCATTCATGGGCCTCGTCCATCAGCCAGCCGAACACGGTATCGCGCATTTCCGGGGTCTGCTCGACCTTGTAGAATTCGGCGTAACCCTGGTAAAGCCGGTCCCAGTTCTCGCGGTCTTCGGATGTGGTGGGGCGAATGATCAGTGTCATTGGGAAATCCTCCGGTTCAGGGCGTGCCCGCGGGCAGGCAGACAGGCCGTATAGCTGACCTTTAGGCACCTTACGGTACGCTTGCAAGTGCGGGGCCGCTGATCCACTCTGGCGAAAAGAACGGATGAGGAGGATCCCGATGCTAGGCCAGATGATGTCACAACCCCTGTTGATTTCCAGCCTGATTGAACATGCTGAGAGGTACCATGCCGGGGGGCAGATCTATTCGGTCAACACCGGTGGCGGGGTCGAGGAAACCACATGGGGGCAGGTCGCGGCGAATGCCCGGCGTCTCGCCTCGGCGCTGACTGGCCTGGGGCTCGACACGCAGGCGCGCTGCGGCACGATTGCCTGGAACAACCGGCGGCATCTTGAGATCTACTTTGGCGTATCGGGGGGCGGTTTTGTCTGCCACACGATCAACCCGCGCCTGTTCCCGGAACAGCTGGTCTATATCCTCAACCATGCCGAGGACAAGGTGCTGTTCATCGACGCCACCTTTGTCCCGCTGGTCGCCGCGATCCGCGACAAGCTGGAGCATCTGGAACATATCGTCCTGATGGAGGGCGCGGTGGGCGATGCCGCCGGCAAACTGCCCGGCATCATCGCCTATGACGATCTGCTGGCCCAGGGCGATGCGGCTTATGACTGGCCGGAAATGGATGAATATACCGCTTCAAGCCTTTGTTATACATCGGGAACCACCGGAAACCCCAAGGGTGTTCTTTACAGCCACCGCTCCACGGTGCTGCATTCCTTTGGCATCAACCTGGCCGATAGTGTCGCGATTTCCGCCGCCGAGGTTGTGCTGCCGGTGGTGCCGATGTTCCACGTCAACGCCTGGGGCGCGCCCTATGCCTGCGCCATGGTCGGCGCGCGCATGGTGATGCCGGGGCCGGGGCTGGACGGCCCGTCGCTGGTCCGGCTGATCGACACCTACCGCGTCTCGCTTGCGCTGGGGGTGCCGACGATCTGGCTGGGCCTGCTGGGCGAGGCCAAGAAAAGCGGCAGCACGCTGGCCAGCCTCAAGCGCACCGTGGTGGGCGGCTCGGCCTGTCCGCCGTCGATGATCAAGAGCTTCCGCGAGGAATTCGGGGTCGATACGATCCACGCCTGGGGGATGACCGAAATGTCGCCCGTCGGCTCCGTCAACCGCCCGCTGGCCAAACACGCCGACCTGCCGGAGGCGGAACAGCACCGCCTGCGCGAAAATCAGGGGCGTCCGGTGTTCGGGGTGGAGCTGGAAATCCTGGACGACGATGGCAAGCCGCTGCCGCATGACGGCAAGGCGCAGGGCGATCTGGTGACACGCGGCCACTGGATTCTGGATGCCTATTTCAAGAAAACCTCGGAAGAGACCCTGACCAACGGCTGGTTCGACACCGGCGATGTCGCCACCATGGACCCGGACGGCTATATCACGATCAAGGACCGCTCCAAGGACATCATCAAGTCGGGCGGCGAATGGATCAGCTCTGTCGAGCTGGAGAATATCGCCATCTCGCATCCGCAGCTGGCCGATGCCGCGGTAATCGGCGCGCGGCACGAGAAATGGGACGAACGCCCGGTGCTGGTCGCGGTCAGGGCCGAAGGGCAGGACCCGTCCGAAGAAGAGGTCTTGAGCGTGTTCGACGGCAAGATTGCCAAGTGGCAGGTGCCGGACAAGGTGGTGTTCACCGATGTGCTGCCGCGCAATGCGACGGGCAAGGTGTTGAAACGCAACCTGCGCGAAGAATTTGGCGAGGTGCTGATCGGATAGGGGTCAGACCCCTTTCCAGCGTTCCAGCCGCGGGATCCCGCGGGTAAAGAGCCATGCCATGATCTTCGGCATGCCCGACCGCATCAGCGCCTCGACGCAGTGCTGCTGGAATTCGGTCACCGTGACATCCGGGTGCCGGAATGCGCCTTCGGCATAGCAGATCGAACAATAGGTGGTGCTGAGGCTGCCGTCAGTCTCGGTGCCGCCGCCCTGGGGGTCCTTGCCGAGCGGCATGCCGCAACTTTGACAGGAGGATGTGGCCATCTGGATTCTCCGAAAGGGTCAGGCGCAGCGGGTCAGGGACGCGGGATCGGCACGGACCGGCTGTCTGAGGATGGTTTTCAGCCGGGCAGGTGCCGTCCGGCGCGGATCACTGAGGTAGATCTCGTGGTGCGGCCCGTTAAAGGTCAGCCCGCGTTCAGGCATCACCCGGTGATGAAGATCCGCAAGCACCGGCGCTTCGTCATCATAGCTGCCCAGATGCAGGGTTTGCAGTGACAGGCCTTCGTCATGGCGTTCAAGCCGCAGCGTTTCGGGCAGGCTGCCGAGTTTGCGCCTGGTCTTGTCGCGGGCGGCCTCGTAGATCGCGGATGTCACGAAATCCGGCACCATGATCATCATCGTCCACTGCCATTCATCCTTTCTGCGCGCAGCAAAGGCAGTTGGATCATCCGCCCACCACAGCCCTTCCAGCGGCGGCACCACATAATCCTGTGACAGTGCCGCCCTGGCGGCAAATTTCATCGCATAGCTGACGCCATAAAGGCATTGAACCGCCTGCAGGTATTCGGCCGAAGTGTTCGGATTACCCGCGCCATCCACTTTGACAAAATGCATTTGCGGCACGTCAATCTCTGCAAATGGCCCGGCCGCGGGGCCATAAAGCTGTTTCATCGTCTTTTTGAAGTCGATCTTCTTCATCGTGAAGCCCGTTCCGCCCGGTTTACGGGTCATCGCCTTAGATTGCCGATTGCCCTGCAGGTCGAAGCAAACTATAAACTGTGGACCATTGTCAACGGTTTTGAGGGCATGATGCGCATCGGTGAACTGGCAAGGCGGGCGGAGGTCAGCCGCGATACGATCCGTTTCTACGAACGCCACGGGCTGATCCGGTCTGATACCGATCCCGAGGCTTCCAACAGCTATCGCATTTACCCTGAGGATGCGATTCTGACCCTGGAAGTGATCCGCGACGCCCAGGCGGCGGGTTTGAGTATCGCCGACATCACCTTGTTTGTAGGCCAATTCATGGCGCAGGGCGGCGGTGCGGAGGAGATGGAGCGCTTTCTGGACGACAAGATCGCCGAGGTCGCGACCCGTCTGGCGGCGAGCCAGCGTTTCCTGACCCTGCTGCAACAGACCAGACAAGCGCTTGCGCGCGCGCCGCAGGATGGATTGAATGAAGTGGAAAGTGGAGCGGGTAACGAGAATCGAACTCGTAACTAAAGCTTGGGAAGCTGCCGTGATACCTTTTCACCATACCCGCGCGCCTGCGTTTGGATATGCGCGGGGCGCAGCGCCGTCAAGGGGGCGGCGCGCACAAAGCGGAGGACAGGATGAGTTACAAACCTGACGGATACAACAGCGCGTCGCCCTATCTGATGGTCCGCGATGCCAATGCGACCCTGGGCTTTCTGGAAGCCGCCTTCGGCGCCACCCGCCTGCGGGTGATCCCGGGCGAGGGCGGCAAGGGGATCATGCATGCAGAGGCGCTTGTGGATGATACGGTGATCATGATGGGCGAAATGCCGGAAAGCACCGAAGCCCATGTGCATGTCTATGTGGCGGAGGCGGAAGCGGCCTTTGCCCGTGCGCTGGCGGCCGGCGGGACGGAGGTGCAACCGCTGACGGACAAGGGCGACGGCGACCTGCGCGGCGGGGTGCGGGATGCCAATGGCGTCACCTGGTGGATCTCCCGGCAGCTGGATTAAAGTTTCCGGTTTTCGTTGAAACGAAGCATCGCCAATGTCCCGGGATCGCCAAAGGCGCGGCAGGGTGTTGGCGATACGACATGAACTGGAAACGCTATAGGCGGGATCAGCCCTTGGTCCGGGCGGTGAAGAGGTTGATCTGCGCGGGAATGCGGATGCCCTTTGGCGTTTCGAAGGGTTCCAGACCTGCAATCAGCGCGTCAACCAGCCGTGCGCGGTCGGCGTCATCCGCCTCGAAATGGGTCAGGGCCCGCTGGGCCGGGCCGATGTCGCAAAGCAATTGCGCCACCTGCGCCGCGTCGCCCGGCGGTGTCAGGTCCAAGGGCAGCACGCGGGCCTTGATCTCTACCAGCCCCGCCGCGTCCAGCAATGCGACAACCTTTTGCCTGTCGCGCAGGGCGAAGGGGCCGGGCGCATCCGGATCAGTCTTGGGGACCGCGCCGATCACCGTCTTTGCGATGGCGGCCGGCATGGTGAAATAGGGGTTCTCCGCGATGTCACCCCAGGTGGCAAAGCTCAGCTGCGCACCAGGGCGCAACCCGCTGGCGATATTGGCAAAGGCCGCCTGGGTGTTTTCAAAGAACATCACGCCAAAGCGGGAAATCATCGCGTCGAACTGATCCGGCTCGAAGTCGAACGTCTGCGCATCGCCCTGGATGAACGTCAGGCCGGGGGCATCCGCCGTTGACAGGCGGGCATGGGCCAGAAGCGCATGAGAGATGTCCAGCCCGCAGGCGCTGCCATCGTGTCCGGCCAGCCGTGCCGCCGCCGCTGTGCTGGTGCCGGCACCGCAGCCGATGTCGAGTACCCTGTCGCCCCGCCGGATATGCGCCGCGCCAAGCACATGGTCGAGCACCGGCGCAAGGGCGCGGTCCATGTTTTCCATCTGGGCCACCCAGATCGGGCCTGCCTGAGCGTTCCAGAATTCCTGTTGCTCTGCGTTGCTCATCCCCGGCGCCGCCTGCGTCTGCCGCCGGAATCGCCGCCGTGATCGCCCCCGGTGTTGAAGGTGGCTGTCGGCAGGGTGACGATGGAGTGGAGGATCGGAAAGGGTTCAACCGCGTTGGGGATGGCGGAAGCATTGACGAAATGCTCCTGAAAGCGCGGTTCGATCGCGGTTTCGACCTTGTGGATGTCGCGCACGGTCTGTTCGATCTCGGCCCGCGCGTCGGTGTTCAGCAGGGCAATCCGCGCGCCGGTCCCGGCGGCGTTTCCGGCCGATGTCACCTTGTCCAGCGGCGCATCGGGGATCATGCCCAGCACCATGGCATGTTTGGTGCTGATATGCGCGCCGAAGGCACCGGCCAGCACGATGCGGTCCACCTTGTCGACGCCGAATTTGTCCATCAGCAGCCGCGCCCCGGAATAAAGCGCCGCCTTGGCCATCTGGATCTCGCGGATGTCGCGGTTGGTGACGGTGATCAGCGGGCCGCCATTGCCGGTGCCGTCATAGACCAGGTAGGAATTGGTGCGCCCGTCGGCAAAGACCGCAGGTGATCCGGTCTGCTCTGCCGTGCCGATCAGGCCGGGGGCGTCGACGATGCCGTGGATGCGCATCTCTGCCACCATCTCGATGATGCCGGAGCCGCAGATGCCGGTGACGCCGGTGGTGGCGATTTCGGCCTCGAAACCGGGGTCATCGGACCACAGGTCGCTGCCGATCACCTTGAAGCGTGGCAGCTTGGTCACCGGGTCGATCTCCACCCGTTCGATGGCACCGGGGGCGGCGCGCTGACCGGAGCTGATCTGCGCGCCCTCGAAGGCCGGGCCGGTGGGCGAGGAACAGGCCAGCACCTTGGTCTTGTTGCCCAGCAGGATTTCCGCATTGGTGCCCACGTCGACCACCAGCACCAGATCCTCGGATTTGTCCGGTGCCTCGCTCAGCGCGACGGCAGCGGCATCCGCGCCCACATGGCCCGCGATACAGGGCAGCAGATAGACCCGCGCCGAGGGGTGAATGTTGAGGTCGAGATCATCGGCGCGCAGGCGCATGGCGTTGGAGGTGGCCAGCGCAAAGGGCGCCTGACCCAGCTCGAAAGGGTCGATGCCCAGAAACAGGTGGTGCATCACCGGGTTGCAGACAAAGACCGCGTCGACAATCAGGTTCTTGTCCACATTGCCTTCGGTTGCGATCTGGGTGAACAGCGCATTCATGCCTTCGCGCACCGCGCGGGTCATTTCCTCGGCACCCCTGGGGTTCATCATCGAATAGCTGACCCGGCTCATCAGGTCTTCGCCAAAGCGGATCTGCGGGTTCATCACCCCTGACGAGGCCAGCACCGCGCCGGTTTGCAGATCACACAGATGCGCGGCGATGGTGGTTGACCCCAGATCGACCGCCAGCCCATAGACCGTGCCATCGTAATATCCCGGCCAGATATGCATGATGCGGGGCGGGTTTTCCGTATCGCCCAGATGCACGGCGACCGTCACCTTCCACTCGCCCTTGCGCAGGATCGGTTGCATCATTTGCAGGATGTGCAGGTCTGCATTGACCTTTTCGAGGTTCCATTGTTCACGCAGCGCATCGCGCAGGCGTTCCAGATCGCCCGAGGGGTCGTGCATGTCCGGTTCGGCCACTTCGATATAGAACAGCTTGGTCGAGGGGTTGAGAACGATCTCGCGCGCTTCGGCGCGTTTGCGCACGACCTGTTTGTGCACCTGGCTTTCGGGGGGCACGTCGATCACCACGTCACCCTGCACGGTTGCCTGACAGCCCAGCCTGCGCCCTTCCTTCAGCCCGCGCTTGTCCTTGTAGCGCTGCTCCACCGAGTTCCATTCACTCAGCGCGTTGCCGCTGACGGTAACGCCGTGTTTGGAAAATTCGCCGTAGCTGGGCGTGATCTGGCATTTCGAGCAGATGCCGCGCCCGCCGCAGACCGAATCCAGGTCAACCCCCAGCTGCCGCGCCGCCGTCAGGATCGGCGTGCCGACAGGGAAGTTTCCCCGCTTGCCGGAGGGGGTGAAGATCACCAGGGGATCGCTGCTCATCTCGTGCCGTCCTTAACTGCTTTTGGCCACCATAGCGCCCCCTGCGGCAGGTGGAAGCCAAAGGGCGGCAATAAATGAACGCTGGGCGTCATTTGCGCCATCCCTTTGCCGTCACGGCGACGATTTTCGCGCGTGTCAGCCCCCGGGGAAACCCCCGCGATCAGTCGCGGCGAAAGGTGAAGAGGTCGCCGGGCTGGCAGTCAAGGTAGTCGCAGATCTTTGCCAGCGTCTCGAAACGTACCCCTTTGACCTTGCCCTGCCGCAGCAGTGAAAGATTGGCCTGGGTGATGCCGATGTGTTTGGCCAATGCGCGCCCGCTCACGCCACGTTGCGCCAGGATCACGGCAAGATGTACCTCGATCTGCATCAGACGAACTGCTTGTTTTCGGCATCCAGTGCCGCCGCTTCGACGATGATCCAGGCCAGGATCCAGACTCCGGCGGCCAGGAGCATCGTCTGCAGATCACCCATGCCGAAACGCAGGCTCAGCGCGCCCTGTTCTTGACCAATTGAGAGGATCACGCCGGTCAGCGGGACCACAGCCACCCGCATCAAGGCAGAAACGAACAAGGCCACCGCAAAGCGTTTGAGCGCGCCAAACACCACGGGAGCGAAACAGGCGCCGCGACCAAAGGAGATCAGCGCGGGCCGCAGCGCCCACAGCCCCCAGGACAGCAACAGGGCAGGCAGGCTTGCAACAAGGGCAATCAAAAGCTGCGTGCCGGAGGAAAGGGCCGATGGCGGCGGGACGACATGGGCAGATGCAGCGAGCATGTCGAAAGGAAGCAGCAGCACCGTGATGAACACCAAAGGCGGAAGCGCGACTGCCAGAACTAGTGTTGCTGCGGCAAGAATCCTGCTCCACCACATGATGCGTTTTTGACGGTTGACCTGATCCATTTCAACTCTCCCTGGTATTGGACTTGATCTTTATTAAGCAGATGAATTATCGTTTAGCAATAATTAATTGCTGTTTAGGAGTAAACAATGCGCCGCCACCTTGCCATACTGCTGATCGCCCTTGTCTGCGGCACAGGCCCCGCAGCAGCGGATCAACGCGCGCCAGCGTTGGGCCTTGACCGCCTTTTCGCCTGGATGGATCGCGCCCGGACCGATCCCGAAGAAAAGAAGAGGCTGGGTGTCTACCTGCGTCAGGTCATCGGACAGGCCATGGCAGAGGACCGGCAGTCTGGCAGGCCGACCATATGTGCCGCAGCGGGGCAGGGGCAGTTCGACGCGGTGGACTTCTGGCGATACGCCAGCGCCCGCGCGCCCGGACCCGCCGATCAAAGCAGGATGGATGCGGCGGTGATGATCGTTCAGTTCGTCCGGCATCAGAATCCCTGCCGATGACACGCGATACAGAACCATCCGCAAATGGACGCAATAGGTCTTTCCAATCCAGACCATCCGTGAAATATGAAACCGCCAAATGAACCCATCCAAGCCGAGGTGTAAAATGGAGATTCGTGAGGCCCTGACCTTTGACGATGTATTGCTTGTTCCCGCAGCGTCGTCTGTATTGCCATCCACCGCAGATACCCGCACGCATGTGACCAGATCCATTGCGCTGAACATTCCGCTGCTGAGTTCCGCCATGGATACCGTGACCGAGGGGCGCATGGCGATTGCCATGGCGCAGGCCGGCGGCATGGGGGTGGTTCACCGCAACCTGACCATTGACGAACAGGCCCGCGAGATCCGCCGGGTCAAACGGTTTGAATCCGGCATCGTCTATAACCCGATCACCCTGACCCCGGAACAGACCCTGGCCGATGCCAAGGCGCTGCAGGAACGCTATAACGTCACCGGATTTCCGGTTGTCGATGACACCGGGCGTGTCGTGGGGATCGTGACCAACCGCGACATGCGCTTTGCCAGCGATGACAAGACCCCGGTGCGGGTGATGATGTCTTCGGTAAACCTTGCCATCCTGCACGAGCCGGCGGACCGTGAAGAGGCGATCAGCCTGATGAAGGCGCGCCGCATCGAAAAGCTGCTGGTGACCGATGCCAAGGGCAAGCTGACCGGTCTGCTGACGCTCAAGGATACCGAACAGGCCGTGCTGAACCCCACCGCCTGCAAGGACGCGCTGGGGCGGTTGCGGGTCGCGGCGGCCACCACCGTGGGCGACGCGGGCTTTGAACGGTCGCAGGCGCTGGTGGATGCCGGTGCCGACATGATCGTGATCGACACCGCCCATGGCCATTCCGAAGGAGTGGCGCTTGCGGTCAAACGGGTCAAGGCGCTGTCCAACGAGGTGCAGGTGGTCGCGGGCAATGTCGCTACGGCCGGGGCAACCCGCGCCCTGATCGACGCCGGTGCCGATGCGATCAAGGTCGGCATTGGCCCCGGCTCCATCTGCACCACGCGCATGGTGGCAGGTGTTGGCGTGCCGCAGCTGACCGCCATCATGGATTGTGCCGCGGCGGCGGGTGAGATCCCCGTCATCGCCGATGGCGGCATCAAGTTTTCGGGCGATTTCGCCAAGGCCATTGCCGCTGGCGCATCCTGTGCCATGGTTGGCTCCATGATCGCAGGCACCGATGAGAGCCCCGGAGAAGTCATTCTTTATCAAGGCCGTAGCTTCAAGTCTTATCGTGGAATGGGTTCGCTTGGCGCGATGGCAAGCGGATCGGCCGACCGCTATTTCCAAAAGGATGCCGCGAGCGACAAGCTGGTGCCCGAAGGCATCGAGGGCCAGGTGGCCTACAAGGGCAGCGCGGCGGCCGTTGTGCACCAGATGGTCGGCGGTCTGCGGGCTGCGATGGGCTATACCGGCTGTGCCACCGTCGAAGAGATGCGCAAGAACTGCAGTTTTGTCAGGATCACCGGGGCGGGGCTGAAGGAAAGCCACGTGCATGACGTTCAGATCACCCGCGAGTCACCCAACTACCGCGCCGGATAGGGGAATATCATGAATTTCAATCTGTTGCGCGACGTTCTTGATGTGATTGCAGCCCGATGACCCCGGGGGCGCGGGTCGCGGCGGCGATTGAAATCCTTGATGACATCCAGGGCGGTCAGGCGGCGGAACAGGCGCTGACCCGCTGGGCCCGGCGCAGCCGTTTTGCTGGTTCCAAGGACCGTGCGGCAATCCGGGACCATGTCTTTGACGTGTTGCGCTGCCGTTCGCTGGCGGCGCATTTCGGGCGCGGTGAGGCCGGACGCCAGCTCATGCTGGGGCTGCTTCATCTGCAAGAGGCTGATATCGCGGCGTTATTCACCGGCGATGGCCATGCCCCCGAACCCGCGACCGCGGCAGAACTGGATTTTCCCGCGCCGCCCGAAGACCGTCCAACCCTGTGGTGCCTGCCGGAATGGCTGGTGACCCCTTTCGAAGCGTCGCTGGGGGAAGATGCCGCCCGCACTGCCGGCGCGCTTCAGGCGCGCGCCCCGATTGTGCTGCGCGTCAATCTTGCCCGCATCCAGCGGCAGGCCGCCGCAGACATGCTGCGCGAACAGGGGGTGGAGACCGCGGTGAACCCGCTGGCAGAGGCGGCCCTGACCGTGACCGAAGGGCATCGCCGCATTCGCAATTCATCCGCCTTTGCCGAAGGGTTGATCGAGCTTCAGGACGCCGCAAGCCAGGCCGTTGTTGCCGCCCTGCCGGCGGGCGGACGGGTGCTGGATTATTGCGCAGGCGGCGGGGGCAAGGCGCTGGCCCTGGCGATGGACCCGGCGCGGCAGGTCACCGCCCATGACATCGCGCCCGCCCGGATGGCCGATCTGCCCGCCCGCGCGGCACGGGCGGGTGTCACCGTGGCACTTGCCGAAACCGCGACGCTGGCAGATGCCGCCCCCTTCGATGTGGTGCTTTGCGATGCGCCCTGTTCCGGCTCGGGTGCCTGGCGCCGCGCCGCAGAGGGAAAATGGACCCTGACGCCTGCGCGCCTCGCTGAATTGACCGCGCTCCAGGACGAGATCCTTGACCGCGCCGCAGCGCTTGTCGGGCCCTCGGGCCTTTTGGCCTATGCCACCTGCTCGGTTCTGCGGGCGGAAAACGAGGACCGGCTGGCGGCCTTTCTGTCGCGAAACCCCGGCTGGACCTGCAGCTTTGCGCATCGTTTTGCCGTCGATGCGGCGGGAGACGGTTTCTATACTGCGCAGTTGACGCGGGTATCAGGCTAATCATACTCAACTTTGGGATGCATCTCTGCTGTGGTTAAGGTTCGATTAACCCGGGAGACGCTTAATGGAGGACGATTCGAGGGCCGTCGGAGGATAGATTTTGTCTGTATCGCTGGGGCAGAACGCGCCGGACGTTATTGCCGAACCGCGGCCGCCGGTGCCGCCGGTTGGCGCGGCGCCGCTGCGGGTGCGCAACAGACAAACCTGGCTGCTGGTGATCCTGGGGGCGGTGCTGGTCGCTGTGGGCATGTTCGTGTCGCAGCGGATATTTGCGCTGGCTCTGTTCTGCTCCGGGGCGACGCTGGTGATGGTGGGCGGCGTTCTGGGCCTGCGCGCGGCGGGTCAGGCCGTCCGCCGGTCCGGGCTGGTCGATACCATCGAGACCTTTATTGAACATGATACCATCCCCTGTTTTATTGCCGAAAGGGACGGTCTGATTCACGGCGCGAACCGCGCCGCGCATCGCCTCTTCGAGCGCGATAGTTTCACGACGCTTGGCGCGGCCCTGACCGAAACCTTTGCGAATCCGGCGGGCATTCTCTACCGGTTGCAATCGCGCGCCGATGCCAGCGGTGCCGCGCAGGAGGATGTCGCGACACGGGCCGGGCATCTGCGCGTGGCGGTCCATGAGATCGCGCAGGACCGGTTCCTGTGGCGGCTTGAGAACATGGGCGCGCGGACCGCTGCGCGCACCCCGCACGACGGGGTGCAACTGCCGATGCTGATGCTGGGGCGCAGCGGCGCGGTGCTTTTTACCAATGATGCCGCGCGGCGGCTGCTTGGCGGACGGGTCAAGACGCTTGATCGCATTTTCACGGAACTGCCCGTCGTGCCCGGGACGCTGGCAGAAGTATCCTGCCCTGACGGGCCGCGCCGGATGCTGGTGGCGGAAATGGATGCCGGGGCCGGGCGCCGCGTGATCTTTCTGCTGCCGCCACCGGAGGCGTCCCTGGAGGCGCCGATGCAGGGGTGGCAGGCCTTTCAGGACATGCCTGTGCCGATGATAAAGGTGGCACCCGACGGTGCCGTGCGCTCTTTCAACCGGATGGCGGCGGGGCTGATCGGCACCAAGCTGGTTGAAGGCGCCAATATTTCGCAACTGATGGAGGGGCTGGGCCGTCCGATCGCGGATTGGCTGAATGACACGCTGTCCAACCGGATGGTCCAGAAGTCGGAATTCCTGCGGCTGACCCGCACCGACAAGGAAACTTTCGTGCAAGTGGTGCTGAATCGGATTATGGAAGACGGCGAACGGGCGCTTATTGCCGTGCTGCACGACGCAACAGAACTGAAGTCACTGGAGGCGCAATTCGTGCAAAGCCAGAAAATGCAGGCAATCGGCCAGTTGGCAGGCGGTGTCGCGCATGATTTCAACAATTTGCTGACAGCAATCTCGGGCCATTGCGACCTGCTGCTGCTGCGCCACGACCAGGGCGATGCCGATTATGGGGACCTGATCCAGATCAACCAGAACGCCAACCGTGCCGCCGGGCTGGTGCGCCAGCTGCTGGCCTTTTCGCGCAAACAGACCCTGCGGCCGGAAACGCTGGACCTGCGCGACACCTTGGCGGATCTGACCCATCTGCTGAACCGGCTGGTCGGCGAAAAGGTGACCCTCACGCTCAGCCATGATCCGGTGTTGCGCCCAATCCGCGCCGACAAGCGTCAGCTCGAACAGGTTCTGATGAACCTCGTGGTCAATGCCCGCGACGCCATGCCGGCGGGCGGTGAGATCAGGATCGTCACGGAATGCCTGACGCTGGAAGAGCCGCTGACACGGGACCGCGTCACCGTGCCGGCCGGTGACTATGTGACCGTCGAGGTGATTGACAGCGGGCTGGGCATTGCTTCGGACAAGCTGCAAAAGGTGTTCGAGCCGTTTTTCACCACCAAGCGCACGGGCGAGGGGACCGGCCTCGGCCTGTCGACCGCCTATGGCATCGTCAAGCAGACCGGCGGGTTCATCTTTGTCGATTCCCAGCCCGGCGTCGGCACCACCTTCGTGCTGTATTTCCCGGTGCATGACCACAGTCCGGAGGTGTCGCCGCGGCCCGATGTCGCGGAGCGGTCAAACGCGTCCGATGCATCGGACGGGGTTGTCCTGCTGGTGGAGGACGAGGCCCCGGTGCGCGCCTTTGCCAGCCGGGCGCTGCGTCTGCGCGGATTTACCGTCCTTGAGGCTGAATCGGCAGAGGCGGCGTTAAAGACCCTGGAAGACGAAAACCTTACCGTGGATGTCTTTGTGACCGACGTGGTGATGCCCGGCATGGATGGCCCCAGCTGGGTGCGCGAGGCGCTGAAGGAACGGCCGGACGTGCGGGTCGTCTTTGTCTCCGGCTATGCCGAAGACAGTTTCGGAGAGGAGCAAAGCAGGATACCGAATTCCGTTTTCCTGCCGAAACCGTTTTCACTGAACGAACTGACCGAGATGGTGCACAAGCAGATGCATTGAGCCGGGTGCTTCGAATTGGGGGAGGTGTGAGCTACGGTCCGGTCCGGACGAATATGGCCGGCAGCGACCCCTGAACCACCTGTGGCACCGGCACTACGGGATGGAGTGGTAAAGCGCGAATTCCTCGGCGCATTTGCGGCGAAACCGCTCCTCGACCTCCGGAGAAAGCCTGAGCGCCATCGCGGGGGAGACGTTTTCGCGGGCAAGGGACAATGTCACTTCCAGACGTTCTTCGAGAAAGGCCTTGAGCCTCGGCTGGTCTTCGTAGCGGAAGAAATGGGTGACCCCGGTGCCGTTCGGCTGGCTTTTCATGAACTGGGCCTGGCTGCCCACATCGGCAAAACCGGGTTTGTTCCCCTTCATATAGGCCAGGGCAAAATCGTCGAAACTGATGCCATGGGTCGCATTCGGCTTGCCCTCCATGAAGGGGCGCTGGCGGTAGCGGTACCAGCTGCCCAGCCAGGAGACCGGCTCGCGCATCACCGCCATGACTTCCAGTTCGACCCCGCAGACCCTTTCGAACATGGGCCGGATGAAGCGATTGTAGCGATAGACAGGCGCGTGTTTCAGCATCGGCGGGTCGGAGATCACCATGTCCGCCCGCGCCGCAAGCGCACTTTCATAGGCGGTTGTCCCGGTTTTCGGCACCGACAGGAAGGCCAGGCGTTCCTTAAAGAAAACAAGCATTTAAGGGGGCCTCGCGCGTTAGATCATCCCGGGTTGTCGCCGTAAACTACTTCTTAACCCATTCCCGTAAAAGATGGGGAAAGAAATAAAGTGATTGAAATGTTCCACTTTTGGTCCCATAGAGAACATTAACGGAACAAAAAACCGGCGCAGGACGGCGATTGCCGATCCCGCGCCACTATGACACTAAGGGAACGGGCATATGGCAACGGCAGATTTATTGACAATGGACAACAAGAAGTCGGCGGAAAAGCAGAAGGCGCTGGACAGCGCCCTGGCCCAGATCGAACGGCAGTTCGGCAAGGGTTCGATCATGAAACTGGGCGCGGAAGGTGCGATTCAGGACATCACGGCAAGTTCCACGGGATCGCTGGGGCTGGACATCGCGCTTGGCATCGGCGGCCTGCCGATGGGCCGGATCGTCGAGATCTACGGCCCCGAATCCTCCGGCAAGACAACGCTGACGCTGCACTGCCTTGCAGAGCAGCAGAAGGCCGGCGGCGTCTGTGCCTTTGTGGATGCGGAACACGCGCTTGACCCGCAATATGCCCGCAAGCTGGGCGTGGACATCGACGAGCTGCTGATCTCGCAGCCCGATACCGGCGAACAGGCGCTTGAGATCACCGATACGCTGGTCCGCTCCGGCGCGGTCAATATGGTTGTTGTCGATTCGGTTGCCGCGCTGACGCCGAAATCCGAGCTTGAGGGCGACATGGGCGACAGCAGCGTCGGCGTGCAGGCCCGCCTGATGAGCCAGGCCATGCGCAAGCTGACCGGCTCGATCAGCCGGACCCAGTGCACGGTGATCTTCATCAACCAGATCCGGATGAAGATCGGCGTCATGTTCGGCAGCCCCGAAACCACAACGGGCGGCAATGCGCTGAAATTCTACTCTTCGGTCCGCCTCGACATCCGCCGCATCGGCGCGCTCAAGGACCGTGACGAGGTGGTGGGCAATGCAACCCGCGTCAAGGTCGTGAAGAACAAGGTCGCGCCGCCCTTCAAACAGGTGGAATTCGACATCATGTATGGCGAAGGCATCTCCAAGATGGGTGAGCTGCTGGACCTCGGCGTCAAGGCGGGCGTGGTCGACAAATCCGGCTCCTGGTTCTCTTACGGGGATGAGCGGATCGGGCAGGGCCGTGAAAACGCCAAGGCCTTCCTGAAGGAAAACACCGCCATGGCGATGGAGATCGAAGACAAGATCCGCGCGGCGCATGGTCTGGATTTCAACGGTTCCGACACGGATGATGCGGACATTCTGGAAGCCTGAGGCCCGGACCACATTGCAATCCTTGCAAGACATCAGGGGCGCGCCGGCGGGCAGCGCCCCTTTTTCCATGCCGGACCTGTGGACAGGCAAGCCTGCCAAGGCTATCTGACAACGACGCGTATTTGCCCCGGAAGGCCTGACCGATGAAGACCCTGAACGAAATCCGCTCCAGTTTCCTGTCCTATTTCGACAAGAACGGACACCAGGTTGTCCCTTCAAGCCCGCTGGTGCCCCGCAACGACCCGACGCTGATGTTCACGGCGGCGGGCATGGTGCAGTTCAAGAACCTGTTCACCGGGGTCGAAACCCGCGACTACACACGTGCCGCCACCGCGCAGAAATGCGTGCGCGCAGGCGGCAAGCACAACGATCTGGACAATGTCGGCTATACCGCGCGCCACCACACGTTTTTCGAGATGCTGGGCAACTTCAGCTTTGGCGATTATTTCAAATCCGAAGCGATCCCGCTGGCCTGGGACCTGCTGACCAAGGTGTTCGGCATCGACGAAAAGCGCCTGCTGGTGACGGTCTATCATACCGATGACGAAGCGGTGGCGATCTGGAAGAAACATGCGGGTCTGAGCGATGACCGCATCATCCGCATCGCGACGGATGACAATTTCTGGTCGGCCGGTCCCACCGGGCCCTGCGGCCCCTGCACCGAGATCTTCTATGATCACGGCGATCACATCTGGGGTGGCCCTCCGGGCAGCCCGGAGGAGGATGGCGACCGCTTTGTCGAGATCTGGAATCTCGTCTTCATGCAATACGAACAATTCGAGGACGGCACCCGCCGCGACCTGCCGAACCAGTCGATCGACACCGGCATGGGGATCGAACGGGTTGCCGCGCTGTTGCAGGGCACCAATGACAATTACGCCACCGATCTGATGCGCGCGCTGATCGAGGCCTCGGCAGATGCCTCCAGCACCGATCCGGACGGGCCGGGCCGGACGCACCACCGGGTCATCGCAGATCATTTGCGCTCCACCTCCTTCCTGATCGCGGACGGGGTCATGCCCGCCAACGACGGGCGCGGTTATGTGCTGCGCCGGATCATGCGCCGGGCGATGCGCCATGCGCATCTGCTGGGGGTCCAGGACCCGCTGATGCACCGTCTGGTGCCGGCACTGGTCAGCCAGATGGGCGCGGCATACCCTGAACTGGGGCAGGCGCAATCGCTGATCACCGAAACCCTGCTGAACGAGGAAACCCGCTTCAAGCAGACGCTGGACCGGGGCCTGCGCCTGCTGGAGGACGAGGTCAGCGGCCTGCCGGAGGGGGCGAACCTGTCGGGGCAGGCGGCCTTCAAGCTTTATGACACTTTCGGCTTCCCGCTGGACCTGACGCAGGACGCGCTGCGCGAGCAGGGGCGCGCGGTGGATATTGAAGGTTTTGACACGGCCATGGCAGAGCAGAAGGCCAAGGCCCGCGCGGCCTGGGCCGGGTCTGGCGAGGCGGCGGATGCAACCGTCTGGTTCGACGTGGCCGAAAAGAACGGCCCGACCGAGTTTCTGGGCTATGAGACCGAAACCGCAGAGGGCCAGATCAAGGCGCTGGTGATGGAAGGCGTGTTGACGGAACTGGCCCGCGAGGGCGACAGCATCCAGGTCGCCTTCAACCAGACGCCTTTCTATGCGGAATCCGGTGGCCAGGTCGGTGACACGGGTGTGATCCGCACCGGCACCGGTGAAATCACCATCACGGATACCCGCAAGGCGGCAGGCGTCTTTGCCCATTTCGGCAAGGTGACAAAGGGCGAGGTCAAGGTGGGGCAGGCGGCCGTGCTGGAAGTGGATCATGCGCGGCGCACCGCCATCCGGGCCAACCATTCGGCCACGCACCTGCTGCACGAGGCGCTGCGGGGCGCCCTGGGCGATCACGTGGCACAGCGCGGCTCGCTCAATGCGCCGGACCGGCTGAGGTTCGATTTCAGCCATGCCAAGGGGCTGACCGCCGCTGAACTGGCGCAGGTCGAAGCGGAGGTGAACAGCTTCATCCGCCAGAATGCCACTGTCGATACAAGGATCATGACACCGGATGACGCGCGCGCGCTTGGGGCGCAGGCGCTGTTTGGCGAAAAATACGGCGACGAGGTGCGCGTGGTCTCGATGGGCCATCAGGCCGGATCGGGCAAGGGGAATGACCGGAACACCTATTCGCTCGAACTCTGCGGCGGCACCCATGTGCGCCAGACCGGGGATATCGGGGCCTTTGTGCTGCTGGGCGACAGCGCCAGCAGTGCCGGTGTGCGCCGGATCGAGGCGCTGACGGGAGCGGAGGCGCTGGCCTGGCTGCGTGAACAGCAATCGGCATTGTCGCGTGTCGCAGAGGCGCTCAAATCCGCGCCGGGTGATGTGCCGGACCGGGTCCGCGGCCTGATGGATGAACGCAAGAGCCTGGCGAATGAAGTGGCGCAGCTGCGCCGTGAACTGGCCATGTCGGGGGGCGGTGCGGCCGCACCGGATACCCGCGAGGTCGGCGGGATCAAGTTCATCGCCCAGGTGCTGAGCGGCGTGACGGGCAAGGATCTGCCCGCGCTGGTGGACGAACACAAGGCGCGGCTGGGCACGGGCGCTGTGCTGCTGATCGCCGATGCGGGCGGCAAGGCTGCCGTTGCCGCAGGGGTGACGGCGGATCTGACGGACCGGTTGTCTGCGGTGGATATCCTCAAGGCCGCAGTGGCCGAACTGGGGGGCAAGGGCGGCGGCGGACGGCCTGACATGGCGCAGGGCGGCGGTGCCAGCACTGAAAATGCGCAGGCGGCGATTGCCGCTGCGGAAAAGGTAATGGGAGGATAACATGCCTGCACTCTGGATCGCTCATGTCACCGTCACGGACGAAGAGGCCTACAAGAAATACGCCGCAGGCGCGACGGTTGCCATCGCCGATCATGGCGGCGAATTCATCGCGCGGGGGGGGCGCTTCGTGCAGCTCGAAGGTAAGGCGCGCCCGCGCAATGTCGTGGCCCGTTTTCCGGACCTGGAATCAGCGGAAAAATGTTATCATTCAGATGCCTATCAGGCGGCTTTGAGCCATGCGCGCGGCGCATCTGAACGTGAACTGGTGATTGTGGAGACCAGCGCATAACGCTGGTCTGCTTTCTTTTTGGCCTTAAATATTCCCGGGGTCCGGGGCAGCGCCCCGGAATCTCCCGTCAGGCCGATTTTGCCATCCGCTTGCGTTCATGCGGGTCCAGGAAGCGCTTGCGCAGCCGGATCGCATTTGGCGTCACTTCAACCAGCTCATCATCGTCGATATAGGCGATGGCTTCTTCCAGCGAGAGCGTGATCGGCGTGGTCAGGCGCACCGCCTCATCCGTGCCGGAGGCGCGCACGTTGGTCAGTTTCTTGCCCTTCAGCGGGTTCACTTCCAGGTCGTTGTCGCGGGAATGTTCGCCAATGATCATGCCGGTATAGACGTCGGCCTGGGCGCCGATCATCATTCTGCCGCGTTCTTCGAGGTTCCACAGGGCATAGGCCACCGAGGTGCCGTTTTCCATCGAGATCAGGACGCCCGCGCGGCGGCCCGGGATCGGACCCTTGTGTGGCGCCCAGCTGTGGAACACGCGGTTCAGCACGCCGGTGCCGCGGGTATCGGTCAGGAATTCGCCGTGATAGCCGATCAGCCCGCGGGAGGGGACATGGGCCACAATACGTGTCTTGCCCGCACCGGCCGGTTTCATCTCGACCAGTTCGCCGCGCCGCACGCCGGTGATCTTTTCGATCACCGCACCGGAATATTCGTCGTCCACGTCAATGGTGGCTTCCTCGATCGGCTCGTGCCGCTCGCCGTCGATGTCACGGAACAGCACCTGCGGGCGGGAGATCGACAGTTCGAACCCTTCGCGGCGCATGTTCTCGATCAGCACGCCCATCTGCAATTCGCCCCGTCCGGCAACCTCAAAGGCTTCGCCGCCGGGTGTGTCGCTGATCTTGATGGCGACGTTTGATTCCGCTTCCTTGTGCAGGCGCTCGCGGATGACGCGGGATTGCACCTTTTTGCCATCGCGCCCGGCCAGCGGGGAATCGTTGATGCCGAAGGTCACGGTGATGGTGGGCGGATCAATCGGCTGGGCCGGGATCGCCTCGGTCACGCTCTGGTCTGCCAGGGTGTCGGCCACGGTGGCCTTGGTCATGCCGGCAATGGAGACGATGTCACCTGCCTCGGCCACGTCGATGGCGGTCTGCTCCAGCCCGCGATAGGCGAGGATCTTAGTGCAGCGGAAATTCTCGATCAGCTTGCCGTCGCGCGACATCGCCTTGATCGTCTGGCCTGCCTTCAGCGTGCCGGATTCGACCCGGCCGGTCAGCAGGCGCCCCAGGAAGGGATCACCGCCAAGGGTGGTGGCCAGCATGGTGAAGGGCTGGTCGATATCGGAAAGCTGCTTGGGCGCCGGGACATGTTTGAGGATCAGTTCGAACAATGCGTCCAGACCCTTGCGCGGCCCGTCCAGCGAATGATCTGCCCAGCCGGCGCGGCCGGAGGCATACATGGCCGGGAAATCCAGCTGCTCTTCACTTGCGTCGAGGTTGGCAAAAAGGTCGAACACCTCGTCCAGGGCGCGGTCCGGCTCGCCGTCGGGCTTGTCGACCTTGTTGATCACCACGATGGGCCGCAGGCCCAGTTTCAGCGCCTTGGAGGTCACGAATTTGGTTTGCGGCATCGGGCCTTCGGCGGCATCCACCAGCAGCACCACACCGTCGACCATGGACAGGATACGCTCCACCTCGCCACCGAAATCGGCGTGGCCGGGGGTGTCGACGATGTTGATCCGCGTGCCCTTCCACTCGACCGAAGTCGGCTTGGCAAAAATCGTGATGCCACGCTCGCGTTCCAGATCGTTGCTGTCCATGGCGCGTTCGGTGGTCGCCTGGTTTTCGCGGTAGGTGCCCGATTGTTTGAGCAATTCGTCCACCAGAGTCGTCTTGCCGTGGTCAACGTGTGCGATGATTGCGATATTGCGCAGGTCCATGGGGTCAGCCTTTTTGCGGGAGTTGCGCGCGCCATACCGTGCAGACGCAGCAAAGGCCAGCCCTAAAGCAGTTTCAGCCCTTTCATCATGGCATCTGCCGGCCCTGTGCCGCAGCGTCAGGGGCGTTCAGTGGGTCGAGGCGGTGGAAAAGAGATGGATCACCAGTATCCCCGCGATGATCAGGGACAGCCCCAGCACCGCAGGCAGGTCGAGACGCTGACCAAAAAGGACATAGCCGATCCCCGCGATCAGCACGATCCCGAGGCCGGACCAGATCGCATAGACGATCCCCACCGGCATCACCTTGAGCGCCAGCGCCATGAAATAGAACGACGCACCATAGAACAGCACCACGCAGACCGAAGGCCAAAGCCGGGTGAATTGCTGGCTGGCCTGCAGGGCGGTGGTGCCGATGGTTTCGGTCAGGATGGCGATGAAGAGCCAGAGATAATGCAGCGGCATGGGCGGTCCTTACAGGGGCAGGGCGGTTGTTTCCTTGATCTCTTCCATGACGAAACTGGCCGAGACATCGGAGAGCGGCACCTTGCGGATCAGGCTTTGGTAAAGGCGGTCGTACCCCGCCATATCCGCAACCTGCGCCCGGATCAAATAGTCCAGCTCGCCGGACATCCGGTAGACGCCCATGATTTCCGGCATGGCGCGGGTGGCGGTGGAGAACCGTTCCAGCCAGTCGGGCGCATGGGCATTGGTGCGGACCTGGATAAAGACGGTGAGCGGCAGGCCCAGACGCGCGGCATCCAGCAGCGCCACGCGCCCCTTGATCACGCCCGCCTCCTCCATCTGGCGCATGCGCCGCCAGCAGGCATTGCGCGACAGGCCCACCGTCGCGCCGAGGGTTTCGAGCGATTGCCCCGCGTCGCGTTGCAGTTCCACCAGGATACGGCGGTCTATGTTGTCGATGTTATGCATGATCGGATAATGATGGGAGGATATCCCATGATCAAGGCAAAATTCGATATCTTTGGGAAAACTTCTTGTGCCGGATGGCCTAGGTTGGCGGCAACCAACCAAGGAGAGTTTGATGTTCGCACGCGTATTTCTGGACCACCCCGCCAAGGTCGATGAGAGCTTTTTCGAACATATGCTGTTCGCGCTGCGGTTTTCCGCATTGTTGTTCGCGGCGGCCGGTGCGGCGCTGGTGCATGCGCTGATCCCCTGCCTGTTCGAAAAGACGGCGAGCGGCATCATCGCCAGGCTTTACGCCCGCACCCACAACCGGGGCCAGTAACCCATGTGCCGCTGGGCGGCCTGGCAGGGCGCGCCATTGTTCCTGAGCGAGATCATCTCGGCCCCGGATCATTCCTTGATCCGCCAGTCCCGCGATGCCACCGAATGCAAGACCGCGATCAATGCGGATGGGTTCGGTCTGGCCTGGTACGACCGGCGGCCGGAGCCGGGGCTTTATCGTGATGTCTATCCGGCCTGGTCGGACCCGAACCTGCGGTCGCTGGCCGAGCAGGTGCAGGCGCGGCTGTTCCTGGCGCATGTGCGCGCCTCCACCGGGACGGCGACCAGCCGCAACAACTGCCATCCCTTCGTGCAGGGGCGGTGGAGTTTCATGCACAACGGACAGGTGGGCGGTTTCGAGCGGTTCCGCAAATCCGCCGACATGATGATCGAGGATGCGCTTTATCCGCACCGCAAGGGTGCCACGGACAGCGAGGCATTGTTTCTGGTGGCCTGCGGCCTGGGCATCGACACGGATCCGCAGGGCGCCATGGCCCGCAGCGTGGCGCGTTTCGAGGCGCTGTCGCGCGCCCAGGGGACAGGCCCGCACATGCGCATGGCCGCGGCGCTGTCGGACGGGCATACGCTTTACGCCCTGCGCTATGCCTCGGACGATCTGGCGCCGTCCTTGTTCTATCGCTGGTGCGCGGACTGGCAGGGCTGGGCCGTCGTCTCTGAACCCTATGATCTGGATCAGACAGGCTGGACAGAGGTGCCGCAGGGCAGTTTCTGCCGGTTCACGCCTGATGGCTGCGAGATCACGGGATTTGCACCCGAAACGGTGGCGCGCGCCGCCTGAGATCGGCTGCCCCGGAAAACCCGGCAGTCTTTCGCAAGATCTGCCGGTGAAAAGGAAAGGGCCGCGCAGTTGCGCGGCCCTTGAATGTTCAGCCTGCCAGGGCCTTGTTCAGGTTCTCGTCCACTTTTTCGAGGAAACCCATGGTGGTCAGCCACTTCTGGTCGGGGCCGACCAGCAGGGCGAGGTCCTTGGTCATGTGACCGGATTCGACCGTATCCACCACGACTTTCTCAAGCGTTGTGGCAAAGTTGGTCAGCGCCTCGTTGCCATCCAGCTTGCCGCGGTGCTTCAGGCCGCCGGTCCAGGCGTAGATCGACGCGATGGAGTTGGTCGATGTCTCTTCGCCCTTCTGGTGCTGGCGGTAGTGACGTGTCACCGTGCCATGCGCCGCCTCGGCCTCGACGGTCTGGCCATCGGGGGTCATCAGGATGGAGGTCATCAGGCCCAGCGAGCCAAAGCCCTGTGCCACGGTGTCGGACTGCACGTCGCCATCGTAGTTCTTGCAGGCCCAGACATAGCCGCCGTTCCATTTCATCGCACAGGCAACCATGTCGTCGATCAGGCGGTGCTCATAGGTGATGCCCGCTTCCTTGAACTTGTCGGCGAATTCTTCGTCAAAGACCTGCTGGAACAGGATCATGAACTGACCGTCATAATTCTTGAGGATCGTGTTCTTGGTGGACAGGTACACCGGCCAGCCGCGCTGAAGGCCATAGTTCATGGAGGCGCGGGCGAAATCCTTGATCGATTCATCAAGGTTGTACATCGCCATGTAGACACCCGATGCCGGGGCCTTGAACACTTCTTCCTCGATCACGGTGCCGTCTTCGCCGACGAATTTCATCGACAAGGTGCCGGCGCCGGGGAATTTCATGTCCGTGGCGCGGTACTGGTCGCCATAGGCGTGACGGCCGATGACGATGGGTTTGGTCCAGCCGGGCACAAGGCGCGGCACGTTCTTGCAGATGATCGGCTCGCGGAACACGACGCCGCCCAGGATGTTGCGGATGGTGCCGTTGGGCGAACGCCACATTTTCTTGAGGCCAAATTCCTCGACCCGGGCTTCGTCCGGCGTGATGGTCGCGCATTTGACGCCAACGCCGTATTTCTTGATCGCTTCGGCGGCGTCGATGGTGATCTGATCGTCTGTCTCGTCGCGCGCCTCGATGCCGAGATCGTAGTATTTCAGGTCGATGTCGAGGTAGGGCAGGATCAGCTTTTTCTTGATGAAATCCCAGATGATCCGGGTCATTTCATCGCCGTCAAGCTCGACGACGGGGTTTTCTACCTTGATCTTTGACATGAAGCCTATCCCTTTCGGTTATGGAGAACTGTTGCGCCGCGCATAGCGCAAAACGCGGGCAGGGGAAAGCGGTATACGATAGTATACAGAACTTGATCTGCAGATTCCGGCGCAACTGCCGCGAATATGTGCCCTGCGGGCGCTCAGGTGGATTTTTGTGCGGCGAAAAACGCGGCGATCCGGGCTTTGGCATAGTCCCACAGGCCCGGTGCGCCGATGGCGATCTTGCTGCCGACGCGGTCGTGGATCTGCGCTTCGGTCACGTCGTAATCGGTCCAGCTGCCGCCACCGCTGGCAAGATTCTGCATCGGCGGCTGGAACCTGTCCAGCGACTTGGCGAATTGCGCGGAGGGGGTGCTGGCGGCTTCGAATTCTTCCCAGATGGCGCGCAGGTGGTCGCGCTGATCCTCCGGCAGCAGGCCAAAGATACGGTCGGCGGCGGCCTGTTCTGCCGCTTCGATCGCGGCATGGTCCAGCTGGCCGAAGATCGGATTGTCGCCCGCGTCGATTTCCACCAGATCGTGCAGGATCAACATCTTGATCACCAAGTTGATCTCCACCTCCGGGCCGGCCTGATCGGCCAGCACAAGGGCATAGAGCGTGAGATGCCAGGAATGTTCAGCGGAGTTTTCATAGCGCGACCCGTCGCAGAGTTCGGTCGCACGGATGGTGTTCTTGAGCTTGTCGGCCTCGACCAGAAAGTCGATCTGCCGGTCGAGACGGGTCTTTTCCGTCATGCCTTGGGATGCGCTTCGCGGTGCGACTTGAGCTTTTTGCGCAGGAAGGCGCGGCCCTGATCATTGGCCATCCGGGTGCGGATGGCGGTCAGGAACGCCTCTTCAAGGGTCTGCGATGAGGCCCCGAGCACGTTCCCGACCTCCATGAACAGCCGGTCCTCTCCGGTTTCGTTCTGGACCGCCAGGCATTCTTCGGCCAGTCTGTTGGCCATTTCGATGACGACCGGATCGGCCATGCGGGTGCTCCTGTCAGCGGGTGGTTTCGGTCAGGCGGCGCTTGACGTAATCGGTTGTTGTCCCGATCAGCGTGTCCATATGCGGCTCTTCAAAGAAATGCCCGGCACCTTCGACCTGTTCATGGGTGATGGTGATGCCCTTTTGTTCGTGCAGCTTGCTGACCAGATTGACCGTATCGGCGGGCGGTGCCACGCGGTCTGCGGTGCCGTTGATCACCAGGCCGGAAGACGGGCAGGGGGCGAGAAAGCTGAAATCGTACATGTTGGCGGGGGGCGCGACCGAGATGAAGCCGGTGATTTCCGGGCGCCGCATCAGCAATTGCATGCCGATCCATGCGCCAAAGGAGAACCCGGCGACCCAGCAGTGTTTGGAATTGTTGTTCATCGACTGCAGGTAATCCAGCGCCGAGGCGGCGTCAGACAATTCACCGATGCCCTGATCGTATTCGCCCTGGCTGCGGCCGACGCCACGGAAATTGAACCGCAGTACGGTAAAGCCCATGTTGTAGAAGGCGTAATGCAGGTTGTAGACAACCTTGTGATTCATCGTCCCGCCAAATTGCGGATGCGGATGCAGCACGATGGCGATGGGCGCGTCGCGTTCCTTTTGCGGGTGATAGCGGCCTTCGAGGCGGCCTTCTGGTCCGGGAAAGATAACCTCTGGCATGGGCGTCCCTGTTTGCGGGTTCCAAATGGCTGGCAGAATGGCGCGGTCTATAGTTGACGACTTCACTCAGGCACTTTAGAACGGTTCTAATCTGTATGGGCCGGACCGTAGGACCGGATCAGAAAAGGGATGTATGCGCATCACGCGTCCGCGTCAATCAATGCGGGCATAATGGGGACGGCTGGATATGAAACTATCGACAAAGGGACGCTATGCGATGGTGGCGCTGGCCGATATCGCGCTGCAACCGGGTGACAGGCTGGTCTCGCTGGGCGACATCGCTGAGCGGCAGTCGATTTCACTGCCCTATCTGGAACAATTGTTCGTCAAGCTGCGCCGCGCCGAACTGGTGGCGTCGGTGCGCGGCCCCGGCGGCGGCTACCGGCTGTCGCGGCCGCCGTCGGATATCCGGGTGGTCGATATCCTGTCGGCGGTCGATGAAAAGGTGGATGCGATGCACAAGGGGGCCGGGGCTTCTGGCGGGCTGTCTGGCAGCCGTGCGCAATCGCTGACCAACCGTTTGTGGGAGGGGCTGAGCGCGCATGTCTATGTCTTCCTGCACCAGACCCGCCTGTCGGATGTGATCTCGAACGAACTGGCGCCCTGTCCGGCGGTGCCGAACCTCTTTGCCGTGGTGGATGAGTGATGCGGTGTGATCTGAATGCCGCGCAAGCGCGACGCGATTCAGGGATGAATGGGGGACGCTGTCCCCCAAACCCCCTGGGAATATTTGGGGCCAAAAAGAAACGATGAGAACCTACCTGGATCATAATGCCACCACGCCTTTGCGGGCGGAGGCGCGGGCAGCGATGATTGCGGCGATGGATCTTGCCGGGAACCCGTCTTCCGTACACGCCGAGGGGCGCGCGGCAAAAGCTCTGGTAGAGCGTGCAAGGGCTCAGGTTGCGGCGCTGGTCGGCTGCAAGGTGTCGCAGGTGATCTTTACCGGCAGCGCGACCGAGGCGGCAGCCCTTGCCGTGGCGCAGAAGGCGCGGCATGGCGGCGCATTTGCGGCGCTGCCGACGGAGCATGATTGTCTGGCTGTGTGGGGTGAACGGGATCTGGCGTCGGTCTATGATCGTGAGGGCCGGATGACGCCTGACTGGCGCGCGGCGCTGCCGGAGGGGCTGGTGGCCGTTTCGGCGGCGAACAGCGAAACCGGTGTGATGTTGCCGGAACGGCAGGTGGCGGGCAGCGGGGCCGGGCATTCGGTGATCTGCGACATCACCCAGGTGGCGGGCAAGATGCCGGTGATCTACGAGGCTGAAACACCCTCCTATGCGATCCTGTCGGCGCATAAGCTGGGCGGGCCCAAGGGCGCCGGGGCATTGATCAACTTTACCGCGTCGGATCCCGAGCCGATCCTGCGCGGTGGCGGGCAGGAAATGAACCGCCGGTCGGGCACGGAGAACATCATCGGGATTGCCGGTTTTGGTGCGGCGGCAGAGGCGGCGGCGCGGGATGTGGCGGCAGGCGCCTGGGACCGGGTGGCGCAGCTGCGCGATCTTATGGAGGTGGCCCTTGCGGGAGCGTCAAAGAAGACTATTTTTGTCGGGAAAGAGATGCCGCGCCTGCCCAATACCTCCTGCGTCCTGACCGAAGGCTGGAAGGGTGAAACCCAGGTCATGCAGATGGACCTGGCCGGATTTGCCATTTCCGCAGGGTCGGCCTGTTCCAGTGGCAAGGTCAAGGCAAGCAACGTGTTGCGCGCCATGGGATATGACGACACAGAGGCGGCAAGCGCGATCCGCGTCTCGCTGGGGCTGGAGACAACCGAGGACGATGTTTTGCGCTTTGCCGAGGCATGGGCCGCGAAACTCGAACGACATGCACAACGGGCCGCGTAAGCGCCCAGGGAAAGGATGATGACTTTGGACATCGTGAAAGAGCAGGACAACGTCAAGGACGGCGTCGATCAGGATACCGTCGATGCGGTGCGCGAAGTGGGCGGCAAGTACAAACATGGCTGGTCCACCGACATCGAGATGGATTACGCGCCCAAGGGGCTGTCGCCCGACATCGTGCGGCTGATCTCCGAAAAGAACGAAGAGCCGCAGTGGATGACCGACTGGCGGCTGGAAGCCTATGACCGCTGGCTGACCAAGACGGAACCCACATGGGCGATGGTGGATTATCCTGAAATCGATTTTCAGGATCAGTTCTATTATGCCCGGCCCAAGAGCATGGCTGAAAAGCCCAAGTCGCTGGACGACGTGGACCCCAAGCTGCTGGAAACCTACAAGAAACTTGGCATTCCGCTGAAAGAGCAGATGATCCTTGCGGGGGTCGAGGGGGCAGAGGATGCGCCCGCCGAGGGCCGCAAGGTGGCTGTGGATGCGGTGTTTGATTCCGTCTCCGTCGGCACGACCTTCCAGGCGGAACTGAAGAAGGCGGGCGTGATCTTTTGTTCGATCTCCGAAGCGATCCGCGAACATCCCGAGCTGGTGAAGAAATACCTCGGCTCGGTCGTGCCGGTGTCGGACAATTTCTATGCCACGCTGAACTCGGCGGTGTTTTCAGACGGCTCGTTTGTCTATGTGCCGCCGGGTGTGCGCTGCCCGATGGAACTGAGCACCTATTTCCGCATCAATGCCGAGAATACCGGCCAGTTCGAACGCACGCTGATCATCGCCGACAAGGGGTCTTACGTGTCCTACCTCGAAGGCTGCACCGCGCCGCAGCGCGATGAATCGCAGCTGCATGCCGCCGTGGTCGAGATCATCATCGAAGAAGACGCGGAGGTGAAATATTCCACCGTTCAGAACTGGTATCCCGGCGATGAGAACGGCAAGGGCGGGATCTATAACTTTGTCACCAAACGCGCCGATTGCCGGGGTGACCGGGCCAAGGTGATGTGGACGCAGGTCGAGACCGGATCGGCCGTGACCTGGAAATACCCGTCCTGCATCCTGCGCGGTGACGACAGCCAGGGCGAATTCTATTCCATCGCCATTGCCAACAACATGCAGCAGGCCGACACCGGGACCAAGATGATCCACCTGGGCAAGCGCACCAAGTCGCGGATCGTGTCCAAGGGGATTTCGGCGGGCAAGGCGCAGAACACCTATCGCGGGCTGGTGTCGATGCACCCCAAGGCCAAGGAATCGCGCAATTATACCCAGTGCGACAGCCTGTTGATCGGCGACAAATGCGGGGCCCATACGGTGCCCTACATCGAGGTCAGGAACAACTCCTCCCGCGTGGAGCACGAGGCGACCACATCCAAGGTGGACGATGACCAGATGTTCTATTGCCGCTCGCGCGGGATGGACGAGGAGGAAGCCGTGGCACTGGTGGTCAACGGGTTCTGCAAGGACGTGCTGCAGGCGCTGCCGATGGAATTCGCCATGGAGGCGCAGGCGCTGGTGGCGATCTCGCTGGAAGGGTCCGTCGGCTGATGACAACCGGGGCGTCGGATATGCCCAAATCGGCCCTGCGGCAGCTGGGCGGACGGATCGCGTACCTGCGTTCCGTGACGGGGGTGGACCGTCTGCTGCGGATCGCGGATGTGGGGGCCAACCCGGTCAATGTGCCGGACTACAAGGAGCTGCTGGACATCGGCGGCTGCGAGGTCTGGGGATTCGAGCCGGAGCCGGAGGCCTTTGCCGCATTGCAGGCGCAGGCCGGACCCAACACACATTTCGTCCAGCGCGCCCTGGGCAAGACCGGGAGGGGTATGTTTTATCCCCATAAATCAACCGGTTTGGGGTCGTTGTTAAAGATGGACGAACGCTCGGTCACCTATCTGGGCCGGCCCGGCTGGTTTGCAAATCAGGGCGCGGGCGTGGAGATTGACCTGATTGCGCTGGACGACATTCCGCGCGATGAATTGCCGCGTCCGGATGTGCTGAAGATGGACATCCAGGGCAGCGAGTTGGACGTGCTGGAACATGGCCGTGACACG
Source organism: Sulfitobacter sp. G21635-S1 (assembly GCF_027213915.1). Lineage (NCBI taxonomy): Bacteria > Pseudomonadati > Pseudomonadota > Alphaproteobacteria > Rhodobacterales > Roseobacteraceae > Sulfitobacter > Sulfitobacter sp. G21635-S1. The sequence continues at coordinate 318,882 of NZ_JAPWGV010000003.1, forward strand.
CTGAGCGAGGCGGTTGCGGTGATCCCCGAGGTCCGCTTTGCCCAGATGTACGCCAATGAGCCGATGTGGGCCGAGGTTGATCTGGAACTGCGCGATCAGGGGTTTGTCCTGCACAAGATGGCGGCGATCAAGTCGATCCCGCTGGGCAACTCCATGCGCAGCGCGATGAAGACGGAACATTTCCGCAGCCAGATGCTGGATGGGGATGCCGTCTATATCCGCGACCCGCGCGACATGGATGAATGGCCCGAGGCACAGGTCGCGCAACTGGCGATCGCGGCGGCGGGGGTGTTCGGGTCTTATGATCTGGTGATTGCCTGCCTCGATCACCTTGCCACACGGGGCGTCCTTGCACCGGATGTGCCGAAAGATTTTTTCAACAAGCTACCGAAATGGATGAGAAAACCGGCATAAGCTGCTGATTTTCAAATGGATAAGGGCCGTGACGGCCAAGAAGGAGACGACGACATGCTGAGCATCAAGAACCTGCACGTGAAACTGGAAGAAGAGGACAAGCAGATCCTCAAAGGCGTTGATCTGGAGGTCGAGGCCGGCAAGGTCCATGCGATCATGGGGCCGAACGGCTCCGGCAAATCGACATTGTCCTATGTGCTGTCCGGCAAGGACGGCTATGAGGTGACCGAAGGATCCGCCACCCTGCTGGGGACAGATCTGCTGGACATGGAGCCCGAGGAGCGTGCGGCGGCGGGTCTGTTCCTGGCCTTCCAATATCCGGTCGAGATTCCCGGTGTGGGCAACATGACCTTCCTGCGCACGGCTGTGAATGCGCAGCGCAAGGCGCGGGGCGAAGAGGAAATGTCGGCTGCCGACTTCCTGAAAGTGGTGCGCGCCAAGGCCAAGGACCTCAAGATCGACGCGGAGATGCTGAAGCGCCCCGTCAATATGGGCTTCTCCGGCGGTGAGAAAAAGCGCAATGAAATCCTGCAGATGGCCATGCTTGAGCCGAAGATGTGCATCCTGGACGAGACCGATTCAGGTCTGGACGTGGATGCGATGAAACTGGTGGCCGAAGGCGTGAACGCGCTGCGCTCCGAAGGGCGTGGCTTCCTTGTCATCACCCATTATCAGCGGCTGCTGGATCACATCAAACCGGATGTCGTGCACATCATGGCCGATGGCCGCATCGTCAAGACCGGCGGCCCCGAGCTGGCGCTTGAGGTCGAGAACAATGGCTATGCCGATATCCTCGCCGAGGTGGCGTAATGGCCCGGACTGCGGAAAAGACCAACCTGACGGACGCACGGATTGCGGCCCTGAGCATACCGGGCAGGGGCTGGTCGGTGCCTGCGCGCGAAGATGCGGTGAACCGCCTGCGGGCCATGGGGCTGCCGGAACGCCGGGATGAATACTGGAAATACACCCGCCCCGATACGCTGACCCAGGTCACGCCGGAACCGGCGGCGGTGTTTGAGAATGACGAGGCGCCGCTGTTTGACGGCATGGACCGGGTGAAGATCGTCTTTGTCGACGGTGTCTTTGATGCCGAAGCCTCCGATGATCTGAGCCTTGAAGGCGTGCGGATCGAGCGGCTGGCGGAGGCGAACAGCGATCTGCATTGGGCGCGCGATCTGTACGGGACGCTGGAAACCAACGGGCAGACGCCCGTGGCCCGGCCCCTTGCAGCGCTGAACACGGCCTTTGCGACCGATGGCATTCTGATCCATGTGACCGGTGCGGCAAGCAAGCCGATCAGCATCGTTTATCGCCATGAATCAACCACTTCCGATGTGATCTTGCATCACCTCATCAAGCTGGACGCGGGGACCGAGCTGACGGTGCTCGAAAACGGCCCGGCGGCGGCGCGGTTCAACAAGGTGATGGAAGTCGACGTGGGCGACGGTGCATCCTTTCATCATGTGCGCGCGCAGGGCCGCGACCATGAACGGCGCGCGGCCACGCATGTCTTTGCCCGGCTGGGCGCGGAATCGACCTTCAAGAGCTTCACGCTGACCGTCAACGGCGTCATGACGCGCAATGACTGCGTGATCGAACTGACCGGCGATGACGCCTCGGCGCATGTGGCCGGGGCCTGTGTGGGCGATGGGGCGTTTCACCATGACGACACGGTGTTCATCACCCATGACGCGGTGAACTGCGAAAGCCGCCAGGTGTTCAAGAAAGTGCTGCGCAACGGCGCCACGGGCGTGTTCCAGGGCAAGATCCTGGTCAAGGCAGGCGCGCAGAAAACCGACGGCTACCAGATCAGCCAATCGCTGTTGCTGGACGAGGACAGCCAGTTCCTCGCCAAGCCGGAGCTTGAAATCTATGCCGATGACGTGGCCTGTTCGCATGGGTCCACCTCGGGTGCGATTGATGAGGATGCTTTGTTCTACCTGCGGTCGCGCGGGGTGCCGCAGGCCGAGGCCACGGATATGCTGACCCTGTCCTTCCTTGCCGAAGCCGTCGAGGAAATTGAGGCGGAGACCCTGCGGGACGAGATCAACACCCGCATGGCCGCCTGGCTGGGCCGTCGTCGCGGCTGATGGCGGCGACACGCGATATCGTGGCCACCTACCGGGGGCCGGGGCGTGTGGTGCGCCGGCTGCTGGGGCAGGGCGCGCGTGAGGACCGGGCGCTGCTCTATCTGATGATCGGCTGCCTGCTGGTCTTTGTGGCACAGACCCCGCGTCTGGCGCGGCAGGCCTATGTCACCGGTGAGGATCTGGGCATGCTGATGGGCGGCACGCTGCTGGCGTGGCTGTTCATCGCGCCGCTGATCCTTTACGCCGTTGCCGCGCTGAGCCAGCTGGCCGGACGTGCCTTCGGGCGCGGTCCGGGGGGCTATGGCGCGCGGATCGCGCTGTTCTGGGCGCTGCTGGCGGCGGCCCCGGTGATGTTGCTTTGGGGGCTGACGGCGGGTTTTGTCGGCCCGGGAATCGAGATGAACCTGGTGGGGCTGGTCTGGCTGGGCATCTTTGGATGGTTCTGGGCTGCCGGATACCGCGCCGCCATGGCGGAGCAGGCGGGATGAACCCGGCATTGGTAGAACTGGTGCGGACGACCCTGCGCGCCCCGCGTGACGCGGCAGGTCAGATCATGGCGCTGCGGCTGACGCGCGATGTGCTCTGGACGGCGCTGGCGCTGGTTGCTGTCGGCAATGCCGCCTTGCTTTTCGTGATCTTCCAGACCTCCGACACCGAATTCCCCTTGCCGGGCTATGTAGAACGGCCCCTTGCGCTGTTTGTGATCATCGCCGGGATGATGGTGATCTATGTGCATGGCATGTATTGGGCCGGGCTGGCCCTGGGTGGGTCGGGATCGCTGGACGATGTGCTGGCGCTGGTGATCTGGTTCCAGACGCTACGCGCGCTGGCACAAGTTGCGATCATCGTGATGTCCTTTCTCCTGCCGGCGCTGGCGCTGTTGCTGTCACTGGCCGTTGCGGTCTGGGGGTTCTGGATCTTTCTGAATTTCGTGGCCGCTGCGCTGCATCTTGCCTCCATCTGGCAGGCATTTGCGGTGCTGGTCGCGGCGGCAGTCGGGCTGATAATCGGCCTTGGAATCCTGTTGACGTTAATCGGGCTGGGCGCCCAGGGAGTCACGTGATGTATGATGTAAACGCGGTCCGCCGGGATTTTCCGATCCTCGCGCGCGAGGTGAACGGCAAGCCGCTGGTCTATCTGGACAACGGCGCATCGGCGCAAAAGCCGCAGGTGGTGATCGACACGGTCACGAATGCCTATTCGATGGAATATGCCAATGTTCACAGGGGGTTGCATTATCTCTCCAACCTCGCGACCGACAAATACGAGGCGGTGCGTGGCACTGTGGCGCGGTTCCTGAATGCCGGCTCCGAGGATGAGATCGTGCTGAACTCCGGCACCACCGAGGGGATCAATCTGGTTGCCTATGGCTGGGCGATGCCACGCATGGAAGCGGGCGACGAGATCGTGCTGAGCGTGATGGAGCACCATGCCAATATCGTGCCCTGGCATTTCCTGCGCGAACGGCAGGGCGTGGTGCTGAAATGGGTGGATACCGACAGCACCGGCGCGCTGGACCCGCAGGCGGTGATTGATGCCATCGGCCCGCGGACCAAACTGGTGGCAATCACGCAGCTGTCCAACGTGCTGGGCACCAAGGTGGATGTGAAGGCGATCACGGCGGCGGCCCATGCCAAGGGCGTGCCGGTGCTGGTCGATGGTTCGCAGGGGGCGGTGCACATGCCGGTCGATGTCCGCGACCTGGGCTGCGATTTCTACGCCATAACGGGCCACAAGCTTTATGGTCCCTCCGGGTCCGGCGCGATCTACATCCGCAAGGAGCGGATGGCCGAGATGCGCCCCTTCATCGGGGGCGGTGACATGATCCGCGAAGTCAGCAAGGAAAACGTGACCTACGCCGATCCGCCGATGAAGTTCGAGGCGGGGACGCCCGGCATCGTGCAGACCATCGGCCTGGGTGCTGCGCTGGATTACATGATGGCGCTTGGCATGGAGAATATTGCCGCCCATGAAGATCACCTGCGCGACTATGCGGTTTCAAGACTGTCCGGGCTGAACTGGTTGCAACTGCAGGGCACGACGCCGGACAAGGCCGCGATCTTCAGCTTTTCGCTGGATGGGGCGGCCCATGCCCATGACATATCGACCATTCTGGACAAAAAGGGCGTCGCGGTGCGGGCAGGCCACCATTGTGCGGGGCCGTTGATGGATCACCTTGGCCTGACCGCGACCTGCCGGGCTTCATTCGGCCTCTATAACACCACGCAGGAAGTCGATGTGCTGGTCGAGGCGCTTGAACTGGCCCATGATCTGTTTGCCTGATCTCGGGGGCTGACCCCCGAGACCGGATCTTGCCGGATCAATCGGCCGGGGTATTGGCCTTCCATGCCGCTTCGGTCGGACCGCAGCGCAGGTGCTTGGCGTATTCCACGTCGCCATAGTGCTTTTCGACAAAGGCGATGATGCCTGCCAGCACGCTGTGGTTGCCACCGAATCCGTGCCAGGGTTTGAAATGCGGCAGGTGATAGAAGCTCGCCTTGTCCCGCTTGAGCAGGTTGGCGAACACCCCGGCAACCAGGTTGCCACCGACGCCGGTCAGCTTGCCTGCGCCAAAGTCCTCGGCTTCCTGCAGACAGTAGAACCACAGCGGGGTTTTCCTGAAGCCCTTGTCCTTGAGGGGGGCGGGCACCGGGGGCCGCTTGCTCACCTTGAAATGATCCGCCGCCATCTGGCCGCTGGCCAGCTCATAGGTATAGCGGTCGCGGATCATGTTGCGCAGGGCCAGGTTGCGGGACTGGTCCAGCGTCAGGGTGTGGTCGATGTCCTTCAGGTGGATGGGATCATGCACGAAGGGCAGGTTGAGCAGCGGCAAACCCAGCCCGGTGCCGACGGGGCGCGCGTGCTGATGGGCCGTGCCGCCCTTCATGTGGAACATGACGTCATATTCCATATTGGCGCTTTCGGGCCGCGGGCCGAACCCCAGGGTCGAGAACAGGCCCATCGGGGCGTCCCACTTGCGCAGCTTGTACTGGAACTGCGTTGTCGCATGGCCAAAGCGGTAGGCCGCACCGGTGAATTCCACCGGCATGACCGGCGCCATCGGCGGCAGCAGATCGCCCTGCCAGGCCGCTTTCAGGCAGGCCTGATCGACAAAGGACGGCAGCAGTTCGTTCCAGACAATGTACTGATAATGCAGCCGGATAAAGCGGCGGACCTGTTCGAAGTCTTCCAGCGAGGGGACAACATGGTCTTTCCAGACCTCCGGCTCCATGCCCGCCATGGCGCAGGCCTTGATGTCCCTGGCCTTGTCGCCATCCTCCTTGCGGTAGGTCATCAGGATGTTGTGCAGGCGGATGAAAATGCTCTGGATCTGCGCCACGATCACATTCTCGTCGTTGCGCGGATCGCCGATCAATGCCTTGCCGGCACAGGTGCGCGCGAGATCAAGGTGGTTTTCCTCGCGGCCGAACATCAGGAATTGTTCGGCTGCCCCGTTGCCATAGAGATGCGGCGAGGCTTCGGGCCCCGCGCCATAGACGCAGTCAAGGTCCAGGTTGGGGGTGCGCACATTCGTGATGGTGGCAGGGTCGATGCGCGACCCCAATGCGCTGGTGGCATCCAGCGTGATGTCATGGTCGACGAATTGTCCGAGAAAGGTCATCCCGGCCTCTGCCGGACCATCGGTCTGTTCGTCCTTGCCCATGGTCACGGAAAGGTCCGTCAGCGCGTCGATCACATCGGCATGGCTGATGTTCTCGATATGCACCGGGTTGCGTTTGAGCATCCGGTCCAGCACGCGGGGAAAGACGGCATTGGGGCCATTCCCCTCAAGGCAGGTCTTGGCAAGTTGGTCGAGCCGCGACAGCCCGTGATATTGCTTGGTCATGATAATCTCCATTTCTTTGAAAAAAAATTTGGTACTGAAGGCTACTGGCTAACAGATTCCCTTATTGCGGGTATCTTGATGCATGACGGCCCGGTCGCATAAGTCCGGAAAACCATACTCGGAGGCATTGCGGGGGCCGGATGGCTTATGTATAGGAGCATCTGTGAACCAGCTCTTCGGCCAGAGCACTGCCCTCGGATGGCAGATGCGAAGGGGCCGGGGGACAAAGAGGAGAAGAAAAGGATTATCGGAACGGGATTTGCGAGGCCCTCTTTCTGATCTTTCAACTCGCGAAAAGTTCACGTAAGCATTGCCACAGCATTGCGACACGGTAAGCACCCATAGCTCAGCTGGATAGAGCGCTGCCCTCCGAAGGCAGAGGCCTCAGGTTCGAATCCTGATGGGTGCGCCATACCTCTTCCACCGGTTTCAACTCCTTTGACACCTTGCAGCGAAAGGCCGTTGCCGGTTTCAGCGCTGCGGTCTGTTGGCGTCTTTCGGCTGGCCAGCAGCAATGAGAAGTTGGAGGGTTCCCCGCGGGGAATCCAACATATTGTTAATAAGGGCTTTTACTTGGTTGGTGCCGCGCGCAGGGGGCGAGAGAGACCCTTGCTGAAGGGGTTCAGGATAGATCTGAAATACTTGTTCGCTGCCTCTTTCTGTGGTCCTACGCGTTACGCGATGCCTGATGTTTCAGGACGTTCGTCAGACGCAGTCTTCACCTTCTACATGACGCTTGAAATTGTTCAGGATCGCCTGCCAGCCGTCCCGTTGCATGTCGACCGGATTCTGGTCTTCGGCATCGAAGGTTGTCGTGACTTTCGTCTTTCCGTTCTCAACCTCGAATGTCGTGCGTGCCTTGCGGCCGTCGCTCATGGCCAGGGTCAGCGCCTTGTTCGGTTCGACCTCTTCATAAACCGCGTCGAAATCGAAACCGAAACTGCCGTCCTTTGCTTCCATGCGCGCCGAATATGCACCTCCGACTTTCAGATCGGCGCTGGCGCTTGGGCAGCACCAGTCGTCAGAGGCGAAGTTCCATTGCGTGATGTCGGCGGGGGTCGAATATGCCTGCCATACACGTGCGACCGGCGCGTCGATCACGGTGTCGATGGTGATTTTCTGTGTGCTCATAAGCCTATCCTCTGTGCTGAGCCTTCTTTTCGAAACGGTCGATCGCCGGACCAGCGATGCTTTGGCGACGGGCGACATTGATCCAAAGCCTGATCTATGGCTCCGCGCATGTCGATGATGTGACAGGTCATCGCCCCGGTTACGTCAGACCTCCACAACCGGTATGAACCCGCCATAAATCAGCCGTGCGCCATCGAAGGGCATCGGGTTCTTTTCCGGGTTCATGCGCGGATCGGCGTTTTCCGGATGATCCATCCAGTCCTTCATCTTGTCGAAGGCCGCATCGCGGGTTTGCTTGTCGGGCCATTCGATCCAGGAAAAGACAACAGTCTCATCCTCCTTTGCCTGAACGGCCTTGCGAAAATCGGTGAGCTTGCCATCGGGCAGATCGTCGCCCCAGCATTCCAGGATGCGCGTGGCGCCGAGATCCTTGAAAACGCTGTCGCCGAGTTTGGCGTGGTCGATGAATTTCTGCTTGTTCGCCGTCGGCACGGCGATCACGAAACCGTCTATGTAGCCCATCTTGTCACTCCCTGAATATGATGGTTCCTGGGTTTAAGTCTTGCCTGAGCGCGTGGCTCAGGCCCTTGCTCAGATCAAGGCAATGGAAGTCGATATCGAGCGCGACATGGCGCGCAGGTTTTGTACGAGTTCATCGCCTCGGCGTAGTAGAGTTTCATCATAGGACTCCCATGCGCACTGCGTTAAGCGACGGCGGCTTCGAGCGCCGCAATGTCGATCTTTGTCATTGTCATCATCGCTCCGAATGCACGTTTGGCCCTTTCCTTGTCGGTGCTCGTCGTCAGGTCGAGCAACAATCGCGGCGTGATCTGCCAGGAATGGCCCCAACGGTCCTTGCACCAGCCGCAGGCGCTTTCCCGTCCGCCGTTGGATACGATGGCGTTCCAGTAGCGGTCGGTCTCTTCCTGGGTTTCGGTCACGACCATGAAACTGACGGCCTCGTTGGGTGTGAAGTTCGGACCACCGTTCAGCCCGACGCATTTGCGGCCAAGCACGGTGAATTCGACGGTCAGTTCATTCCCGGCCTTGCCGCCCGGAAAGTCATCCGGCGCGGTGTTCACGCGGTCCACGCGGCTGTCCGGAAAGGTGGCGGCATAAAACTCCGCCGCCTTTTTCGCTTCGCCGTGGTCGTACCACATGCAGGTGACAAGTTCGGTCATGACGATGCTCCCTGCGCCTTGCTGCCGGCAAACATCAGCATCCAGGGCGTTCCGTATTTGTCGGTGAACATGGCAAATCGTTCGGCCCAGAAGGTTTCGTCGGGTTCCATTTCGACGCGCGTCGCATCCTTGGCAAGCGCGTCGTAGATGCGGTCGAAATCCGCCAGCGAGGTTGGCGAGATCGCGATGCGGAAGCCCTGCGGCTTGTCATACATCTCGTCGTTGTTGTCAGAGGCCATGACCAGGGCGCTGCCCAGCTTCATGGCCATGTTCATCACCATGTCGTCGCCGCCGGGCATGCGGCTTTCGGGGGTCGGGGCATCGGCGTTGCGGAAAACACCGGTGATTTCACCGCCCAGCACCTCGGCATAATGGCTCATCGCCTCCAGGCAGTTTCCTTTGAAGAAGAGATAGATTGCAGGTTCCATGTCTTGGGTCCTCCCTTGATCCTGAAGTATTGTTGTAATTGTCCGGCATTACTCAACCGGCAGCACTGCTGTTGAAAAAGTCGCGTTGGGCGTCATGGGCCCGCGTGCCCGGCCCGTGCCGCCATCGGGCGCGCGTTCGAAGATGGTGATGTTTGGTCTGGCGCGTACGCGCGTTGATTGGCGAGATGTGTCAGTCATATGCGTCGTGCCTTCGCCACTGTTGGTAGGGCTTGGTCTGCGGTGTTCCCTTGGAGGACGTCTGACCTATCGCTGCGTGGTGCCCTCCCGAACAGGAGCAGCAGATAGCGTTGCAGATGATCGACGCTGTCGCGCGCGATGGTGCTGTCGCCCGTCGCCTTGGCCAGAATGAAGGCGCCCTGCAGCACGGCCTGGGTGTGGGCGGCAAGGCTCGCCGGTGTCCAGTCTGCCGTAATTCCATGCGCTTTCATGGCCGCTTCGATATCCGGTTCCAGCGTGGCGGCATGGCCGAAGATGCTCGCCGCACAGGCATCGCGGATCGCCGGGTGCGAGAGATAGACCTCCTGCGTCATCGTGCCGACAAGACAGGTGAACTCGGCAAGATCGCCTTCGATGATCTCCTTGCGGAACGCGACATAGGCAAGCAGCCTGTCGAGCGGATCGTCGTGATCGTGATAGGGTGCTTCAGCGAAGAACGCCGATGTCGTCTCAGCCCAGAAAGCGGCGGCGGCGACGCCCAGCGCTTCCTTGTTTTCGAAATGATGGAAAAACGCGCCCTTGGTCACGCCAGCCGACTTGCAGAGGTCATCAAGCGTGGTGGCCGCGAAACCCTGGGACCGGATCACGTCTCGTGCCGCTTCAAGCAGCCTGGTGCGGGCGTCGCCGCGTTCGGGATTTTGTTTGGTTGGTCTTGGCATGGATATTAAAATACCATCCGGTCGGTATCTATGTCAAGATGTCCGATATGATGGGTGCTGACGGGTGCAATGAGCGGAGATTTTTGCGAGCCGTACAAAGGGTAATGGGCGAGATACAGGTGATGCCCGGCCCAAGCCGGGCAGGGGGCAGGCGCCACCCAAACGGGCGGCCTGCCCGGACAATCCCGGCAACTCGGCAAGTGTGTCCCGGCTTTGCTTCAGGGCATCGGTGATCGAGGCCTGAGCAAAGCCCGAACCACGGCCTGACCGTCAGTCTTCGACAATCGACAGGTCGAACGCCGCCATGTCTTCGGGCTCTGCAATGACATTCATGCCCGTGATTCTGTCGCCAGCAATGTCGAGGCGCAGCAGAAGCAGAAGCTGACCGCCGGGGACGACGGCAACGTCCATCACATTGTCCACCAGTGCCGGTCTGGCCGCCTGGGCACTGCCCTTGAAGAATGCGGCAACCGCCGGAGCGCCACGCAGTTCGGCATGTCCGCCGAGTTTCACGGCAACCGAATCTCCGCGCAGGACCACATCGGGATCGAGCATTGTCATCAAAGCATCGAAATCACCCCCGCGTGCAGCGGCAAGAAAGGCATCCACCACTTCGCGCCGGCGGGCATTGTCGACCCTGTCGGCGGTCTGTGCGCCCTGCACCCGGCGCCGCGCGCGGCTGGCAAGTTGCCGGGTTGCATCCGGCGAACGCCCGACAATCCCTGCGATGTCGTCAAACGGGACGGCGAAAACATCATGCAGCACAAAAGCGACCCGCTCGCCCGGTGTCAGGGTCTCAAGCACGGTCAGCATGGCCAGACCGACGGAATCGGCCATGGCAAGTTCTTCTTCGGGGGTGGCATTTGTCGCCGTCAACGAGGGGTCTGGCCGAAGCGTGTTGTCCAGCATCCCGTCCAGCGATTCTTCCTGGCGCGATTTACGGGCGCGCAGCATGTCCAGACACAGCCGGCCCACCACGGTGGTAAGCCAGCCGCCAAGATTGGCGATACTGTCCGGTTCGGAGCGGTTGAGCCGAAGCCAGGCTTCCTGAACCGCATCCTCCGCCTCGGCCCGGGAGCCAAGCATGCGGTAGGCAACCGCGTTCAGCCGCGCCCGGTGGGCCTCGAATTCGTCCAACAAAAATTTTTTGCCACGCATTGTCACATTCCTTGTTTGCGTTCCGTCATGCTTATGACGAACGGTTCAGGCCCGATGTGACAGCGGGCGGCCGCTATGTCATCGCACCGGGCCCAAGACCCCGGGAACCTGAACAGATAGGAAGAAACCATGCTCGATAAAGTTGAAACCATGCAAGCCCGGATGAAGCATCCGGTCCTCGTTCTGCCCGAAGCCATGAAAGCGCTGCTGGCGCTTGGCAAGGCCGCCACCGCCGACGGGCTTCCGGCGGTGACCTGCTACCTCGTTCATCTGCGTGCCAGCCAGATCAATGGCTGCAGCTTTTGTGTGGACATGCATGCGCAGGAGCTCAAGAACGCTGGCGAGGATGACAAACGCATCCATACCGTGGCCGCCTGGCGCGAGGCCCCCTGGTTTACCGATGCGGAACGGGTCGCCCTTGCCCTCACGGAGGAACTGACCCGCCTCGCGGATCGCCCCGAAGCGGTTTCCGATGAGCTGTGGTCGGAAGTGGCCCGGTATTACGACGAACCCGCACGGGCGGCACTGCTGCTGCAGATCGCGCAGATCAACGTCTGGAACCGCCTCAACGCCGGGATCCGGCAGGTGGCGGGCGTGCGCTGGTACTAGGCTCTGGACCCATTAATCTTATATGCTCAGCGGTGATTTCACGAAATTTCAAGGGTTTGGGGCGTTCAGCCAATAGTGGTTCTATTTGCAAGCGACCCAAGACGTTGAAATGAAGTGAAATCGCCGCCCTTCGGGTTTGACGGATTTTCCCGCAGCCTGCGTCACATCTGCTTGGTATAGAACCACTATTCTTGCGCAGATGTTCCTGGTCTGCGAAAAAATCTGTCAAACTGAGCATATAGAATAATGGGTCCAGAGCCTAAGATTGCACCGGCGCAAAAAGACGCGGGGGAAGATTGCCGTCGCGGGGGAAGATTGCCGTCTTCCCCCGCGACGGCAGGCCGCAAATTGCCGCCGGGTCTGTCGGGTGATCAAGCGGGGGCATAGACCAGCCGCAGCACGTTATCGCCAATCCGCTCATGCGACAGCAGGGTGAGGGGCGGTCGGGCACCCGCGAAATAACCCGTGCCATGGCCAAGCACCACGGGATGAAGGTACATCCGGTATTCGTCAATCAGCCCGAGTTCGGTCAGGCTTTGTGCCAGGGTCGGACCGGCAACTTCGATCTCTCCGGCGTGTTCTGCCTTGATCCGCCGCACCGCGCCTTCCAGGTCATCCCCGACAAGGGTCGCATTGGGGCCGACCGTTTCCAGTGTCCGTGAGACAACCCATTTCCGCTGTTTCCGCCAGGCCGCCGCAAACGCCGCGCCCTCCGGTTCCCAGTCTTCGTGGTCCTCATCCCAATAGCGCATGATCTCATAGATGTTGCGACCATAGATGCTGCCCAGCTGACCCTCGGCCTCTTCGATGAAATGACGAAAAAGACTGGGGTCCGGCGCAAACCGCTCATGGTCGACATAGCCGTCCAGTGACACATTCATTCCGAATACGAGCTTTGCCATGCCCTTGCTCCCTCCTTGTGATGATCGGCTATTTCAGGGGCCAGACTTCGACAACGCCATGGGCGACGGCACAGGGAACCTGCGCGACCTTGTCGATGGCCTCTGCCAGGCTGGCCGCCTCGATCACCGCGAAACCGGCAACCGGAAGGTCGGAGGACATGAATGCACCTTCGCGCGTTGTCACGCCGGAGGCATTCGGATTGCGGACCTGGACCGGTGTCCCGGCAATCCTGACCAAAGCGCCTTCGGAAACCAGTCTGGTGTCCTGCGCATGTGCGGCCTCCCTGACGGCCTGAGGCGTGCGGTCATAGCCGTCCTGATCGCCATATCCGATGGTGATGAATTTGGGCATGATGCGAAAGCCTTTCCTATCTTGCGAGCACGATGTGGGTCGCCGCCTCGGTCGCGGCAGTTTCAGTGACGGAAAAGCCAAGCGCCGGCAGGTCAATCCCCGCGAACAGCGCCTCGCCCCGGCCCAGGACCACCGGCGAGATGGCAAGGTGAATCTCGTCGACAAGACCGGCCTGAAGATATTGCCGCACCGTCGAGACGCCGCCGCCGATCTTGACGTTTCGGTCCCCGGCCGCCGCCCTGGCGCGTTCAAGCGCCGCCGTGATCCCCTCGGTGACGAAGTGAAAGACGGTGCCGCCCTCCATCTCGACGGGGTCGCGCGGATATTGGGTGAGGATGAAGGTCGGGGCGTGATACGGGGGATTGTCGCCCCACCAGCCTTTCCAGCTTTCATCCGGCCAGTCGCCACGGATGGGACCGAACATGTTGCGGCCCAGGATGAAGGCACCGAAGCCTTCCATTGAGCGGGTCGCATAATCGTTGTCGACGCCCCGCGAGCCGCCATCCTTGCCCAGCATTTCGTGGAACATGCTGGTTTCGATCATCCAGGTATGCAGCGTCTCGCCGCCCTTGCCGAGCGGGTTCTCAAGGCTTTGGTCCGGCCCGGCGCCATAGCCGTCGATGGAAATCGAAAAACCGGAAACGATTACCTTGGTCATGGTTACCTCCCAAACTGTATGTGTTTTGCAAGCAGTTGTGAACTACCAGAACCGTATGTATATTGCAAGCAGTTTACGGAGGCCCCACATGGACAAACCTATCCGCTCCGGTTGCCCGATCAACCTGACGCTTGAAACGCTGGGCGACCGCTGGAGCCTGATTGTCATCCGCGACATCATGTTCGGCAACCGCCGGCACTATCGCGACCTGCTCAACAATTCCGAGGAAGGCATCGCCTCGAACATCCTGGCGGACCGGCTGAAGAAGCTGACTGAATCGGGTCTGCTCTCCACCAGTCCGGACCCGTCGCACAAGCAAAAGACGGTCTACAGCCTGACGGAACCCGCGATCCAGCTGGTGCCGCTGCTTGCGCAGATGGGCGCATGGGGCCGGCGCTTTACGCCGGTCACGCGGGAATTGTCGATCCGCGCGCAGCTTCTGGAAGAGGGCGGTCCCGAGATGTGGGAGGCGTTCATGGCGGAATTGCGGAGCCTGCATCTTGGCGCGGCACCGCCGGCGCGCTCGGTGATCGCGGAATTGACCGAAGCCTATCTGGCGGCACTTGCCGAATGACAGCGGACTGCCGCGCAGATCGCAGCGTGACAAGAATTCCATACGTTTTCGAGCGATGGGATGGCAGGATGTCCGTAAAATAAGGCGAGCAAGAATCTTCAAACAAGATGAGCAAGAAAAGGATATCGTCATGCCCAACACGGTCCGTCTGCACCGCGTCATCGCCGCCAAACCCGAAAAGGTCTATCGGGCCTTTCTGGAACCCGACGCCGTGGCCAGCTGGCTGCCACCCTATGGGTTTCTCTGCACGGTCCACGAACTGACGCCCGAGGTCGGCGGGACGCATCGCATGTCGTTCCGCAATTTCACGACCGGTGACAGCCACTCATTCGGCGGCGTATACAAGGAACTGGTTCCGGGTCCGCGGCTGGTCTACAGCGACCGGTTCGACGATCCAAACCTGCCCGGCGAGATGTCGATCACCGTCGACCTGAAGGCTGTCTCTGTCGGCACGGAAATGAAAGTTGTGCAGGACGGCGTTCCGGAGGTGATCCCGCTCGAAGCCTGCTATCTGGGCTGGCAGGACAGCCTGCGGAAGCTGGCAAAGCTCGTGGAACCGGAGATCAACCAGTAAGGTGCCCGAGGCCGGTGGTGCCATCGTGGTGCCGGGCTGCGTCAGAACATGCCCATGTTCAGCCCCGCACCCATCGCCGCGCCAAGGTCGCGGCACAGGGCAAGGTCCTTTTCCGGTATTGTCTTTTCCGCCAGGATTTCCTCGGGCGTCTGGGCATTGATGCAGATGATGATCGGCGCTTGAACCTCTTTCAGGCGCCAGCCCTGGGCGATGCGGGCGGTCTGGCGCTTGGCGTTCTCCCCGTCTGATCCGGCACAGATCATCTGCGCATAGGGGCGGCCCTCGATCCGGCCCAGCACCGGGTAATAGCAGCGGTCAAAGAAATCCTTCATCACACCTGCAATCGCCGCGAGATTCTCCGGGCCGCAGAAGATGTAACCGGCAGCGGCCAGCAGATCCTCCGGGCCTGCTTCGGCGGCGGTCAGCAGGGTGGTGGGCGTCTCGGCCTGCGCCGCCTCTGCCGCCGCTTCGGCCATCTGCCTGCTGCCGCCGGTTTTTGAATGATAGACCACAAGGAGCTTTGTCATCGAATGCCTGTCTGACCGCGGGTTCGGGTGCTGAGGCGCTGCATGCCGCCCCGGCCCAAGGGTTGTCCGACAGGGCGGTGGGCGCAACCGGAAAACTGCCGGGGGCAGCGCGCCGGTCGGTCCCGGGCGGCTTCGACGCCTGCGTGAGCCGGGGCATCAGGTGCGGCACCGCGCGCATGTGCCTTGTTTTTGAGCATATTGCCGCCTGCGACGATGTTTTGTGCAAAGCAGCCGTTCGGAATCCATGTGCAAGATTGCCAGGTGACCGGTTTGTCATATGTTTTACCCATGAAATCAAAAGTCTTTCCCTTCGATGAAATGCTTTCAGACGCCGGTGCGCGTGCCCCATATGATTATTACGATGCGTGGTTTGCGGCCCAGGACAACCAGCGCCTTGCGCAAAAGGCGGCCGAGGCCGAGGCGTTTTTTCGCCGGACGGGAATCACCTTCAACGTCTATGGTCAGACGGATGCCGAGGAACGTCTGATCCCCTTCGATCTGATCCCCCGCATCCTGTCGAGCCGGGAGTGGACCAAGCTGTCGCGCGGGATCGAACAGCGGGTGGCGGCGCTGAATGCCTTTCTGCATGACATCTACAACCGCCAGGAAATCCTGCGCGCAGGGATCATCCCGACGGAGCTGATTGCGCGCAACGACGCCTTCCTGCCGCAGATGATCGATTTTACCCCGCCGGGCGGCGTCTACACCCATATCGTCGGCACCGACGTGGTGCGCACCGGGGAGGACGATTTCTTTGTCCTGGAGGACAATGCGCGCACGCCTTCCGGGGTCAGCTACATGCTGGAAAACCGCGAGACCATGTTGCAGATGTTCCCGGAACTCTTCAGCACGATCCGCGTGCAGCCGGTCAGCGACTATCCCAAGAACCTGCGCCGCGCGCTTGAGGCAACGGCCCCGGCTTCCTGCACCGGCCGGCCCTGCGTGGCGGTGCTGACGCCGGGAATCTTCAACTCCGCCTATTACGAGCATAGTTTCCTTGCCGATCAGATGGGCGTGGAACTGGTGGAAGGGCACGACCTGCGGGTTGTGGATGGCCATATCACCATGCGCACCACCCAGGGATACAAGGTGATCGACGTGCTCTACCGCCGGGTCGATGACGCATTCCTCGATCCGCTGACCTTCAACCCCAGTTCCATGCTGGGTGTGCCGGGGATCATGGATGTCTACCGTGCGGGCAATATCACAATTGCCAATGCGCCCGGCACCGGCGTTGCGGATGACAAGGCGATATACAGCTACATGCCTGACATCGTTGAATTCTACACCGGTGAACGGGCGATCCTGAAGAACGTGGAAACGCACCGCTGCTCGGAACCCGACAGCCTGAACTACGTTCTGGACAACCTTGCCGATCTGGTAGTGAAGGAGGTCCATGGTTCGGGCGGCTACGGGATGCTGGTGGGGCCTGCCGCCAGCAAAAAGGAAATCGCCGATTTTGCCGAAAAGCTGCGTGCGCGGCCAAACAATTATATCGCGCAGCCGACACTGGCGCTCTCCACCGTGCCGATCTTTACCGAAAGCGGTCTGGCCCCGCGCCACGTGGACCTGCGCCCCTTTGCGCTGGTCTCGCCCAAGGGGATCAACATCACGCCGGGCGGCCTGACACGGGTCGCGCTGCAGGCGGGGTCGTTGGTGGTGAACTCCAGCCAGGGCGGCGGCACCAAAGACACCTGGGTTCTGGACGACTGATATGCTGGGAAAGACTGCGGGTGGATTGTACTGGATGTTTCGTTACCTTGAGCGGGCCGAAAACATCGCCAGACTGGTGGAGGCGGGGTTCCGCATTGCGCTGACCCGTTCCAACGACGCGGAGGCCGAATGGAAATCGGTGATCGTCACCTCGGCCAGTCAGGACACCTACGAGGCACATCATGAAGGTTATGACAGCAGCCAGGTGATCAATTTCCTGCTGCGCGAGGCGCATAACCCCAGTTCGGTCCTGTCGATCATCAAGGCCGCCCGCGACAATGCGCGGCTGACACGCACCGCGCTGACCACCGAGGTCTGGTATGCGGTCAACGACACCTGGATGATGTTTTCCGAGCTGTTGAAGAACCCCGTGCCGGAAACCGAGGTGCCCCGGGTGCTCTCCGTGATCCGGCAGCAGGCGGCGCTGGTGCGCGGCGCACTGCATGGGACAATGCTGCGCAATGACATCTATGACTTCTGCAGTCTTGGCATTGCAATCGAACGGATGGACAGCACCGCGCGCATCATCGACGTGAAATATTATTCATTGCTGCCGTCGCCGTCCTTTGTCGGCAGCCGGCTGGACAATGTGCAATGGGAAACCGTCTTGCGCTCCGTTTCGGCGCACCGGTCCTTCCGCTGGGCGGTGGAAGACGACTTTACAGCCCCCGCCATCGCGAATTTCCTGATCCTCGATTCCCGGATGCCCAGGTCATTGAATTTCTGTGCCAACCAGATCGCCGCGAACCTGGGCCTGCTGGCAGAGGAATACCAGATGCGCAAACCGTCCAACGACCTGGCCGAGGAACTGCTGGCGCGTCTCAAGGGCCGTGACATCGGGTCGATCTTTGACGAAGGTTTGCACGAATTCGTCGAAACGGTGATTGACGACACGGCCCGGCTTGCCTGGCAGATCGAGCAGGATTACAGGTTCAACGGATAGATGCAGATCCAGATCAGCCATACCACCGAGTATCTTTACACCGCGCCGGTCAGCTACGCGCTGCAAAAGGTGCGCCTGCGTCCGCTTTCCTCTGCGGTGCAGGAGGTCATTGACTGGAACATCGTGGTCAAGGGCGGCAAGGTCGAGAACCAGTATCTTGACCACTACGGAAACCATGTCGATCTGGTCAGCCTCGACCCCGGCGGGCAGGCGCTGTCGATTATGGCCTCCGGCACGGTGGAGACCAAAAACGCCAGTGGCGTGCTGGGCCAGATCTATACCCGCGCGCCGCTGTGGCACTTCAGGGAGCCGACCCTTTCGACGGAACCGGGCCCTGAAATCCGCGATATCTCTGGCATATTGAAGGGCTATGACAATCCGCTGGACGGGTTGCACGGGCTGTCCGCCGCGATCCTGGAACGGGTGCCATATGTGCTGGGCAACACCCACAGCCACACCACGGCCGAAGAGGCGCTGACCGGCGGTGGCGGCGGGGTCTGTCAGGACCATGCGCAGATCTTCATCTCTGCCGCGCGGGTTGCGGGCATCCCGGCGCGCTATGTCAGCGGCTACCTGATGATGAACGACCGGGTGGATCAGGATGCCACCCACGCCTGGGCAGAGGCGCATGTGGACGGGCTGGGCTGGGTCGGTTTCGACATCTCCAACGGCTATTCGCCGGACGAACGCTATGTGCGCATCGCCATCGGGCGCGACGCACGCGACGCCTCGCCGATCGAAGGGCTGCGGCTGGGGTCGGCAGAGGAAGAATTGATTGTATCTTTGCAGGTGCAGCAGTAATTCTGGGCTGAACCTCGTAATCGGAAAATCGGATGACGTATTGCATCGGGATGCGGATCAACAAAGGTCTGGTCTTCATGTCGGATACCCGCACCAGCGCGGGTGTCGATAATTTTGCAACCAGCAAAAAGATGTTCACCTGGTCCACGCCGGGCGAACGGGCCATCACGATCATGACCGCAGGCAACCTGGCCACCACCCAGGCGATGATCAGCCTGCTGGAGGAACGCTCCAAGTCGCCCGAGGACCGCGACCCGAGCATCCTGCGCCAGCCCACGATGTTTCAGGTGGCGCGGCTGGTGGGGGCGACCCTCAAGGAAGTGATCGTGGACAGCTCACCCACCGGGCAGACCTCCGACGACCAGTTTGCCGCCTCGGTCATCGTGGGTGGCCAGATCGGGGAGGGGCCGCCGACCGTGTTCCTGGTCTACCCCCAGGGCAATTTCATCGAGATCACCGACGATACGCCGTTCTTCCAGATCGGAGAGACGAAATACGGCAAGCCGATCCTCGTGCGGGCCTATGACCGGAACATGAGCTTTGAAGAGGCGATCAAGCTGTTGCTGGTTTCATTTGATTCGACGGTGAAATCGAACCTGTCGGTGGGGCTGCCCTTCGACCTGATGGTATACGAGACCGATTCCTTCGACACATCGCGGCAAAAGCGCGTGGGCAAGGATGATCCGGTCTATCAATCCATCTCCACCGGCTGGGGCGACGCGCTGCGCGATGCCTTCCAGCTGCTGCCCAGCTATTCGGTCTGACGGGGCGTCAGCTCCGGCCCAGCCGCGCATCTTCTTCGCTCAGGGCGGGGTCACGTTCGGACGCGGGGCCAAAGCCGCCGCCGCCCGGGGTTTTCACCCGCACCCGGTCACCCGCTTTCAGCGCGATATCCTGTTCCTTGGACAGGTGTTCGGGGATGTAGCGGTGACCGTCGCGCCAGACTTCGACCTCGTTCACCGCGCCATCTGCACCGCCCAGCGCGCCTTGCGGGCCAAAGCGTCCATGGTCCATCACGAAACTCGCCCGCGCGTCGCCGCGCCTGAGTTCCAACTCGTAATCCAGCCCCAGACCGCCGCGATGCCGCCCCGCTCCGCCTGATCCTTCGCGCAGGGCATAGCGGTGGTAGAGCACCGGAAAATTCTGCTCCATGATCTCGACCGGGGGGGCCTTGGAAATGCCGATGGTGGAACAGCCGTTGGCGATACCGTCATGATCCGCATTGCCGCCATAGCCGCCGCCCGAAAGCTGGTACATCACGAAATCGCGCCCGGTCAGCGGGTCATGCCCGCCCAGGGCAAAGTTGCCGCTGGTGCCAGCGGGCGCTGCTGTGACGCGGTGCGGCAGCGCCTCGACCAGGGCCGCAAAGACGGCTTCGGCGATGCGCTGGCTGACTTCCGCGGCACAGCCCGAGACCGGGCGGGGGTATTGCGCATCGAGGAAGGTGCTCCTGGGGCGGATCACCTCCAGCGGTTCGAAAGCGCCCGCGCTGATCGGCACCTGCGGAAAGATGTGGCGCATCGCGAGGTAGACGGAGGACAAGGTGGTCGCCAGCACCGAATTCATCGGCCCCATGCAGGGCGGGCTGCTGCCCGCGAAGTCGAACGTCAGATGGCCGGGCGTCTTGGTCACCTTCAGCCGGATCGCCAGCGGTTCGTTCACCACCCCGTCACTGTCGATCCAGGCGGTGGAGGTATATTCTCCATCCGGGATCTCGTCGATCAGGCTGCGCATCTGGGCTTCGGCCCGCTTGCGAAGCTCCGCGATTGCCGCGCGCACCACATCGTCGCCGTAGCGGTCCAGCAGCGCGTTCAGCCGTTCCTCTCCCACCATCAGCGCGGCGGCCTGCGCCTTGACGTCGCCGATGCGCTGGTCGGCCACCCGGATGTTGGAGCAGATGATCGCGTAGATTTCCGGGTCCAGCACACCCTGTTTGAACAGGCGCACCGGCGGCAGGCGCAGCCCTTCCTGTTCCACGGATGTGGCAGAAGCCGAAAAGCCGCCCGGCACGGCACCGCCCGTGTCGGGCCAATGCCCCGTGTTGCTGAGCCAGCAGAAGATTTCACCATTGCGATAAAAAGGCCGGGCAAAGCGCACATCCATCAGATGCGTGCCGCCAAGGTAGGGGTCATTGACGATATAGATGTCGTCGGGCTGCGGGGCAGGGGCGGTGCCCGCCGCAATCATCTCGATCAGGGTACGGGTGGAATATTGCATGGTGCCAACAAAGACCGGCAAGCCGCCCGCGCCCTGCGCAATCAGCGCGCCATCCTCGGCGGCATAGATGCCGTCGGAGCGGTCGTTCGCCTCTGCGATCACGGGAGAGAAGGCAGCGCGGGAGAAGCTCAGGTCCATCTCGTCGCAAACCTGTTGCAGGCCCGCCTGAATGACCGAAAGGGTGATGGGGTCGATATTGCTCATTCCGCCGCTCCGATATGGATCATCAGGTTGCCGTCGACACCGCCGGTGACCCGGTCACCGGGCGGGATCAGGGTGGTGCAATCAAGCTGTTCGATGATCGCGGGGCCATCCAGGGTCACATCTGCCGGCAGGTGATCGCGCCAGTAGATCGGCGTGTCATGGGGGTTGCCATCGAAATAGACGCTGCGGTGGCCGGTGGGCGTGGCATGGGCCTGCCTGCCCGCAGCGTCGATCAGCCGCGACAGGTCCACCGGTGCGCAGACCCCGATGACCGAACAATTCACATTGACGATGCGCGCGCGGATCTCCGGCAGCGCCACCTTGAAGCGCTGCCAGTAGACCTCATTGAAGCGGCTGCGCAGGGTTTCTGCCGTGGGTGTTGCATCCGCCAGCGGGACACGCACCACATGGCTTTGACCCAGGAACTGCATGTCGGCGCTGAAATGGTGTTCGACACGGGTGACGGTGACATTTTCACGCGCCAATGCCGCCTGACCTTCGGCCAGTTGCCCGGCGAATGCGGCGTGCAGCGCGGGAATGTCCAGATCGTCCAGCGGCTGGTTCAGGGTCTGCACAAAGTCGTGGCGCAGGTCGGCCACGGCACAGCCCAGCGCATTGGTGATGCCGGGGCGGGCTGGCACCAGCACGCGGGGCACGCCCAGCTCGCGCGCAAGAGCGGCGGCATGCAACGGCCCCGCGCCGCCAAAGGCAAACAGGGCAAAGTCGCGCGGGTCCGCCCCCAGCGACAGCGACACCATGCGGATTGCCCCCGCCATCTTGGCATTGGCCATGCGAATGACCGCATCCGCCGCGCCGCGGGCATCAACCCCCAGCGGCGCACCGAGTTCGCGGGCAAAGGCCGCGGCAAGCTCCGCCATCCCGACGCCGCCCGCCACCGCGTTCAGCTTGGCGGTATTCAAGCGGCCCAGCAGCATGTTGGCATCCGAAATCGTGGGCCGCGTGCCGCCCTTGCCATAGCAGATCGGCCCCGGATCGGCCCCGGCGCTTTCCGGTCCGACCTCAAGCAGCCCCGCCGCATTGACCCGCGCGATGGAGCCGCCACCGGCCCCCACGGTGCGCACGTCGACCATGGGCACATGGATCGGCATGGCATATTCCACCTCGATCTCGTTCGAGACAGGCGGCGTGCCGTCGCGGATCAGCGCCACATCGGTGCTGGTGCCACCCATGTCATAGGTCAGCAGGTTCGGCTCCGACGCGCGCCTGCCGGTATAGGCGGCGGCCATCACGCCAGAGGCGGGGCCGGACATCACCGTCTTGGCGGCCTCGCGCGCGACAAGGCGCGAGGACACCATGCCGCCATTGCCGTTCATCACCAGAACATCGCCGCGATAGCCCTTGGCCGCCAGCTCATCGCGCAGCCGCGCGACGTAGCGCTCCAGCAGCGGCTGCACAGAAGCATTGACCGCCGCCGTCACACCGCGTTCAAACTCGCGGCTTTCCGACAGCAGGCTGTGGCCGGTGGTGATGTAGCTGTTGGGCCATGTCTCCGCCGCGATTTCTGCTGCGCGCAGCTCATGCGCCGGATTTGCATAGGCATGCAGGAAATGGATCACCAGCGCCTCGCAGCCCGTGTCGATCAGCTGCCTGATCGCGGCGCGCAAAGCGTCCTCGTCCAGCGGGATCAGCACATTGCCCTGGGCGTCCATCCGTTCGGGCACTTCCAGCCGCAGGTCGCGGGGGATGATCGGCGTGAACTGCCCTTTCATCCCATAGGCCTGCGGGCGCGTGCGCCGTCCCAGTTCCAGCACATCGCGGAATCCGGCGGTGGTGATCAGCCCGGTGCGCGACAGTTTGCGTTCCAGCACCGCGTTGGTGGTGGTGGTGGTGCCATGCACGATCAAGCCGACCTCGCCCAGATCGACTTCGGCCTGTTCCAGTGCCGCCAGCACGCCAAAGGCCTGATTATCAAGGGTTGTCGGTGTCTTGGCAATGCGCATGGTGCCGCTTGCGCTGTCCACCATCACCAGGTCGGTAAAGGTGCCGCCGACATCCACACCAATGATGCTGCCCCTTGTTTCGGAGTGTTCCACGCCGGTGCCTTTCGCCAAACTCACTTGTGTACCAATAAAATCGCGAAGCGCCGCGTTTAGTCAACCGTTATGATGGTGCTGGCGGTGACGGGGCTGTCGCCGACCACATAGGCGCGGTGGTCATTGGTGTTCAGCGTCACCCGGATTTCGTGGGACCCCGGGGGCAGGGGGCCGATGTGGTATTCGGGCGCAAAGAGTCGCCCCAGCTTCATCCCGCCCACATAGATATGGCCATGTCCGGTGCCGGGCACATGGTAAAGCCCCATCAGATCCTCGGAAAAGGTGAAGTCGCTTGCCGTGATCCGCACCTGCCAGCCATCGCCTTCGGGCGTGGCCTCGATCGCGATCTCCGGCGCCGGTTCGCCGTCCCCCACGATGCAGATGTCTCCCATGCCGAAAAGGCCCACTTCGCCCGCGGCCCCGGCCTGTGCCGGGTCCGACATGCGCGCCTTGACGGTCACGTCCCCCGCATTGGCAAAGCTCAGGACCAGCGGCACCAGGGCGCCATGGGCAAAGGGGGGTTCGGGTTGGCGGATGCTGATATGGGCCGCATCCAGCGCCAGGGCGGAATGTCCGCTGGGCACCGGCAGCCCCTCCGCGCTGGCCGGGCTGTAAAGCGTCGCCGCCGCCACCGGGCTGGACACCGACAGCAGCCGGTCGGGCGCGCCCTGGTTGTCGATGCTCAGGAAAGCGCCAAGGTGGCTGTCGTTCATCGGCTGGGCCACCGCATTCTCGATCAGCAACCGGGAGGCGGCACCGCCAAAGCCTGCCAGCCAGACCGCAAGCGACAGCGCCGCAAGGGCCACAAGAACAAAAGCCGCTTTCAAATCCCGTTTCCCGTCGCCAGAGTGCCGCCATGAGACTGCGTGAGATCGTCATAGGCGTCAAGCTGGGCGCCTTGCTGCCCGCTGCGGCGCAGGCGCATGTGTCGGAGCAGGGATTTGTCCTGCTGCTGCCGACCAAAGTTTACACGGCGGCAGGTGTGGCGGCGGTGGCTCTGACGGTGCTGGCATTGTTTGCGCTGCCCGGCGGTGCGGTCAGGGGGCTCTTTGCGCACCGCCCGCTTGTACCGCGACACTTTGAGCGCGCGCAGCAAATAAGCAGCCTTGTTTCGCTGATCTGCCTGTTTTTTGTGCTCTATCTTGGCTTCACCGGGCCGCGCGACCCGCTGTCGAACCTGATGCCGCTCAGCTTCTGGACCCTGGGCTGGGTGGCAGCGGTCAGCCTGTCGGGTGTTCTGGGCAACCTCTGGCGCTGGATCAACCCCTGGACCGGGCTTTACCAGCTGCTGGGGCCGCTTCGGCCTGTCTTGGGGCTGCCTGCGGGGCTGGGCCGCTGGCCCGCCGTGGCGTTGCTGCTGGGTTTTGCCGCCTTCTTGCTGGCGGATATCGCACCCGACGATCCGGCGCGGCTGGCGCGTTTTGTTGCGATCTACTGGCTGGTGACCTTTGCGGGCATGATCCTGTGCGGGCGGCGCTGGCTAGCGCATGCGGAGCTGGGGCATGCGGTCTTTGCGGCCTATGCCAGCCTCGCGCCCCTGCGTCTTTCGGGGCGTGCCGAGCTGGGCGGGCCGGGCTGGCGGCTGCTGGCGGACAGGCCCGCTCCGGCCGCCGGGATTTTCGCCCTGACCCTGTTGGCCGTGGGCAGTTTCGACGGGTTGAACGGGACATTCTGGTGGCTTGGCCGGATCGGTGTGAACCCGCTGGAATTTCCCGGGCGCTCCGCCGTGGTGGTGCAGACGCTGACCGGGCTGGCGTTGGCATTTGCAGCACTTCTGGGCGTCTTTGCCCTGGCGGTCTGCCTGGGCCTGCGCCTTGCCCGGGCAGAGGTACGTTATGCACAGGCCTTCGGCTGGCTCGCCCTCAGCCTGTTGCCGATTGCGCTGGTCTATCACATTGCCCATTACCTCACCTCCTTTCTGGTCCAGATCCAATATGCCATCGCGGCGCTCAGCGATCCCTTTGCGCGCGGGGCGGACTGGCTGGGCATCCAGCCGTTCCGGGTGACCACCGGGTTCTTCAACAGCATCGACAGCGTGCGGGTGATCTGGGTGACGCAGGCGGGGCTGGTGGTGCTGGGGCATGTCTGGTCGGTCCTGCTGTCGCATCGCATCGCGCTGCGGCTGTTCGGCGAGGGGCCACGCGCCGCCGTGGCCACGCTGCCGCTCTCGATCTTCATGATTGCCTACACAATGCTCGGTTTGTGGTTGCTGGCCGCGCCAAAAGGGGCATGAATCGCCTTACCGGAATGCGATGTTCAGAAAATTCTGGACAAATTGCATGTATGCAAACAACATTCAGGGACAAACGGGAAACCGAAAATGGTCCCGCCCAACAGGGAGAGTTGGAATGACACCTAAACTGATGACAAATCGCCGTAGCGTACTGAAGGGTGCTGCCGCTGGCGGGCTTCTGGCCGCCGCCCCGCTGGCCGCCCGCTTTGCCAGCGCGCAATCTAGCGCACCGATCAAGATCGGCTTTCAGCAGCATTCAACCGGCATCGGCGCCGCCTATGGCCGCTGGTACGGGCGCACCACCGAGGCCGCCGTCAAGATGATCAACGACGCGGGCGGCATCAATGGCCGGCCGGTGGAGATCGTGGCCGAGGATGACGGCACAGACCCCAAGCGCGGCGCGGAAGTGCTGGAGAAATTCGCGAACCAGTCGGGCTGCGACGTGGCCTTCGGCACGCTGTTCAGCCATGTGGTGATCGGCTCCGCCCCGGCCGCGGGCGAGCTGAAACTGCCCTATTTCGTGGTTTCCGAAGGGCATCACGTCGCCAGCGGCATGTTGAACCGCTATACCCTGCAACCCGGCATCACCGACGTGAAAAGCCAGGTCCAGGCGATGGCGCCCTACGTGTCGGAGAATCTGGGCAAGAAGGTCACGATGATCTATCCCGACTTTGCCTTTGGCCATGACCACCGCGACTATTTCTCGGCGGCGATCAAGGAGCAGGGCGGCGAGGTGCTGGAGATGATCGCGATCCCGCCGACCGAGACCTCCTTTACCAAATACTTCCCCAAGATCCCGCGCGATACCGAAGTGATCTATCACGTGATGGTCGGCCCTGCCGTTCTGACCTTCGTCAAGGAGCTGGGCGAATTCTTTGGCCCCTCGCGGCCCGAGATCTTTGGCTTCATCGACTCGCTCGAAGCGGTTGATCTGGCGTCGCCGGGGCTGGAATTCCTCGAAGGCACCTATTTCTGGGAGGGCAACCCGCGCTACGCGCAGGAAGACCAGACCAGCCACGACAAGATGTTCCGCGAGGCGGTGGGCGTGGATGCCAACGGCGCGTCCGTGTCGGACCCCAAGGATGTCTCGACCTACGCCCATATGTTCGGCTGCTGGGAAACCCTGCACGTCATCAAGGCCGGGATGGAGGCCGCCGGTTACCAGGGCCCCGAAGACCGCGCCAAGCTGATCGAGGCAGTCGAGGCGATGACCGACATGCCGCAAAGCGATGCGCACCCGCAGGGGCCGAAACGCTTCAACGGCAAGACGCACCAGGTTTTCGGCGTGCAATACATCTCGAAAGTCGAAGAGGGCAAACTGGTCAAGGTGCATACGACCTCCATCGAGGATACGCTCTATCCCGATGAAGTCGATTACACCTCGATGTCCTTCTGAGGAGCCCGCGCCGGGGTTTCGGACCCCGGCGCATATCATCTGACATATGGATTTCGGACCTCACCTTCTTCTTGCCGTGCTGGAAGGCGCCGTTGGCGCTGCGGTGCTGGCACTTACGGCGCTTGGCCTCAGCCTCGTGTTCGGCGTGATGCGCGTGGTCAACGTGGCGCATGGCGAATTCTTCATGCTGGGCGCGGTGAGCGCCTGGTTTGTGGCCACCTCCATCGGCGGACACCCGGCGGTTGGCTTTGTCGCCGCCCTGGCGCTGGCGCCGCTGATCGCGGGGCTGGTGGCGGTGCTGGTGGACCGTCTGATCCTGAAGCCGGTGAAATACGACCCCGAAGCAACCATCGTCGGCACCATCGGGGTGCTTTACATCCTGCAACAGACCGCGCTGATGACCTATGGCCCCGAGGCGCGGCCCGTCGAGCCGCCCTTCAGCCACCGCATCGCGCTGCCCTGGTTCGAATGGGGCGAGAACGGCTTTGCCATGTTCTATCCCTGGGGGCTGAGCACCAACAGCTACAAATTGTTCGTGATCGGGGCCGCCATCGTGATCCTGCTGGCCTTCTGGCTGATCATGACCCGCAGCAAGGCGGGGCTGATCATGCGCGCCACGCAGCTTGACCGCGAAACCGCGCTGGCCTTCGGCATCCCGGTCTCGCGGGTCTATTCCATCGTCTTTGGCCTTGGCGCGGGGCTGGCGGCACTGGCTGCCGTGCTGATCGTCCCGATCCAGCAGGCGCATTACCTGATGGGCCACGACCCGCTGCTGCTGAGTTTCATCGTGGTGATCATCGGCGGGCTGGGTTCCATTCGCGGGACTGTCCTGGCGGCGGTGCTGATCGGCATGTCCGACGGCATCATCTCCGTCTTTCTCAGCCCGACATTGTCCAAGATCATCGCCACCTTGCTGGTGGCGCTGGTGCTGGTGTTCCGCCCGCAGGGCCTGTTCGGAAAGAAACCGGCATGAGCATCGGCACCCGATCCACATTCCTTCACCTTGGCCTTATCGCGCTGCTGTTTGTGCTGGCCTTCGTGCTGCCCAGCTATCACCAGGGCAACCTCGCGCGGATCATGGTGCTGGCGACCTATGCCATCGGCTATAACGTGCTGTTCGGCTATACCGGGCTCTTGAGCCTTGGTCATGCGATGTTCTTTGGCGCGGGCATGTACGGGCTGGGGCTGGCGATGCAATACGGCGGGCTGGGGGTGATCCCGGCCTTTGCGGTTGCGCTGATCTGTGCAGCAGCGTTGTCGGCTGTGGTGGCGCTGCTGGCACTGCGCACCATCGGGGTTGCCTTCATGATCGTGACACTGATGTTCGCGCAGGCGGGCTATCTGACAGTGCTTTATTTCGGGGCCTGGACGCGTGGCGACGAAGGCTTTGTCATCGCGCAATCGGCCCGCCAGATCGCGGGGCTGGACCTGACAGCGCCGACCACGCGCTACCTCGCCGCGCTGCTGCTGTTTTCCGCCGCCTTGCTGATCACCGCGCGGATGATGCAGGTGAGCTTTGGCAGCGTGCTGATCGGCGTGCGCGAGAACGAGGAACGCACCCGGATGCTGGGTTATGACGTGTTCCGGCACAAGCTGGCGGCGGTGATCATCTCCGGCACCATCTCCGGCGCTGCCGGGGCGGGATATGCGGTGCTTTTCGGCTATGTCGGGGCGACCTTCACCTCGGTGCAATATTCGATCTTTCCGCTGCTCTGGGTGCTGCTGGGCGGGGCGGGCACCACCATCGGGCCGCTGGTCGGCACGCTCTTCATGTTCTACCTGATTGATTATTCCAGCGGGCTGACCAATGCCTATATGCTGATTGCAGGTGTGGTGCTGGTGCTGCTGACGCTGTTTGCGCGGGCCGGCCTGGTGGGCGAGATCCGCAAACGCTGGGTGGCGTGGCTGCCATGATCCTGCTTGAGACAAAGGGGCTGACACGGGTCTATGGCGGGCTGACAGCGGTGGATGGGGTGGATTTCGCCCTGCCGAAAGGTGAGGTGCATGCGCTGATCGGGCCGAATGGCGCTGGCAAGAGCACCTTTGTCGGCATGATTTCGGGCCGTATTCCGGCCAGTTCGGGCGAGGTCTGGTTCGACGGGCAGAATGTCACTCCGCTGCCCGCCCATGCGCGGATCCGGCGCGGCATGGCCTATACCTTCCAGATCACTGCGGTCTATGCGCGGCTTTCGCTTGCCGACAACCTGGCGCTGGCGCTGCGCAGCCGGGACCGGGGGGCGGCGCTGGCCGCACTGGACCGGGTCGGGCTGGCCGACCGTGCCGACCAGATGACCGGCGATCTGGCCTATGGCCACCAGCGCCTGCTGGAAATCGCCATGGGCGTGGCGCAGAAACCCCGGCTGCTGATCCTGGACGAACCCACCCAGGGCCTGGCCGAAAGCGAGATCGAGGGGTTCAACGCCCTGATCCGTGAACTTGCCGGGGAAACCACCATCCTGCTGATCGAGCATAACATGAACGTGGTGATGGCCCTGGCCGACCGTATCACGGTGCTGGACATGGGCAGCATCCTGGCCTCCGGCACACCGGCGGAGATCCACGCCAACCGCGCGGTGCAAGATGCCTATCTGGGGACCGGATGATGCTGAAACTCGACCAGATATCCACCGGATACGGCCCGATCCAGGTGCTGTTCGATTTCAGCCTTGAGGTCCGCGCCGGTGAGGTGCTGTGCCTGATGGGGCGCAACGGTGCGGGAAAATCCACGGCGATGAAGGCGATCATGGGCCTGTTGCCGCTGAGCGGCGGGCAGATCAGCCTGGACGGCACGCCGGTCAGCACGCTGCCCGCCCATGAGGTGCCGCGCCAGGGCATCGGATATATCCCGCAGGGCAGGCGGCTGTTCACCGAGATGACGGTGGCCGAGAACATCCAGATCGGGCTCATGACACGGGGCAAGGGGGCAGAGACCCGCGAACGGGTGCTGGACATGTTTCCGCGTCTGCGCGAACGGCTGGACCAGCGGGCCGAGACGCTCTCGGGCGGTGAGCAGCAGATGCTGGCCACGGCGCGCGCGCTGTGCCTGGAGCCGCGGGTGCTGTTGCTGGACGAGCCGACGGAGGGGTTGCAGCCGTCGATGATCCAGCTGATCCGCGAGACGGTGGAAAAGATGCGGGAGGCGGGGGTGGCGATCATTCTGGTAGAACAGCGGATCGAAGCCGTGCTGCAGATCGCCGATCGCGTCGCCTTTATCGAGAATGGCCATGGTCGCGAGGTGGTGGACACCGGGCTTCTGCGTGGTGACCGTCGTTTGTTCGAGAAATACGTGGGCGTGTAGGAGGCGGAGTTTTCAAAAACTCTGGCCCGTTTTCTTCAAAGAAAACGGTGGCTTGCAGCGTTGTTTTGTGGCGCGGGTGAGCCGGGCGATAGTCGTTACGCGGAGGCCCCCGATCCGCTGCGAAGTGACGCGCGGTTGTTTGGGAAAAACGCTGGCGTGTAGGAGGCGGAGTTTTCAAAAACTCCGGACCGTTTTCTTCAAAGAAAACGGTGGCTTGCAGCGTTGTTTTGTGGCGCGGGTGAGCAGGGCGATAGTCGTTACGCGGTGGCTGCCGATCCGCTGCGCAGTGACGTGCGGTTGTTTGGGAAAAACGCTGGGTTTCAGAAGCCGGAGTTTTCAAAAACTCCGGCCCGTTTTCTTCAAAAACTCCGGCCCGTTTTCTTCAAAGAAAACGGGGTTGTGCAGCGTCGTTGGCGGCGTGGCAGCGGCCTACGGCTGTTTGGGAAAACGCTGGCGTTCAGAAGGCGGAGTTTTCAAAAACTCCGGATCGTTTTCTTCAAAGAAAACGGGATTGTGCAGCGTCGTTGGCGGCGTGGCAGCGGCCTGCGGTTATTTGGGAAAAACGCTGGCGTTCAGAAGTCGGAGTTTTCAAAAACTCCGGACCGTTTTCTTCAAAGAAAACGGGGCTATCGACAGGCTCAGACCAGCTTGGCCAGCAAAGCCTCGAAGATTGCCGCTTCTTCGGTGCTCAGGGGGGCCATGGTCTCGGCCCGTGCGGCCAGCGCCTGTGCTTCGGCACGTTTGAACTGTGCCTTGCCTTCGGCGGTCAGATCCACCAGCCGCAGCCGCTGATCGTTCAGGTCGGGCCGCGAGGTCACCAAACCCTTTGCCTTCAACCGCCCCACCACGCCCTTGATGGTGGCGCTGTCCATGGCGGTCTCCCGGCCCAGCCGGTTCTGCGACAGGGGGCCCTGTTCGAACAGCCGCGCCAGAGCGGCGAATTGCGTTGGCGTCAGCCCGTCCACATGGCGGGCAAAGATTGCCACATGCCGCTGGTTCGCCCGACGCAGGTTGAATCCAACCTGTGTGGACAGCTGATAGGCTTCATCCGTGATCTCTGTTTCACTCATAGGGAAATTATTGACAGTTTGCGCGGGCTCCCGCAACATCTGCTTGTACACCAACAATCGGGAATGACATGACCGATACCGCGCATTATCACCGCCCCGACACGCTGGAAGCTGCCCTTGCCCGGCTGGCGCAGGGCGATTGCCGGATCGCGGCGGGCTGTACCGACCTGTTTCCCACAACCCAGCACAAGGCGCTCGGCGGATCGATTCTCGACATCACTGCCATCGGCGCGTTGCGCGGCGTCACCCGGGCCGGGGCGGGCCTGCGCATCGGTGCGGCAACCACCTGGTCCGATCTGATCCGCGCCGATCTGCCACCGGCCTGCGACGGCCTGAAACTGGCGGCGCGCGAGGTCGGTGCAAAACAGATCCAGAACCGGGGTACGATTGCGGGCAACCTGTGCAATGCATCGCCCGCAGCTGACGGGGTGCCGCCCCTGCTGACCCTGGACGCGGTGGTCGAAGTGGCATCCGCAAGGGGCACCCGCAGCATCGCGCTGGCCGAGTTCATCACAGGGCCGCGCCAGACCGCACTTGGCCCGGGTGAAATGGTGACTGCCGTGCTGATCCCCGAGGCGGCGCTGGCCGGGCAGGGGCATTTCCTGAAACTGGGGGCGCGGCAGTACCTTGTGATCTCCATCGCCATGACCGCAGCGCGGATTGTTCTGCGGGACGGGGTGGTTGTGCAGGCCGCGCTGGCTGTCGGATCCTGCGGTCCGGTCGCCACCCGTCTGCCGGGGGTGGAGGCGGCGCTGATCGGCAAGCCATTGGACCCCGCAGCGATCACAGACAGCGCCGTCGCCGCTGCGCTGCGCCCGATGGACGACATGCGCGCCACGGCCGGTTATCGCAGCACCGGTGCCGCCGAACTGCTGCGCCGCACCCTCGCCGCACTGCAAGTGGAGGAGCCGGCATGAACATCCACAGGGCCAAGGGCCAAGAGATCACCCTGACCATCGGCGGCGCCTCCCGCCGCATTGACACCGCGCCGGGCCGGCGCCTGTCAGAGGTCCTGCGCGAGGATCTGAACCTGAAAAGCGTCAAGATCGGCTGTGACGCAGGCGATTGCGGGGCCTGCACGGTGCTGATCGACGGGCGGCAGGAATGTGCCTGTCTGGTCCCGGCGGTACAGGCCGATGGCCGGAGCGTCGAAACCCTGGAAACGGCTGAACCGGTGCTGCGCGCGCAGCTTCAGCAGGCCTTTCTGGCCAAGGGGGCCGCGCAATGCGGGATCTGCACGCCGGGCCTGATGATGGCGGCAATGGAATTGCTGCGCGACACGCCGACACCCGACGAAGCCGAGGTCGAGGATGCGCTTGCCGGGGTGCTGTGCCGTTGCACCGGATACCGCAAGATCATCGCGGCTGTCATGGCTGCCACCACGCCTGCGCAGATGCAGGACATGCCTCAGGCTGGTGCCGCCGTGGGCCGCGCCATTCCCCGGCTCGACGGGGCGCGCAAGGTGGAAGGGACAGAGATCTTTGGCGCCGATTATGCACCCGAGGGCGCGCTTCTGGTCCGCGCAGTGCGCAGCCCGCATTACCATGCCGGTTTCAGCTTTGGGGATACGCAAAGCTGGGCCGCGCAGATTCCCGGGATTGCCTGCGTGATCACCGCCGCCGATATCAGGGGCGAGAACCGCTATGGTGTGATCCCGCCGCTGGCCGATCAGCCCGCACTGGCCGAGGAATTCGCCCGCTACAGGGGCGAGGCCGTGGCGCTGGTGGTCGGCACGCCTGAGGCGGTCGAACCGCTGGATCTGGACAGCTTTCCCGTCACCTGGTCGCCGCTGCCCCATACCCTGACGGAGGCAGAGGGCATGGCCGCCGATGCGCCGCAGCTGCATGGCGACAGGCCCGAAAACACCCTGATCCGGGGCCGCGTGGCCTGCGGCGCGCCGGATGCCGCGCTGGCGGAAGCGGCCCATGTGGTCACCGGACATTTCGAGACCTCCTATGTCGAACACGCCTATATCGAACCCGAGGCAGGGGCAGCCTGGCTGGAGGGCGATACGCTGGTGATCCAGGCCTGCACCCAGGCCCCGGTCATGGACCTGGAGGACACGGCGCGGGTTCTGGGCCTGCCGCATGACCGGCTGCGCATCATACCGGCGGCGGCGGGGGGGGGATTCGGCTCCAAGCTGGACGTGACGCTGCAGCCCTTGCTGGGGCTGGCGGTGCTGAAAACCGGCAAGCCCTGCCGCATGGTCTTCAGCCGCACGGAATCCATGCAGGCCAGCACCAAACGCCATCCCGGCACGATGGAGGCACGCATCGGGGCCGATGCGGAAGGCCGCATCACGGCGATGACCTTTCACGGCGATTTCAACACCGGGGCCTATGCCAGCTGGGGGCCAACCGTCGCCACGCGGGTGCCGGTCCATGCCTCCGGCCCCTATCTCACGCCAAATTACCGCGCCACCAGCCGCGCGGTGCATACCCATGGCCCCACATCCGGCGCCTTTCGCGGTTTCGGCGTGCCGCAGGCGGCGATCACGCAGGAAATGCTCTATGACGAGTTGGCGCAGGCCTGCGGCTTGGACCGGCTCGCCTTTCGCCTGCGCAATGCCCTGCGCGATGGCGACAAGTCACCCTGCGGGCAGGTGATGCAATCGGTCGGGCTGGTGGAATGTCTGGAGGCGCTGCAACCGCATTGGGAAGCGGCGCAGCGCGCAGTTGCGGCCTTCAACGCGGCCTCTGACACGCGCAAGCGCGGCATCGGCATCGCTTCCTGCTGGTATGGCTGCGGCAATACCGGCCTGCCGAACCCGTCCACCATCCGCATCGGCATCACCGCCGAGGGGCGGTTGAAGCTGCATCAGGGGGCCACGGACATCGGGCAGGGGTCGAATACCGTGATCACGCAGATTGCGGCGGATGCCATCGGCATTGCCATCGCAGCCATCGATATCATCGGCCCCGACACCGCCCTGACGCCTGATTGTGGCAAGACCTCTGCCTCGCGCCAGACCTTCATCACCGGGCGCGCGGCCGAGGCGGCAGGACGTGCCCTGCGCGCGGCGATCCTGCGCCAGACCAACCTGGCCGAGGCCGAGCAGATCACCCTGCGCGATGGCCGGTTGACGGTCACACAAGGCGGGCAAACCCGCGAGATCGGCCTGTCGGACATGGTGCCGGATGCACAGGGATATGTCATCGCTGCCGAGGAAACCTATGATCCGCCCACCACCGGGCTGGATGCGGACGGGCAGGGCACCCCCTATGCGCTTTACGGCTATGGGGCGCAGATGGCCGAGGTCGAGGTGGACATGGCTCTTGGCACCACAAAGGTCCGCCATATCGTCGCCGCCCATGATGTGGGCCGGGTCATCAATCCGCTGCTCGCCGAAGGACAGATCGAGGGCGGGATTGCCCAGGGTCTTGGGCTGGCGCTGATGGAGGAATACCTGCCGGGGCAGACCGAGAACCTGCACAATTACCTGATACCCACCATCGGGGACATGCCGCCGGTGACTTCGATCCTGATCGAAAAGCCGGACCCGGAAGGCCCGATGGGGGCCAAGGGGCTGGGCGAACATGTGCTGATCCCGACCGCGCCCGCGATCCTGAATGCGATCCGCGATGCCTCGGGGGCGAAAATCACCAAAGTGCCGGCATTGCCCCATCGGGTGCTGGCCGCGATCAAGGCGTCACGCCAATGACCAAGCCAGAGAAAATCCGCTGCGATGCCTGCCCGGTGATGTGCTACATCGCCGAAGGCCGGGCCGGGGCCTGCGACCGTTATGCAAACGAAAACGGGCAGACCATCCGGTGCGATCCCCTGACCATCCTGGACCGGCGGATTGCCAAGGGCGACGCGGTCAAACCCTTTCTCGCCGCCGACTGGGACGGCACATCGGCGTCGGGCGATGATGTGGTTGTCTCTGCCATCGGGGCGGGAACCACCTATCCGGATTACAAGCCGGCCCCTTTCATTGTCAGCCGTGAGATTGACGGGGTGGATTTTGTCACCGTGGTGACGGAGGCGATCTTTTCCTATTGCGGGGTCAAGGTGAAGATCGACACCGACCGCCACCTGGGGGCGGAGGCCGCCACCGTGCGCGCGAAGGGCGAGGCGGTGGGCCATGTGATGACCTCCGAATACGGCTCGCAGATGTTGTCGCTGGGCGGGGTCGATCACCTGACGGGCGGTGAAAAATCCGAAGGGCGCGTCACCTGCGACACGCTGCTGCGGCTGTGCAACGGCGAGGCGGTGGAGCTGAGCATCGACGGTGGTTCCACCGTGGTGGTGCAGGCCGGTGCGGCCCCCATCGTGGACGGCCAGCAGGAAAGCCGGATGCGGGTCGGATGCGGATCGGCCACCATCGGCATGTTCGCGGTGCAGTGGCAGGGGCTGGTGGATGAGGTGGTGGTGGTGGACGACCACATCACCGGGGTCGTGTCGGAACATCAGGCGGGCAAGGTGATCGACTGGCCCGAGACCGGCATCAAGATCAATGGCAGACGCTCCACCCCGGGGCGCTATTTCAAGGTGGCCGAACCCGGCCTGGGTTGGGGCGGCACCGATATCGACGACCCGCTGAAGATTCTCGGCCCCTGGCGCGCGGCCAAGGGCGCGCGGCCGGGGCTTAGCCTGTTGATGGTTTCGACCACGGGCGAGCATTCCGCCTATTACGTGCTCAACGACGATCTGGAACCAGAACCGCAGCCGATGCCCGAGGCGCTGAAACCCTCGGTCGATCTGATTGCGGAAAATTGCGAGCCTGCGCTTTGCACCGTGCTGTTCATGGGGGGCGCGGGAGGCTCGCTGCGCTCGGGGGTCACGCGCAACCCGATCCATCTGACCAATTCGGTGAAACAGGACCGCACCCGCGTGACCATTGGCGGCGCGCCGACCTATCGCTGGCCGGGGGGCGGGATCACGGTAATGGTGGATGTCACCCAGGTACCTGCGGGGGCCTTCGGCTATGTGCCGACCCCGGCGCTGGTGGCGCCGCTGGAATTCACCGTGCGTCGCGCCGATTACGAGGCGCTTGGCGGGCACGGCACCCAGGTGCGCGACCTGAAGGACGTGCTGGCACGGGGCGGCGAATACGGACGCGCATCGCGGGTACTGGGGGATGGCGCGTGAGCGCGGAACCCCAGGCGCATATCCTGCCGGACGGGCGGCGGCTGCACCTGAACCATGGCCCCATCGACCTGATCATAGAGGTGACCGGGGGCGATGCCACCGCCTGTTACGCAACGGCGACGGCGCGGTTTCAGACCCTGCTTTCGGGGCTGGTGGCGGAACTGCCGGTGCTGCGCAGACCCGTTGATGCGGGCACAAGGGTCACCGACCCGGTCGCGCGGCGCATGGTGCAGGCGGTCAGACCTTACGAGGATACCTTTGTCACGCCGATGGCCGCTGTCGCGGGGGCGGTGGCGGATGAAATCCTGGCGGCTGTTCTGGCCGAACACCACGCCGGCAAGATCTATGTCAACAACGGCGGCGACGTGGCGTTCCACCTGGAAACGGGGCATCAGGTTACCGCAGAGGGACCTGCGGGTCCGATCCACATCACCGCCGGGGATTCCGCGCGCGGGCTTGCGACCTCCGGCTGGCGTGGGCGCAGCCATTCGCTGGGCATTGCCGATGCGGTCACCGTGGCCGCCACGACAGCCGCGGCCGCGGATGTGGCAGCAACACTGATCGCCAATGCCGTGGATCTGCCGGGTCACCCGGCCATCAGGCGGGTCCCGGCCCGTGCGCTCAGCCCCGACAGCGACCTTGGCGACAGGCTTGTCACCACCGATGTCGGGGCGCTGGATGCAGCCGAAATCGTCGCGGCCCTTGCCCGTGGGCAGGCCCTGGCCAACAGCCTTTGCCGGCGCGGATTGATTGATCAGGCGGTGCTGGGCCTTGCGGGCCGGACCGTCCATGCCACCCATACTCAAGGAGCCATCCCAAATGTCTGACTTTCCCATCCGCAAGATGCAACTGATTCTGGAAGAGGTCCATCACGACGGCGGCCCACTGCCCGAGGTCCCGCGCAAGCTGGGGGCGATCATTGCCTGTGTGAAGAACCCCTTTGCCGGGCGCTATGAAGCGGATCTGCAACCGGCCATGGAGGACCTGAAGCCATTGGGCGCGGAGATGAGCGAACGCCTGGTCGCCGCACTTGGCAGCAAGGAGGGCATCGACGGCTATGGCAAGGGGGCCATCGTCGGCGAAAACGGCGAGCTGGAGCATGCGGCACTCTGGCATGTGCCGGGGGGCTATGCGATGCGCGGGCTGCTGGGGCAGTCCAATGCCATCGTGCCCTCCTGCATGAAGCGCGGCGGCGTGGGCAGCAGGCTGGACGTGCCGCTGGGCCATATCAACGCGGCCTATGTCCGCAGCCATTTCGACGGGATCGAGGTGGGCCTGCCCGACGGGCCGCGCGCGGATGAGATCGTCTTTGCCCTTGCCATGTCCTGCGGCGGGCGGGTGCATTCGCGCATGGGCGGTCTGGAGGTCTGGCAGGTGAAGGGGGAAGACGGGCTGCGGTAGGGGCGGTCGGCGGTCTTTTCATTTCCACAGGTCCGGGTGTTTCGCGGGACGCTGAGGAGGGGGAGCTGGCCCGGCTGGAGCAATTCCCGGCCCGGCGTGTCTGTTGTTGCCGGTTGCCGCTGCACCGCGTTTGAGACCTGTCAAAGATGACATGTCATATTTGACATGTCATCTTTTGCGGTAGGTTCGCAGGCGTGTCGGGGGCAACCCGGGGCAACATTGGATAGGTGACAAAGACGCGAGGTTGATCGCTCTGCTGCCGGGGCTGTCAGGGTGACACGCTCAATATCCCAAGCCTGCATGATATGAACTGCGCGATATGACCTGTCATAAAAGACATGTCATATTTGACGTGTCAGATTGCTGACAAACCCGGAAACGGCTGCCGCCGGAGGTAAATCGTTCTTCTGCGCTCTGCGTTACGTTTTCGAACGAAGGGCCGCGCCCGAGCCTGGGAGGGCGCATTGAGACGCGCATTCGGAGCGCCTCCCTT
>NZ_JAPWGV010000040.1:0-33938 GCF_027213915.1 Sulfitobacter sp. G21635-S1
CCCCCCCCCCCCCCCCCCCCCCCCCCCCCCCCCCCCCCCCCCCCCCCCCCCCCCCCCCCCCCCCCCCCCACCCCCCGGAGGTATTTTGGCATAAAGAAGCAGGTGCCCCGCGAGACCCGCAGGCGGTGCCAGGTTCGAAAGGAAAGAAGATGTATAATTTCGACGTCGAACGCCCCACCAGCATCGCCGATGCGGTGCAGGCGATGAGCAAGGAAGAGGCCCAGCCGATTTCCGGCGGGCAGACCCTGATCCCGACGCTGAAGGCGCGGCTGGCCGCCCCTTCGGTGCTGGTGTCCCTGACGGGGATCGAGGAAATGAAGGGGGTCCGCATGTCTGACGATGGCAGGCTCTGCATCGGCGGCGGCACCACCCATGCGACCGTGGCGGCGGAGGCGGCGGCGCATTATCCGGGGCTGGCAACGGTTGCGGCGCGCATCGGCGACCCGGCGGTGCGCAACCGGGGCACCATCGGCGGCTCTCTGGCCAACAACGACCCTTCCGCCTGCTATCCGGCGGCTGCCCTTGGTTCCGGCGCCACCATCGTGACCAACAACCGCGAGATTGCGGCGGATGATTATTTCCTCGGCATGTTCACCACCGCGCTGGAAGAGGGCGAGATTGTCACGGAAGTGAAATTCCCGATCCCGCAGGCGGCGCATTACGAAAAATTCCTCCAGCCTGCCTCGCGCTTCCCGCTGGTCGCGGTCTTTGTCGCAAGGTTCAGCGACGGGGTGCGCGTGGCGGTGACAGGTGCCTCCAATGACGGTGTCTTCCGCTGGACCGAGGCGGAAGAGGCGCTTTCGGCCAATTTCTCTGCCGATGCGGTGGCGGGGCTGAAAGCCGAAGGCGACATGATCAGCGATCTGCATGGCACTGCCGAATATCGCGCCCATCTGGTTGGCGTGATGACCAAACGGGCGGTTGCCGCCATCGCCTGACCGGGCGCCATGGCCTGAAAGTCGTGGTCTGAACAGAAATCCGCGTGCCCCAGGGGTGCGCGGATTTTTGCGTATCCTTGCCTATCTTCAGGGGCGGCGGAACCGCCACCGCCACCAGACGTTAACTCACAAGCGCTGCCCGAACGGCGTTCGGAACAATGTGAGGAACACCAAATGAAGACGCTATTGAAATCGACAACATCCCTGAGCATGAGCCTGCTTCTGGCGCTGCCGGGGGGCGCATTTGCGCAGTCCGAAACACCGGCCTGCGATCTGACCGGGGGGGAGGTCACCTTTCCCTGCATGTTTGACGATCAGGCCGTGAAGACCGCTGAAGAGCTGGTTGTGCGCCGCGCCATGAAAGAGGAATCCGCCGCGACAGAGAACTCTGAGGCGGCGCCGACAAGTGAAGAGCAACAGGCTCAGGCGGAGGCGGACGCCCAGGCCGCAGCCGAGGCACAGGCGGCACAGGATCAGGCTGCCGCTGACGCGCAAGCTGCTGCAGATGCACAAGCTGCTGCTGAGGCACAAGCTGCTGCAGACGCCCAAGCTGCTGCTGAGGCGCAGGCTGCACAGGATCAAGCCGCCGCAGATGCGCAGGCCGCCGAAGATCAAGCTGCTGCCGATGCACAGGCTGCGCAGGATCAGGCCGCTGCAGATGCGCAGGCTGCTGCTGACGCACAAGCTGCCGCTGATGCGCAGGCCGCGGCCGAGGCGCAGGCTGCAGAAGATCAGGCTGCCGCTGATGCTCAGGCCGCAGAAAGCGCCGCTGCCGCTCAAACACAGGCGGAGCAGGATCAAGCCGCCGC
The DNA here is from genome assembly GCF_027213915.1 of Sulfitobacter sp. G21635-S1. NCBI lineage: Bacteria > Pseudomonadati > Pseudomonadota > Alphaproteobacteria > Rhodobacterales > Roseobacteraceae > Sulfitobacter > Sulfitobacter sp. G21635-S1. The sequence continues at coordinate 1,748 of NZ_JAPWGV010000040.1, forward strand.
TGATGCGCAGGCCGCAGCTGACGCACAGGCCGCAGCTGACGCACAGGCCGCTGCCGACGCTCAGGCCGCCGCTGACGCACAGGCCGCCGCTGATGCGCAGGCCACATCCGAAGCCGAGGCAGAGCTGACCGCCGAAGCCCAGGCCGAAGCGGACCGTCAGGCAGCCGAGCTTGAAGCCCAACGCGCCGCAGACCGCGAGGCCGAGCGTCAGGCCATCGCCGCCGCCGCCGCAGCGGCCGAGTCTCAAAGCAGTGATGCCGACGTGGTGACCGAAGAGATCACCGAGGAAAACCTGCGCTCCTCCGACGAGGAATTCGAGACCGCCGTGACCGGCGACCAGCAGCCTGCAGCCTCCAGTGACGACAGCGGGTTGAGCAAATTCGAAAAGGCGCTTCTGCTGGGGCTTGGTGCCGTGGTGGTGGGCTCCGTGCTCAAGAACGGCGACAAGGTTGTCAGCCGCTCGGGCGACCGGGTGGTGGTCGAGGACCCCAATGGCGACCTGCGGGTGCTGAAGGATGAGGATGCGCTGATCCGCCAGGCCGGCGATGAGGTCCGCACCCAGACCTTCGACGACGGCTCCAGCCGCAGCATCGTGACCAAACCGGACGGTTCGCAGATCATCACGATCCGCGCCCGCGACGGTTCGGTCCTGCGCCGGGTTTCCGTGGATACGCAGGGCAACCAGGTGGTGCTGTTCGATGACCTTGTCGAAGAACAGCGGGTTGTGGTGAACGACCTGCCGCAGGTGAACCGGCAGCAGCAGGTGGAAATGGTCAGCAACCAGAACGAGGAGGCCCTGCGCGCGGCGCTGCAACGCGAACTGGCGGCTGATACCAACCGCACCTTCTCCCTGCGGCAGGTCCGCGACATCAGCCAGGTGCGTGCCCTGGCACCGCAGCTGGAGCTGGATGCCGTCCGCTTCCAGACCGGCTCCGCCGCGATCCAGCCGGAACAGGCGCGCAGCCTGGCCCGGATCGGTACCGCCCTGCGCGAACAGATCGCACAGGATCCGCGTACCGTGATCCTGGTCGAGGGGCATACCGATGCTGTCGGCAGCGCCACCTACAACCTGGCCCTGTCGGACCGCCGCGCCGAAACCGTGGCGCTGGCGCTGACCGAATATTTCAAGGTGCCCGCGCAGAACCTCGTCACCCAGGGCTATGGCGAATCCGACCTCAAAATCCCGACGCTTGATGCGGAACCGGCCAACCGCCGCGCGGTGGTGCGCAACATCACCGCCTTGCTGCGCTGACCCTCTCGCACGGGGCATGACCCGCAAAAAGAAACCCCCGCAATGCGTTGCGGGGGTTTTTCGATTCCGTCGGGGCTGACATCTGTCCGGCAGGCAGGGGCCGCTGAGTGTCAAGGCAATGTGCCGACCTCAGGCTATGACCTCAGGCCTTGCTGGGCAGTGGCCCGATCAGCATGACCATCTGGCGGCCTTCTCAGAGTCCGGCTTTGCCGGGCGCGTCAGAAGGCCGCTCTTTATAGCGGCGAAGTGCCGAACTCAGGCCTTGCTGGGCAGTGGCCCGATCAGCATGACCATCTGGCGGCCTTCCATCTTGGGGAAGTTCTCGACCTTGCCACGCTCCTTGGTGTCCTCTGCCACCCGTTCCAGCAGCTCGCGGCCCAGGTTCTGGTGCGCCATCTCGCGGCCCCGGAAACGCAGGGTGATCTTGACCTTGTCGCCGTTCTCAAGAAACTTGAAGACATTGCGCATCTTGACGTCATAGTCGTTCGTATCCGTGTTGGGACGGAACTTGACCTCTTTGATCTCGATGATCTTCTGCTTCTTGCGGGCTTCGGATTCGCGCTTTTGCTGTTCGTACTTGAACTTGCCAAAATCCATGATCTTGCAGACCGGCGGATTGGCGTTGGGCGAAATCTCGACCAGGTCCAGCCCGGCCTCTTCGGCCATTTCGAGGGCGCGGTTGGGCGTCACGACGCCGACGTTTTCGCCATCTGCGCCGATCAGGCGGATTTCCGGGGAACGTATGTTTTCGTTGACGCGCGGTCCGGTGTCACGTTGCGGTGGCGCGTTATGAGGTCTGCGAGCGATGGTGGTCATCCTTTGGTGGTTGCTGTATTTTCGAAGTTGCAAGGTAGACGTGGCAACCGCCTTCTTCAAGCCGGTAAATTGGTGCAATGGACGTCTTTCGCGCCAAATTCCCCTTGAATGTATCGGGGTTGTTCCGCATTTGGGCCGACAAGGTGTGCAGGGCCAGTGTTGGCCCCGGCGCTGTCAAAGAGGGAAAGAATATGAAAAACCTGATCTGGATTATCGTGGCGGCACTTGTCGCTGTTGGCGGCTACATGCTGTATTCCGGCAAGTCACCGTCTGAACTGGCCAATGATGCTTCCGAAGCTGTGAATGAGGTCTCCGAAACAGTCAATGCACCCGAAGCACTGGAAAGCGCCTCCGAAACCGCAGGCGAAGCCGCTGACGCGGTGCAGGGCGCCGTAAGCGAAGCGGTCGATGCCACGTCAGATGCCGCAAATGCAGCCGGTGAAGCGATTGCAGAGGCGACAGAAGGCGCGGTCGCAGCGGTCGAGAATGCGGCCAGCGACGCTGCCGAAGCGGCCTCTGACGCCGTGACAGCCACCACCGAAGCGGCCTCTGACGCGGCAAATGCAGCGGGCGACACCGCAGCGGATGCGGCAGATGCAACCGCTGATGCAGCTTCCGACACGGCAGATGCGGTGGCCGATGCCGCCACGGACACGGCCGAAGCCGCCGAAGACGCGGCAGATGCCACAGCCGAGGCCGCCGACAGCGCAGCCGCAACCACGGAGCAGGCAGCGGAAGCCACCGCCGAGGGCACCGAGCAGGCCGCGGATGCGGCCGTTGAAAGCACCGAAGAGGCCGCGGAAACCGCAGCCGAGGCAACCACCGAGCCGGCCGCAGAGGCATCTGTCGATGCCACAACCGGCGACACGGCAGAGGCCGAGGCCGCCGCCGGTGTCGATGGGGTTGAACCTTCGATGGTGGATCAGCTGCTGACAGTGGATGGTTTCGACCTCGGCAAGGTGACCGAGATGATCGAGAACTCCGATCTGGGCGCCTTGCAGAAAACCACCCTGACCACAGGTCTTAAGGCGGCGCAGGACAATCCTGATCTGCTCAAGGCGACGCTGGAAAAAATCCGCGAAGCGCTGAACCTCTGATCCGCTTCGACGCCAAAAAGAAACCGCGCCCCGGTGACGGGACGCGGTTTTTTCATGTCTGGTGAGTGGTTTACAGCCACTGACGAAATGCCTGAAACACCATGCATCAGTCAGAGCGTTGAAATCTCCGATTTCAGGCAGCGTTACCTGGTGCAGGTTTTTCGCATGACGCTTTAGCCGACAAAGGCCTTTTCGACCACGAAATGCTTGGGATCGGAATTTGCCCCTTCCTCAAGGCCAAAGCTCTCAAGCGTTTTCATCATGTCCTTGTTGAAATCAAGGCTGCCGCAGACCATGCCGCGGTCGGTTTCCTTGTTGATCCCGTCAATCCCCAGATCGGCAAAGACGGTCCCGTCCTGCAACAGGGTGGTGATGCGGCCCATCTTGGGGCTTTGTTCACGGGTGGTGGTCGGGTAATAGCGGATCTTGGCCAGGTTTTCGGCCCCGATCAGCTCCTGCATCAACTCGTCGGATTTCAGGTTCTCGATCAGCTGGCGGCCATATTCCAGCTCTGCCACATCGCGGCAGGTGTGCATCATCACCACTTCATCGAATTTCTCATAGGTCTCCGGCTCGCGCAGCAGGGAGGCAAAGGGCGCAAAGCCGGTGCCGGTGGCAAAGAACCACAGCCGCTTGCCCGGCAGCAGCGCGTCATGCACCAGGGTGCCCACCGGCTTGGGCCGCAGGATGATGTGGTCACCGGGCTGGATGTGCTGCAGTTTCGAGGTCAGCGGACCGTCCTGCACCTTGATCGAATAGAATTCCAATTCGTCGTCCCAGGCGGGCGAGGCGATGGAATAGGCCCGCAACAGCGGCTTCTGCTTGCCGGTCTCGGGGTGCGGATCACCCATCAACCCGATCATCACAAATTCGCCCGACCGGAACCGCAAAGATGCGGGGCGGGAGACGCGGAAAGAGAAAAGCCTGTCTGTCCAGTGCTTTACCGATGTCACGGTCTGCGCGTCAGGCAGGGCGGGCTGGGCTGTGGTCTGGTTCACTGGGGTCTGCTCGGTCATAATCACATGTACACAAGCGATCGCTTGCGTTCCCTTCTTAGAAGATGAATGGGGTCAGGGCAATCTTTGCCTTTGTCGCAGCTCAGCCGCGCAGGCGCGACTGATAGTCATGCGCCTGCCAATTGGCGCGGAACTGCCATTGGTCCTGGGGCTGGCGGGCGGCGATTTCGTCATGCACTTCGACCTCGTCAAAGCCGGCCCGGCGTGCCATCGCATATTGGTCGGCAATCAGATGGCCCCGGGCGCGCAGCCGTCCGGTGAACCCCCGCAGGCGCAGGGCGCGTGCAATGGTAAAGCCGCGCCCGTCGGCGGAGGAGGGGAAATCAACCCGGATGACCTTGAGCCCCGACAGATCGACCGCTTCGGGATCGGCATCCGAGGCCAGGTCCAGCGCCACGCAGTCATTGGCGGCCCCGGTGGCGCAAAAGCCACCGGTCCAATCGTCTTCCACAAAGCCGCTATCGTTGATCAATTGGGTCATGTCTTGCCTCCGGTTCGCACCATCTTGCCATCGACAAAATGGATGCCGCATTCGTCTTTTTCACTGTCTCTCCAACGGCCTGCGCGGGGATCTTCACCCGGTTTCACCGGCGAAGTGCAGGGCGCGCAGCCAATCGAGGGGTAGCCCTGCGCCACCAGCGGATGGCGCGGCAGGCGGTTCTCGGTCATATAGGTCTGCACATCGGCAGGGTCCCAATAGGCCAGCGGGTTCACCTTGATCCGGTCCGGCACGCCATTGCCGCGTTGCTCCAGCTCGAAATGTTCCAGCGCGGCGCGGGTGCCCGACTGGAACCGCTTGCGCCCCGAAATCCAGCCGTCAAAGCCGCGCAGCGCGGTTTGCAGCGGCACGGTCTTGCGCAGGTTGCAGCAGGCGTCGGTGTCGCGCTGGTGCAGGGTGTTGTCCGGGTCCACCGCACGGATGTTGCCGGACCGCAGGATCGTCACATTGCGCAGGCCCAGACGTTCGGTCAGCTCCTGCTGGTAAACCAGCGTTTCGGTGAACAGCAGTTCGGTGTCGATGAACAGCACCGGCAGGTCGCGGTTCACCATGGAGGCCAGATGCAGCAGCACCACCGATTCCGCCCCGAAGCTTGAGACAAGCGCAAGATGCGGGATCTCTTCTACCGCGCGGCGCAGCACATCCGTGGCACTGTGATGACGCAGCTCGGCGTTGAGCGCGCCAACCCGGTCCAGGGCAGGTTGCACAGCCCCGCTGGCCTGCGCCGCCGGTACATGTCGGTCTCGGTCAAGCGGCATCTGCCCGTTCCTTGCTTTCTGCCTCGGGGTAAAGGGCGGCTTTGAACGGGGCCATCCCCAGCCGGCGGTAGGTCTGCAGGAAGGTCTCCGCAGGCTCCGTGCGCAGGTCGAGATAGGCCAGCACCAGACGTTCCACCGCCGGGATGATCTCATCGGCAGAGAAACCGGGGCCGGCACGGGTGCCGATGGTCGCATCTTCGGTGCCGTCACCGCCCAGGGTGATCTGGTAGTTTTCCACGCCCGCGCGGTCCAGCCCCAGGATGCCGATATGGCCCACATGGTGGTGGCCGCAGGCATTGATGCAGCCCGAGATCTTGATCTTGAGCGGGCCCACTTCATGCTCCAGCTTCAATTCGTCAAAGCGGGTGGCGATTTCCTGCGCGATGGGGATCGAACGTGCCGTAGCCAGCGCGCAGTAATCCATGCCGGGGCAGGCGATGATATCGCTGATCAGCCCGATGTTGGCGGTGCCCAGCCCCTCGGCCCGCAGCGCGGCAAAGACCGACGGCAGGTCCGATTTATGGACATGCGGCAGGATCACGTTCTGCTCGTGGCTGATGCGCAGCTCGTCATGGCCATAGCGTTTCGCCAGCGCCGCCATCAGCCGCATCTGCCGGGCAGAAGCATCGCCGGGTGTCTTGCCATGCGCCTTGAGGCTGATGGAGACAATGGCATAGCCCGGCGCACGGTGCGCGGAGAGGTTGGTATCGGCCCAGCTGCGGAACAGCGGGTCGTTCTGATAGGCGTTGCGATAGGGCGCCTCATCCGCCACCCGGAACCGGGGGGCGGCGAAATCGGCCTTGATCCGGGCCAGCATCTGCTGGTCCACACCGCCGAACTGCGGGCGGATCAGCGCATAGCGCGCATCGACGCGGGCGCGGATGTCTTCGATCCCGTTCTCATGCACGGTGATCTTGATGCGCGCCTTGTACTTGTTGTCGCGGCGGCCCAGCAGGTTGTAGACGCTGACAATCGCTTCCAGCGTCGGCAGCAGGTCTTCCTCCGCCACGAAATCATAGAGCACCTTGCCGATCATCGGCGTGCGGCCCAGGCCGCCGCCCACAATGACCTCATAGCCGATTGCCCCGTCGCGCTCCACGATGCGCAGCCCGATGTCATGCGCCTTGATCACCGCGCGGTCGGCTTGCGCTCCGGTCACGGCAACCTTGAACTTGCGCGGCAGGAACTGGAATTCCGGGTGGTCGGTGGACCACTGGCGGATCAGTTCGGCCACCGGGCGCGGGTCCGCGACCTCATCCGCGGCGGCACCGGCGAAATGGTCGGCGGTCACGTTGCGGATGGTGTTGCCGGAGGTCTGGATGGCATGCATGTTCACCGCCGCCAGCGCGTCCAGCATGTCGGGCACATCGCGCAGTTCGGGCCAGTTGTACTGGATGTTCTGGCGTGTGGTGAAATGGCCGTAACCCTTGTCCCATTTCTCGGCAATCATCGCCAGCTGGTCCATCTGCCGCGAGTTCAGCGTGCCATAGGGGATCGCGACGCGCAGCATATAGGCGTGCAACTGCAGGTAGAGCCCGTTCATCAGGCGCAGCGGCTTGAATTCATCCTCGGTCAGGCTGCCGTCGATGCGGCGTTCCACCTGGGCGCGGAACTGGGCGTTGCGCTCGGCCAGGAAAGCGGCGTCGAAATCGGTATAATGGTACATCAGAAACGCTCCTCTTTGACGGTTTCCTGCTTGCCATGGGGATAGTTGGAAGGCCCGGTGGCGCGGAAATCCTCGCGGAAATGGGTGGGGTGCGGCACGCCGTCCTGCAGGGTGACATCGGCCAGATAGGCGCCCACGATGCTGCCCGGCTGCGACTGCGCCTCGATCAGGCGCAGATCGGCGTCGGCCTCATCGGTCAGCACTTCGGCCTCGGCCAGGTCACGGGTCCAGCCATCTGCGGTCATATAGATCACGTCGCCTTCAAGCAGGGCGTTGGCGGTGACAACTTTGGGCGTGAAAGGTTTGGGCATCAGGCCATCTCCTCGATCGGCATGTCAGTGGCGGCTTGCACGGCGGCGCGCGGGGCAAGTCCGTAAAAGGTCAGGGCGGGGCCGGTCATCTGCGCATCGGCGATGTCTGCGGCCATCCGGTCCAGCGTGGTTTCCAGCACCCGCTGCTCGGGACGCGAGGCGTTTTCGATCACCGTGACGGGCGTGGCGCGGTCCGCGCCATGCATGATCAGGCGGCCCTGCACGAAACGGGCGGATTTCTTGCCCATGTAGATCGCGGCAACCTCGTTCGGGCGGGCAAGCGCGGCCCAGTCGTGATCGGCGAACCCCTTCATGTCATGCCCGGTAAGGAAGCGGACAGAAGCGTTGCGCCCCCGGCGGGTCAGGCTCTGGCCGATGGCCGCCACCGCAGCAGAGGCCGAGGTGATGCCCGGCACGATATGCCAGGTGATGCCATGGGCGTCGATGGCGTCGATTTCCTCGTCCAGGCGGCCGAATACGGTGGCATCGCCCGATTTCAACCGCACCACCTGGGCGCCCGATTGCGCATGTTCCACCAGCAGGGCGTTGATCGTCTCCTGGCTGGTGGAGGGGCCGAAACCTTCCTTGCCCACGTCGATCATCACCGCCTCGCGGCGCGCCAGTTCGAGGATCTGTGCCGAGATCAGCCGGTCGTAGATCACCACATCCGCCTCATCCAGCGCGCGGCGCGCCTTGAGGGTCAGCAGTTCCGGATCGCCCGGACCACCGCCGACAAAGGCGACATGGCCCGCGCGGGCGGCACGGGTCAGGTGATCCTCCAGCAGCGTGCCGAGGCTGTCCTTCACCCGGTCCTCGCCTGCGGCGATGGCGCGGGGGCCGGTGTTGAAATAATAGTCGCGCCAGAAATCGCGGCGCGCGCGGCCAAAGGGCAGGGCATCGGCCAGCTTGCGAAAGCCCTTGCCGATCCGCGCCAGGTTGCCCAGCGTGGCGGGCAGGCGTTCTTCCAGGTCGGCCTTGATGGCGCGGGCCAGCACGGGCGCTGCGCCCTCGGTGCCGATCGCCACGGTCACCGGGTCACGGTCCACGATGGCGGGGGTGATAAAGGCGCTGTCGGCAAGATTGTCGACGATGTTGACCAGCGCCCCCTCGGCCCGCGCGATGGCGGCGGTGCGGGCATCCTCGCCCGCGTCCTCATCGGCGGCATAGAACAGCCTTGTGTCCCGCGCATCGCCCGGGGCAAAGGCGCGGCGGTGCAGGGTCAGCCTGCCGGCTTCCGCCCAGTTTTCGATCTCGGGCGCGGGGGCCGGGGCATAGACATGGATCCGCGCGCGGGTCTTGAGCAGCAGCCGCAGCTTGGCCAGCGCCGCATCACCGCCGCCCGACAGCGCGATGCGCTGGCCCTCGGTGGCGAGAAAGATGGGAAAATGGTCCATGATGTGCCCCTTGCTGCGGCCGGTGTGATGCGTTGACTTACCTCTCTATATAGGAAATATTCCCTGTACTGGGCCATATGCCCGCGCAGATAAGGAATATTGTTCTGTTTTCAGCGCCAGATAGAACAAGTTTGTGACGAAAAGGGAAATCACAGGATGCCTGTTCGGATAGACGAGACAGATCGGAAAATTCTTGGCCAGTTGCAACGCGATGCGGCGCAATCGCTGGATGATATTGCCAAGGCGGTGGGCTCTTCCAAGACCCCGGTATGGAATCGCATCCGCAAGATGCGCGAGGCCGGGATCATCGGTCAGCAGACCGTGATCCTGGACGCCGAAGCGCTGGGGTTCGAGGCCTGTTTCTTTGTCCTGATCCGCACCTCGGAGCATGAGGCGGAATGGCAGGCGGCCTTCCTCAAGGCGCTGCGCGACCGCCCCGAAGTGCAGGAGGCGCATCGGCTGGCGGGGGATATCGATTATATCCTGAAGGTGCGGGTGAAGAACGCGAGGGCCTATGACGCGTTCTATCAGGCGCTGATCTCGGAGGTGCGGGTGCATAATGTCACCGCGCTTTTGTCGATGGAAGAGATCAAGTCCACCGTGGCCCTGCCGCTGTGACCTGAACTGGCCCTGGCGTGATCTGAAGGACGCGGCCTTGCCGCGATTCCTTTCTACGGGCACCCGTGGCGGCCTGAGCCCCTGTCGGCGACGGGGCTTTGCCTTGTGCCGGGGTTTTCATTGCTGAGAAGGTGTTCAGGGCGCCTTGCGTCCTGAACGACCTTTTCCGAGGGTGTGGCGAACCGCTCCGGCCTCAAGGACAAGCCGCTGCGCGGGGCCTGCGGCCTCCTTGACCCCGGATCGGTTCACGGCTGGATCAGCAGCTTTTCGAGCCTGTGGAAATGATAGGTGGCGGCATAGCGCGGGGTTTCGGCCAGGGTCATCCCGGGCAGATGGGCAAAGAGCGCGGGCAGCGCGCTTTGCAGTTCCAGCCGGGCCAGCGGCGCACCGACGCAGAAATGCAACCCGCCGCCAAAGGCCGCATGGGGCCTGCCGGGGCGTTGCGGGTTGAAAAGGTCCGGGGCGACGTGGATGTCGGGATCATGGCCCGCCGCCCCCAGGATCAGCGCGATCTGATCGCCCTTCTTCAGGGTCACATCGCCCAGGTCGATGTCTTCGTAGGCGTAGCGAGTGAACATGTGCAGCGGCGGGTCGAAGCGCAGCAGTTCCTCGACCGTGGCGGCGATGTTCTGCGGCGCCAGTGCCAGCGGGTCGGTCTGATGTTCCAGCAGGCATTTCACCGCATTGCCCATGGCGTGCACGGTGGCCTCATGGCCCGCGTTCAGCAGCAGGATGCAGGTGCCGATCAGCTCCTCGCTGCTCAGTTTTTCACCTGCGCTTTCGGTGGCGATCAGCTCCGAGATCAGGTCATTGCCGGGGTCGCCGCGACGGCGGTCGATGTAATCGGTCAGATAGCTGACGAATTCGCCTGTTGCGGCTTCGGCGGCGTCCTCGATGGCGCGGGTGCGGCCCGCCATATACATTGCCACCATGGTATTGGACCAGCGCAGCAGGTCCGGCCAGCGCTCTTCCGGCACCCCCAGCAGCCGCGCGATGATGCGCACCGGCAGCTGCGTGCAGACCTGGGGGATCAGGTCGATCGGACCCGTCGCGGGCAGGGCGGCCAGCAATTCCTGCATGATCTGGTCGATATCCGGTTGCAGGTTCGCGATCCGCCGCGAGGTGAAGGCGCGCAGCACCTGGGCCCGCAGCCGCGTGTGCCGGGGCGGCTCCAGCTCCAGCATCGAATGCGCCTCGACCCGGTGCCATTGGGTCAGATGCGCCGGGGCCGGGGCCGGTTCCGGGTTCTGCCGGCCCAGCCTGCGGTCGCGCAGCAGCGCGGTGATGGTGGCCGCGTCAAAGGCGGCCAGCATCCCGTAATCCTCCCAGAACAGCACCGGCCCGCGCGCGCGGGCTTCATCATAGACGGCATAGGGGTTCTGGATGAACCCGGGGTCGAGCGGGGATTGGGAAAGGCGTTTCATCCCGACCAGATGCCCGAGCGGCTCTGGTCAAGGCAAGGGCGCATGTGCAATCTGGCCCCATGATAAGCGGAATACGGCAAAGAGCGGCAGTGATGCTGGCCTTCCTGGCGGTTGTGGCGGCCCTCTCGGGGGGTGTCTGGCGGTATTTCCATGAACAGGGCCTGGACCTGCTGGCCGAACGCGGGCGCGCGGACCTGGCGCTTGCCGGGGACCGGCTGGTGGGCCAGCTGCAGCGCTACCGGGATCTGGCGGTGCTGATGGGGAATCATCCGGCGGTGCGTGCGGTCCTTTCCGAGGGCGATGCGCGGGACCTGGGCGATCTGCTGCTGAAGGTCGCGGACAAGACGGCGGCGCTGGATGTGCTGGTGATTGATGCAGAGGGGCGTCTGCGCGCCTCGGCGCTGGGGCTGGATGCACCGATGGAACTGGCCGGACAGCCCTTTGTGCGCCGGGCCCTGCGCGGCGCGCTGGGATGGGGGCACGGCGAAGCGATGCCGCTCTCCCAGCGGGCCTATTTTCATGCTGCACCGGTGTTCAGCCCGCCAGGGCAGGTGCTGGGCGCCGTGGTTGTGGTGACCGATCTGAACGGGATCGACTACAACTGGCGCGGCAGCAACCCGCCGGCCTTTTTCACCGACAGCAGCGGCGAGGTCCTGATTTCGAACCGCTCGGAACTGCTGTTCTGGCGCCGGGCGCCGGCATCCTCGGGCCTGGTCGGTCTGGTGCCGCCGGTGGGGCCCGCCCCGCCTTTCGAGGCGCGCCGGCTGGGGGGGGCATGAGATCTGGCTGCTGGACTGGGGCCCGTATCTGCCCCGCTCCGCGCTGCATCTGACCCAAGGCCTGCCGGTCATCGGCCTGACCGGCGAAGTACTGCTGGATACCGAACCCGCGCGCAGGCTTGCCGCGGCACAGGCCGCGGCGGTGGCCGCACTTTGCCTCGCGTTCGGGTCATTGCTGTTTCTGGCGGCAGAGCGGCGGCGCGCGCTGGCCAGCGCCAATGCCCGTCTGGAAGACCGGGTGGCCGAGCGCACCCGGGCCCTGCGCGATACCAATGCCAAGCTGCTGGCAGAGGCGGCGGAGCGCGAAGAGGCGCAGGCCGCCCTGCGCCGGGCGCAGGATGAGCTGGTGCAGGCGGGCAAGCTCAGCGCCCTGGGGCAGATGTCTGCGGGCATCAGCCACGAGCTGAACCAGCCGCTGATGGCAATCCGGTCCTTTGCGGAAAACGGGGTGCAGTTCATGAACCGCGGCACGCCGGCGCGCGCGGCAGAGAATCTGACCCGCATTTCCGAACTGGCGCAGCGGATGGCGCGGATCATCCAGAACCTGCGCGCCTTTGCCCGGCAGGACCAGCAGACCGATGACCGTGTCGATCTGCGCCGGGCCCTGGAAAGCGCCCTGGAGCTGACCCGCGCCCATGTGCAGGAGGCGGGTGTCGAACTGGTGCATGCGCCGCTCGAAGCGCCGACCTGGGTGCGCGGCGGCGAGGTGCGGCTGGGGCAGGTCTTTGTCAATCTGATCACCAATGCGGTGGACGCGATGGCCGATGCGCCGGAAAAGCGTCTTGAAATCCTGGTGCTCGAAGCGGATGAGGTCACTGTCAGCTTTCGCGACACCGGACCGGGGATCGAGATGCCGGACAAGGTATTCGATCCTTTCTATACCACGAAAACCCAGGGCCCCTCCGCCGGGATGGGGCTGGGCCTGTCGATCAGCTATGGCATTGTGCAAAGCTTTGGTGGACAGATCAGGGGCAGCAATTATCAGGGCGGGGCGCTTTTTACCGTGACACTTGAACGACATACACAGGATGTGGCGACGGCATGATGGGCAAGGTGCTGCTGGTGGATGATGACGCCGCTGTGCGCGAGGCGCTGGCGCAGACGCTGGAACTGGCCGACTTCACGGCGGTCACCGCCGGCTCCTTCGTGGCGGCCAAGGATCGGATCACCCGCGATTTCGACGGGGTGATCCTGTCGGACATGCGGATGCCCGGACGTGACGGGTTTCACCTGCTGAAATATGCCCAGGGTCAGGACCCGGACTTGCCGGTGATCCTGCTGACCGGTGAGGGCGACATTCCCATGGCGGTGGAGGCGATGGGGCAGGGTGCCTTCGACTTCCTCGAAAAGCCCTGTGCGCCTGCTGCCCTGCTTGCGGTGCTGGAACGCGCGCTCAAGACCCGTGCGCTGGTGCTGGACAACCGCCGCCTGCGCGATCTGGTGCGCAAGGGCGATCCTGCGTCGCGGATGATCTTTGGCACGTCGGAGATATCGGAGGCCCTGCGCGCCCGTGTCCGCCGTGTTGCCCAGACCGAGGGCGAGGTGCTGGTCTTTGGTGCGCCGGGCACCGGAATTTCCAAGGTGGCGGAGGTGATCCACCTCAGTTCCGCGCGCTCCAAGGCGGCTTTCGTCAAACGCGCGGCGGCAGAGATGGGATCGGAGGCCCTGTTCGCAGCGCTGGAGGCGGCGGCAGGCGGCAGCCTGTTCCTTGACGAGGTCACATTGCTGCCCGCCCAGACCCAGCTGGCGCTGATCGAGGCGCTGGAGGGCGCGCCCGCCGCGCGGCTGATGACCGGCAGCACCCGTGATGTGGAGGCCGCGGTCAGGGAAGGCCGCCTGCATGCCGATCTCTATTACCGGCTGGAGGTGATGCCGGTGCGGATCCCGGCCCTCTCCGAGCGGCCCGAGGATATCCCTTCGATGTTCCGCCAATATGTCGATCAGGCGGCAGAGCAGGCGGGGCTGACCCGGCCCGAGGTCACGCCGCAGGTGGTGGCCGACCTGATGGCGCGCGACTGGCCCGGCAATGCCCGCGCGCTGATGTCGGCGGCGATGCGCTTCGTGATGGGGGTGCATGAGGATGCCGTGGCCCCCGATGCGGCGCTGGGATTGTCCGAACAGATGGCCCAGGTGGAGCAATCCCTGCTGGAGGCCGCCCTGCGCCGGGCCGACGGGCAGGCCAGCGCAGCCGCCAAGGCGCTCAAACTGCCGCGCAAGACCTTTTACGACAAGCTGGCGCGCTACGGCATTCGCCCCGAGGATTTTCGCAGCTGAATTATGTGCGGATTTCCGCACAAATGCGGTTCCTGCATGTGTGGGAAACCGCACATCCGGTACGGCAGGTTCAATGACCTATCACCGGATCGTCTGGTAATTCGTTGTAATTAAAATATAAAAAGGAAAAAGGACCCTGCGGATCACACGCACTTGTGAACGCACGCGGGAATATGGCTCCTTATCTCAGCGCACCCGGAAAGGTGTGACGATTTGATTCCAAATCTCTGGGAGGAGACAACCAATGAAGATATTTACCGCCGCCGCTGTTGCCCTGACGATGTCTGTCAGCGCGGGCGCTGTTGCCGCTGCCTGTGATGACGGCGAGATTGTCATCAAGTTCAGCCATGTCACCAACACCGACAAACACCCCAAGGGCATCGCCGCCTCGCTGTTCGAACAGCGCGTCAACGACGAGATGAACGGCAAGGCCTGCGTCGAAGTGTTCCCGAACTCCACGCTTTACGACGATGACAAGCTGCTCGAAGCCATGCTTCAGGGTGACGTCCAGATGGGCGCGCCCTCGCTGTCCAAGTTCGAGCAGTTCACCAAGGTCTTCCGCCTGTTCGACCTGCCCTTCGTCTTCAAGAACATCGAAGCCGTGGACGAGTTCCAGAACTCCGAAGCCGGTGCCGCGATGAAGGAATCGATGACACGCCGCGGTCTTCTGGGTCTGGGCTTCTGGCACAACGGGATGAAGCAGATGTCGGCCAACAAGCCGCTGCTGCTGCCCGAAGATGCAAAGGGCCTCAAGTTCCGCGTGCAGCCCTCCGAAGTGATCAAGGCGCAGATGGAAGCGATTGGCGTCAGCCCGCAGCCGATGGCCTTCTCCGAAGTCTACGGTGCGCTGCAGACCGGCGTTGTCGACGGTCAGGAGAACACCTGGTCCAACATCTATGGCCAGAAGTTCTTTGAGGTGCAGGACGGTTCCACTGAAACCAACCACGGCGTTCTGGATTATATGGTTGTCGTGTCCACCGACTGGTGGGACAGCCTGCCCGAAGACGTGCGCACCCAGCTTGCCACCATCATGGACGAAGTGACCGCCGAGCGGAACGCCGCCGTGGCACAGGTGGACGCCGAAGCACGTCAGGCGATCCTGGATGCCGGTGGCGTGATCCGCGAACTGGACGCTGAGCAGCGCGAAGCCTGGGTCAGCGCAATGAAACCCGTCTGGGAAGAATTCGTGGCCGACGTTGGTCAGGAAAACATCGACGCCGCACAGGCGATCAACGAAAAGCACTAGGCTTTCGTGTCTTGCGGGTGGCCGGCCCCGGTCAGGGCGACCGGCCACCCCTTACCTGCATTTTTCCGGAAGGGCTGAGCGATGGCATCGCATTACCAACCACGCACGGGGCTGGGGCGCTTCGTGCACGAATTCGAGGAAACGGCGATCGCCGTGATCCTCGGGCTCATGACACTCATCACATTCATCAACGTGGTTCTGCGCTACGGCTTCAACACGGGCCTGATCTGGGGGCTTGAGGCGGTGACGCTTCTGTTTGCCTGGCTGGTCCTCCTGGGCGTCAGCTATGCGGTCAAGGTCACCGCACATCTGGGCGTGGACGCGGTGATCAACCTTTTTGACAAGCCTGCGCGCCGGGTGCTTGCCCTGATCGCGGGACTGGTCTGCATCATCTATGCGGTGTTTCTGATGAAAGGCGCCTGGGATTACTGGGCCCCCTTCGCGGGTCTCGATGCCACCACGGGCCGCTGGTTCCCGACCGGCTTTGCCAACAGCCGCGATCAGGCCTGGTACGAGGTTGTCGATCTGCCCATGCCCGACTGGCTGCGCTTCATCGAGCCGGTGATGAACGAGGGCGAAAGCTATGACAAACTGCCCCGTTTCATTCCCTATGCAATCCTGCCCATCGGCATGGCGCTGCTGTTGTTCCGCTTCATCCAGGCGTTCATCCGTCTGCTGCAGGGCAATGCCGACAGTCTGATTGTCAGCCACGAGGCCGAAGACGCCATCGAGGACGTCAAACACATGAACGCGGAGCGTTGATCCCATGGAAGTAGCAATTCTTTTCGCAATGGTCGTGGGCCTGATGCTGATCGGGGTGCCGATTGCGGTCTCGCTCGGCATGTCCTCCATCATGTTCCTGCTGGTCCTGTCCGATACCTCGCTTGCCTCCATTGCGCAGACGCTGTTTCAGGCGATGGCCGGTCACTATACCCTGCTGGCGATCCCTTTCTTCATCCTCGCCTCCAGCTTCATGTCCACCGGCGGCGTGGCGAAACGGATCATCCGGTTCTCCATCGCCCTTGTGGGGCACCTGCCGGGCGGTCTGGCGATTGCGGGCGTCTTTGCCTGTATGCTCTTTGCCGCCCTTTCCGGCTCTTCCCCTGCGACCGTGGTCGCCATCGGCTCCATCGTCATCGCGGGGATGCGCCAGGTCGGCTATACCAAGGAATTCGCGGCTGGCGTCATTGCCAACGCGGGCACCCTGGGCATCCTGATCCCGCCCTCCATCGTGATGGTGGTCTATGCCTCGGCCACCGATGTCTCCGTGGGCCGGATGTTCCTGGCCGGGGTGATCCCGGGTCTGATGGCCGGCACCATGCTGATGATCACGATCTACATCATGGCCAAGGTGCGCAAACTGCCGCAGGGCGAATGGCGCGGCTGGGGCGAAGTCTGGGCCTCGGGCCGGGAAGCGGGCTGGGGCCTGTTCCTGATCGTGATCATCCTGGGCGGCATCTATGGCGGGATCTTCACCCCGACAGAGGCGGCAGCGGTGGCGGCAATCTATGCCTTCCTGATCGCCAGTTTCGTCTACCGCGACATGGGGCCGCTGCATGTGGAGGGCGAGGGGCGCAACCTGTCGCTGATGCGCAAGCCGCTGGCGCTCCTCAGCGTGTTCTGGCACCCCGACACCAAGCGGACCCTGTTCGACGCGGGCAAGCTGACCGTGACGCTGATGTTCATCATCGCCAACGCGCTGATCCTGAAACATGTGCTGACCGACGAACAGATCCCGCAGCGGATTTCCGCGATCATGCTGGACGCGGGCTTTGGTCCGATCATGTTCCTGATCATCGTCAACGTGATCCTGCTGATCGGCGGCCAGTTCATGGAGCCCTCGGGCCTGCTGGTCATCGTGGCACCGCTGGTGTTCCCGATTGCCATCGAACTGGGCATCGACCCGATCCACCTTGGCATCATCATGGTGGTGAACATGGAAATCGGGATGATCACGCCACCGGTCGGGCTCAACCTCTTTGTGACCTCCGGGGTGGCGAACATGCCGATGATGAAGGTGGTCAGGGCCGCGCTGCCCTTCACCGCCGTGCTCTTCGTCTTCCTGATCATGGTGACCTATATCCCGATCATCTCGACCTGGTTGCCGACGATGATGATGGGGCCGGAGATCATCACGAAATGACAAACGGGCGGCGCACCCCGTCGGTGCGCCGCCCCCTCCGCGCGCAGCGCTAACCAAATAAAGATGTCTGTTAACAAGTATTTGGGTTCCCCGCGGGGAACCCTTTTTTGCGGGGGCCGTGCGCGCCTGTCGAACGGCCCATGCAGCAGGAAGCTCAGGATGCCGCCAGCGCCGCCACGATGGGGGCGAAATCACTTGCCTTCAGGCTGGCCCCGCCGACCAGCGCGCCATCGACATTTTCCGCCTCAAAGATGGTGGCGGCATTCGCGGCCTTGACCGACCCGCCATAGAGCAGCGCAATCACATTGCCCCTGTCCGCACCAAAGCGCGCGGTCAGCTCGGCGCGCAGGAAATCATGAACCTCGACGATCTGCTCCAGGGTGGGCACCTTGCCGGTGCCGATGGCCCAGATCGGCTCATAGGCCACAACGGTGTTTTCAGCACCGGCATCATCGGGCAGGGAGCCTGCCAGCTGCGCGCCGATCACCTCCAGCGTGCGCCCCGCCTCGCGGTCCGCTTCGCTTTCGCCCAGGCAGAGGATCGCGGTCAGCCCCGCAGCCCAGGCGGCCTGCATCTTTGCGCTGACATCCGCGTCGCTTTCGCCATGGTCGGCCCGGCGTTCGGAATGGCCAAGGATCACATAGGCCGCACCGCTGTCCGCCACCATCGCGGCGGAAACATCGCCGGTATGCGCGCCCTTTTCCGCCGCATGGCAATCCTGCGCGCCGATGGCGATGCCCTTTGCCCGCGCCACGGCAGGGATCAGCAATGGGGCAGGCGGGCAGATCACCACGCGGGTGTCGCCGCCGGGCAGCATCGCGGCCAGAGCATCGAGTTCGTCGAGGGCGGATTGCGTGCCGTTCATCTTCCAGTTACCGGCGGCGATCTTGGGGCGCATGAAATTCTCCTGATTTTCGAACAGACTTACCAGTCGGCACCCGGGGCGGCAACGAAAGGCTTTGCCGATGGCGTCAGCACGACCTAGGCTTGCCCCATGAATGAGCACAGCGAGACATCGGGGCTGATTCCCCGCATCGACCTTCAGGCCCTGCGCACCAGCGACCCCGCCGCCCTTGATGCCATGCGGGTCGCCGCCACGGATGTGGGCTTTGCCACCGTGTACAACACCGCATTGCCGCCCGAGCGGGTCGCGCAGGTGATCGAAACCTACCGCGCCTTCTTCAAACTGCCGGAGGCGGAGAAAGCCGCGACCGACATGGCCACCACCGGGTCGAACCGGGGCTGGGGCCGGTCCGGTGCGGAGCAGGTCGATCCGGACGCCAACCCGGATTACAAACAGGTCTTTGATTGCGGCGTGACACTACCAGAGGGTGATCCGCGCCTTGCAGACCCCTTTTATGCGCCCAATATCTGGCCCGGCACACCCGCCGGTTTTCGTCAGACGATTGAAAGCTATTACACGGATGCCTGTGCCGTGGGTCTGGAAGTGCTGCGCGGCGTGGCGGAGGCCATCGGCCAGAGGCGCGACGCCTTTGATGCGGCCTTTGACGCGCCGATGGCGCTGCTGCGCGGCAATTACTATCCCGAAAGGCCCGCATCGGCGGGGGCCAGGGATTTCGGCATCGCGACCCATACCGATTACGGCTGCCTGACGCTGCTGGCCACCGATGGCACACCGGGGCTGGAGGTGCGCAAACGCGGCGGCGGCTGGATACCTGTCACGGCGGCGCCGGGGGCCTTCGTGATCAACTTCGGCGAGATGTTGCAGTTCTGGAGCGATGGCAAGGTGATCGCGACGCCGCACCGGGTCATCGGCAGCACCGCCGAGCGCATCTCGGTGCCGCTGTTCTTCAACCCCGCGCGGGAAACCAATGTGGCGCCACCGGGGTCGGATCAGGTGATCAGCGCAGGCGACCATCTGGCGAAACGCTATAACGAGACCTACCTGCACCTGGCCAAGGCCTGATCGCCGGGGGAGGATCGGGTGCTGCCCGGACGCAGGGCATCCGGGCATTGTGGCGAACGGTTGCAAACTCCGCATGCAGACACTCTGGCGCTTTGAAACGTGGCCCCTAACGCAGCGCGTCGATCGCGTCGCGGGCGAGGGCCAGCGCCTGTTCGGGATCTTCCATCGCGGCCTCGGGCAGGGTCCAATAGGGCATGGCGGCACTGGCACCGTTCTTGCGGGTATAGGTCCATTGTTCGGCCCCGTCCCCCGCCAGCCGCTGTGCGAAACCGCCCTGGGCCTTGAGCATCAGACGGCCGTCCGACAGCATCAGGGCAAAGATCGTATCACCGCAGTAAATCCCCAGCCCGCCGAACATGCGGCGGGTGGCCAGGTCTGGAATCTCCGAAAACAGATCGCGGGCAAAGTCGATATCCGCGGCGCCCAGGCTCACTTCGCGCCGAGCGCCTCGTCGAACTTGATGGATTCGCCGCAGCCGCAGGCTTCGGTCACATTCGGGTTGGAAAACCTGAACCCGCTTTCCAGCAGGGTGGTTTCATAGTCGATTTCCGTGCCGAACAGGAACATCTGCGCCATCGGCGCGATCATCACCCGCGCACCGTCCTGTTCCACGACCTCGTCATTTGGGTCGGGGGAATCGACGTATTCCATGGTATATTCCATGCCCGCGCAGCCGCCCTTCTTGATGCCGATGCGCAGGCCCGCGTGGCCTGCCGATGCCATCAGCTTGGAAATCTGGGCGGACGCCCTGGGCGTCATGGTGACAGCTTGTTTTCCGGGAATGCCGAACATGGGTGTTTTCTCCTGTTGGGACAAAGATAGGAGCCTTGCGCGGCATTCTCAAGCGGTCTGCGGGAAAACGGTGCGCGCTGCAGCAAAATGGCCGCCTCCGGGGGGATGGAGGCGGCCTGCTGCGCGGGTCCCTTGGGGACGGGGTGGGGCGTTACAGACCCATGCAGTTGGCGTAGAATGTGACGGTGGCAGGCCAGTCAGAGAAGACGCCCGCGACCTTTACATCCTGTGCAAGCACGTCGAGCGCGACGAGGTAATCGCTGTCATCGGTGATGATGTCGTTCACCGACTGGAAGTACCAGCCGCCGCCCGATGCCAGCGGTCCGGAGCGTTCCAGGGTCCAGGCGATCAGGGTGATCCCGGCGTCCCGCGCGGCCCTGGCATAATCGGAGGCCGCCAGCGTGCCATCCGCGTTTGTCAGCAGCATGTTCAGCGAGGCACCGATGTAATTGACACCCGCGGCCTTGAGCGCGGCAAAATCCTGAGCCCAGGTCTCGGGGTTCTGTTCGTCGAAGCCTTCGGACCATTCCACGAGATAGACCGCCTGTGCGCCGAATTCGGGTTCGTTTTCAATCCAGTACATCACGTCATCGAGGTTGAACGACTGCGCCCAGACATCGGAGGCCGGGATGCCGGCGGCCTTGTATTCATCGATCATCTTCTGCGCGTAATCCGCCTGGGTGAAACCCTCATGCGGCATTTCGACGGCGGGAGATTTCAGTTCCGGCGTGAACCGGGCACCCAGCGAGGCGAAAAGCGCAATCGACTCGGCATGGGTCATGGTCCGGGCGCCAGCGGAATAGAGATCCGTGCGCCAGCCCGCGATACCGCCCTGATAGGCTTCGGCCGTGGTGGCGGATTTGTCGGCGCTGTCCATCTTGGGGGCAAGGCTGCGGAATTCCGCCAGTGTCAGATCGGAGGTGCGGCATTCGGCATTGGCAGGCGTGTCCGCCGTGGCGGGGGTGAAACCGGTGGTGCATTTGGCCGCAAGATCGGTGGTCAGGATGTTTGTGGTGGTATGCAGGTCGTTCTGCGCGTGACGGCAGACCAGCTCGTGATCGGCGGTGAAGGTCACGTCGCATTCCAGGATGCCGGCACCCATGCCGGCGGCGGCGACATTGGATTCTATGGTATGTTCGGGAAACATCATCGGCGCGCCCCGGTGGCCGATGGAGAACAGCGTCGGTTCGGCCTGCTGGCCCAGGCAGGCGGTCAGCCGGGACTTGAGATCGCCATCGGCAAGCCGGGAGACCAGGAAGGCCGGGCGGGGACCATAGCCGTAGCCATTGGCGGCCAGGTGGTCTTCGGCCTGGGCTGCGAGCGGGATGAGGGAAAGGGCCGCGAGGGCTGCGAGACTGCGCATGGAAGCTCCGTAAATTCAGGGTGTCGTCGCGTCCCTTCTGACGGCAGCCTGTAACGGTATGACGAAGCCTCTGTGACAGGCGGGTGACGGTTTCACGACACCTGCCGGTTTCTTTGTGTCACATGAAGCCCAGTTCGAGCCGCGCCTCGTCTGACATCATGTCCATGCCCCAGGGCGGCTCCCAGACCAGTTCCACATTGACCTGTTTGACACCGGGCAGCGGTTCGATCGCATCCGCGACCCAGCCGGGCATCTCACCGGCCACAGGGCAGCCGGGAGCGGTCAGCGACATCTTGATGTCCACCGCGTTTTCGGTGTCGATGTCGATGGTGTAGATCAGGCCCAGTTCATAGATATTCACCGGGATTTCAGGGTCATAGACTGTGCGACAGGCCTCGACCACCTGATCGTAGAGCGGGTGATCGGTGCTGGAGGGCGCAATCAGCGGTGTGCCTTCGAGCGGTTGGGTGTTGTCGGTCATGTCGGCCTCTGATCTGGTTCCTGACTGTTTATATAGGGATAGCATGGCGCGGCGTCCAGTGGGGGGAGGTGGTGCAGCAGGCTGGGCGGGGTTGCGGACGTTCGCCGTGGTTTGCGCAGAGGTCGGGTATGGGGGCTTTGCTGCCGTGCCATTGGCGCGGTGCATAGCCCCAAGCGCCCCCGCCCGGCGTCAGCCGGGCATCGCCCGACCTCCCCCCGGAGGGCGATTTTGCAGCCTCCTCCAAGCCATGACCGGCCTGCGGGCTGAGATGTTCTCTACCACTCATAGGTTCGGAACGCCCTCCAGGTCGGGCGATACCCGGCCGACGCCTCATGTCACCCAGGGCCCCATCGTTGCCATTGGCTGCGCCTGCTGCGCATGCCCGCTCCGGGCCGTTCCCGATTACGCCTTGCGCCGGCGCACCGGCTGCGGTTTCACCCTTGCTTCGATCTCGTCGTAGACCTTGCCGACGATGTCCTTGCCGGTGGCCTTTTCGATGCCTTCGAAACCGGGGGAGGAATTGACCTCCAGCACCTTTGGCCCGCTTTCGGAGCGCAGCAGGTCCACGCCTGCCTTGCCCAGGCCAAAGGCGCGGGCGGCGCGGACGGCGGTGTCGCGTTCCTCTTTCGAGATGCGCACGACCTTGGCCGAGCCGCCGCGGTGCAGATTGGACCGGAAATCGCCCTCCGCCCCGGTGCGTTTCATCGCCGCGACAACCTTGCCCGCGACCACCAGACAGCGGATGTCTTCGCCTGCCGCCTCTTTCACGAAATTCTGCACCAGAAAATTCGCCTTGAGGCCCCGGAACGCGTCGATCACGGATTCGGCGGCCTTTTTGGTTTCGGCCAGCACCACGCCTTTTCCTTGCGTCGATTCCAGCAGTTTCACGATCAGCGGCGCGGAGCCGACCAGCGCCATCAGGTTGGAGGTGTCCTTGGGCGAGGCGGCAAAGGCGGTGGTGGGCATGCCGATCTTCTTGCCCGCCAGCACCTGATGGGCGTGCAGCTTGTCGCGGCTGGCAAGGATGCCTGCCGAGCCGTTCACGCAATAGGTGCCGATGGTTTCGAACTGCCGGATCACGGCGCAGCCATAGGGTGTGACGGAAGCCCCGATGCGCGGGATCACCGCGTCATAGCGGGGCAGGCGCTTGCCGTCATAATGCACTTCGGGCGCCAGAGAATTGATCGCCATGTAGCAGCGGGTGGTGTCGATGACCTCCACGGTATGGCCGCGCGCCTCGCCGGCCTCGACCAGACGGCGGGTGGAATAATTGTCCTCGCGGCTGAGCACCGCGATGCGCAGGGCGCGGACGGGGGCGGCATGGCGCACCTTTGCGGAATGATAGACATCATAGCTGAGGTCGGGCTGCAGCCGCCGCTCCGTGGGGGAAATGATGATATGATCCCCCAGCGCCTGACGGCCCAGCAACATGCGGCTGGTCAAGCCCGCCCGGTTGGTCAGGGTGATTTCGATGGGCCAGCTCTGGCCGCCGACCTCAAGCGTGGAGGCGATGACCAGCCGCTGTTCGCTTTCGCCGTTCGAGGAGGTGACCTCGCGCCGGTCGATCAGCGGGGCAGAGCAGGTGATGGAGATGTCCTCGCGCCCCGGAATCGGATGCACGTTGAAACGGACCTTGGGTTTCGCGGCAGAGCCGAAGGTTTCGATGTCATGGGCATGCAGCGCAGAGGTGCGCGCGCCGGTGTCGACCTTGGCCTTGATGGCGGGCAGGCCCAGATCGGGCAGGGAGACCCATTCCTCCCATCCGAAATTCAGTTCGTTCACGGCGTTTCTCCTGCTGCTGCGCGGCCTGCCTAGCGGCTTGCCCGGCGGGCTTCAAGCTGGTGTTACGTCCGGCGGCAGGATCGGAAAAATCCGCGCGCCGGTCTCGCGTTCGATGCGCGCGGCCTCGGCCAGCAGGGCTTCGCGCAGGCGGCACTCCACATCCCAGAAAGTGGCCGGATTCGCGGTCGGCAATTCGAAGCGGACCTTGATGCCGATGGCGTCCTGTCCGGTCACATTGACCCTGGCGCGCTCCATCGGGGAGACATCGGAAGGGTCTTCGTAGCTCAGCAGATCGAGGAACACCTGCCGCAGGCGCTCCACGTCGGCACCATGGGCCAGGGTCAGTTCGATGGGGCGGACCATTTCGGGCTCTTCGATCGACCAGTTCTCGAAGGGGTCCGACACAAAGGTGCTGACCGGTACGATCAGCCGGGTGCCGTTCCAGATCATCAGCTGCACATAGGTGAAATCAATCCGCTCCACCGTGCAGAAATGCCCTTTGAACATCAGCTGGTCACCGATCCGCGCCGAGCGGTTGAGCGCGATCTGCACCGAGGCCAGGATATTGCCGAGCACTTCGCGGGCGGCAAAGCCCAGCACGATGGTCAGCGCCCCGGCAGAGGCCAGCAACGAGATGCCAAGGGTGCCATAGGCGGTGATGGAGCTGAGCACGACGCCCGAGGCGGCGAGGGTCGCGATGACGATGACAAACTTGCGCGCGGCGGAAATGGTTGTGGCCACGGCGCGCAGATGGGCATTCTGCGGGTCCGCAAGCTCGGTCGCGGTGGAGACGCTGATGCGGTCGAAGACCTCGTCGATCACCAGCACCACCGCCAGGGTGATCGCCACCACGTAAGAGATCAGCACCAGCGGCGAGACCACCGCGTCGATGATGCCCGTCACCACCAGCACCCGGCTGGTTGCGGTGCCGATGATGGCGGCAAAGATGGTGATGGCCGCGGGCCATTTCAGCGAGCGCGCGAGGAACCGGGCACCGCGCCGCCGGGCGGTTTCGCCCAGTCTGCGCAGTATCCGGAAGGCCAGGGCAGCGACGATCAGCGCGGCCAGCGCCACCAGTGGCAGGAACAGCACCTCCCAGAGGAACATGCCCCAGAAGGCGGGTGTGCGCAGCCATTCCGGCAGAGCCAGTTCCAGATCGGTCGGCCCGTAAAGCGCGTAGAGTGCGGGAATGTTGTCCACGCTTTGCCGCGAGAACACCCAGACGGGTTCCTTGGTGTCTGCCGCCTTGATCCGGTTCAGCCGCAAGGGCACCAGATGGCCGCCGCGTTCCATCCGGTCGATCAGGATGGAGCGGCGTTCGCGGCCGGTGTCATTGTCCTCTGAATTGCCGGAGAGCCAGCCGTCCGGCCGGTCTTCGAGCGAGGACCAGGGGATCACCACCTTGCGTTCCAGGATCACCGACAGCATCCGCGCGCGTTCGGTGCCGATGCTTTGCTGATCGGCCAATGCCACGTCCGACAGATCCAGCAGATGCGCGGCGACGCTGAAATGGCCGTGTTCCGCGAGGTAGAGGAAGGTTTCCATCGCGGCCATCGGCGTGGCGCGGTCCAGCGTGGCGGGGGGTGCCGCCATGCCGGCGTTCAGGCTGTCCTGCTCGAACCAAGGCTCCTGCGCAATGGCGGCAGGGGCCAGCCAGATCAGACAGGCCGCCAGGGCGGCGGCGAGGGTCCGCAGGAAGGGTTTCAGAACGACCTGATGCATCGACAGGAAACTAGCCCGCCCTGCCTTTGGTCAAGTCCTGCGTCAGTTGTCGTTGATGTCGTGGGTGACGATCCGCGCACCGCTGGACTGGTGGCGGAATGCAAAGCGCAGGATGATCCAGCCCACAAGCGACAGGATGGCAAAGAGCGCGAGCAGGGCAGGAATGTCAATGGCCGGCAGGATCAGCACAAGGCCCGCCATTGCCAGCGCCCCCAGGGCAAAGCCCAGAAAGATGAAGCCCGGTGCCAGCAGTTCAAGCACGCCAAGCGCCAGCGCGATGCAGATCCAGACCCACCAGAGTGTCAGATAGGCCTCCATCAGCCGCGCCCTTTCAGCAGTTTGAAGGCATCGCCAAAGGCGGCCAGCGCCTCGGCCGGGACGATGATGGTCTGGTTGCCTTCGCCCGAGCCCATGCCGTTCAGCGCTTCCACCTGCTTCAGGGCAATCTGGTATTGCGCGGCCTCCAGCCCGTTTTCGTTGATCGCCTGGGCCACGACCTGGGTGGCATAGGCTTCGGCCTCGGCCAGCACGCGGCGCGCCTTGGCGGTCTGTTCCGAGGCATAAAGCTCGGCGTCGGCGGCCAGTTCAACGGCGCGTTTCTTGCCCTCGGCCTCGGTCACCTGGGCGCGGCGGGCGCGTTCGGCGTTGAGCTGCTGCATCATCGCGGCGCGGGTGGCGGTATCGAGGTTCACATCCAGAATCTCGGCCCGCGTCACCTCGATCCCCCAGTTGTCCACGGCGTCCTCGACATTGGCCTTGATGGTGGTGATCAGCGAGGAACGGTTTGCCTGCACCTCGTCCAGATCCATCTTGCCGATCTCGGCCCGGACGATCCCCGCAACCGTGGTGGAAATCGCGCTGTCCACGTCGCGGATGCGGTAGACGGTCTTTTCCGGTTCGGTGATGCGGTAGAAGACGGAGGTATCCACCTGCGTCAGCACGTTGTCGCGGGTGATCGCATCCTGGCTGGCGGTGGGCAGCTGGCGTTCGAGTATCGACACCCGGTGTGCGATCCGGTCGATGAAAGGCACGATCAGGTTGATCCCCGGTCCCATCACCTTGCGCAAGCGGCCAAAGCGTTCGACCACATGCTGTTCGGACTGGGGCACGATCTTGACCGCCTTGAAGATGACGATGACGACAAGTGCGGCCAGCAACAGATATGCCAGGTTGTTTTCCAGCAATCCGACGATCAGGTTCTCGATGTCCAAAGGATCAATCCTTGTAAGGGCGCGTGATGTTTCATCTGAGCATTTTTCGGGCGAATTGCAAGTTTCACCGCAAGGGGGTATCCGCCTGCTGAGATTGCAGGGAGACGGCAGATGAGCCAGGTCAGCTTTGACATAAAGGCCAGCGATGGCAAGGCGCGCACCGGGGTGATCCGCACCACGCGGGGCGACATCCGCACGCCGGCCTTCATGCCGGTGGGCACGGCCGCCACGGTCAAGGCGATGATGCCCGAAAGCGTGGCCGCCACCGGGGCCGACATCCTGCTGGGCAATACCTATCATCTGATGCTGCGCCCCACGGCGAAGCGGGTGGCGCGTCTGGGCGGGCTGCACAAGTTCATGAACTGGTCGGGGCCGATCCTGACAGATTCAGGTGGTTTTCAGGTGATGAGCCTTGCCGAGCTGCGCAAGCTGACCGAGCGCGGGGTGACCTTCAAGAGCCATATCGACGGGTCGCGCCACGAGATCACGCCGGAACGCTCGATGGAGATCCAGGCGCTGCTGGGCTCCGACATCGTGATGTGTTTCGACGAATGCCCGGCGCTGCCCGCGTCGCGGGACCGGATCGCGGAAAGCATGGAATTGTCGATGCGGTGGGCGAAGCGGTCGAAGGAGGCCTTTGGCGACCGCCCCGGCCACGCGCTCTTTGGCATCCAGCAGGGCGGGCTGGAACGCGATCTGCGCCAGCAGAGCGCCGAGGCGCTGCGCGAGATCGGCTTTGACGGCTATGCGGTGGGTGGCCTGGCGGTGGGCGAGGGGCAGGCGGCGATGTTCGATTGTCTGGACTATGCGCCGGACCAGCTGCCCGAGGACAAGCCGCGTTACCTGATGGGCGTGGGCAAGCCTGATGACATCGTGGGGGCGGTGGCGCGGGGCATCGACATGATGGATTGCGTGCTGCCGTCGCGGTCGGGGCGCACCGGGCAGGTCTTCACCCGGCTCGGCGTGCTGAACATCAAGAACGCGCGCCACGCGGATGATCCGCGCCCGCTGGACGAAAACTGCAGCTGTCCGGCCTGCCGCACCTATTCGCGGGCCTATCTGCATCACGTCTTCCGCAGTCAGGAGATCATCAGCTCGATGCTGCTGACCTGGCATAACCTGCATTATTTTCAGGACATCATGGCCGGGATGCGCGGCGCCATCGCGGCGGGCACTTTCGCGGCCTGGCAGGCGGATTTCCATGCCACCCGTGCGCAGGGCGATATCGACCCGCTGTGAAGGGGACGGGCTGTATGCGGCGGGCGCGCGAGGGCGAGTTGGCCGGGGCCTTGTCAAACCGTTTCATGGGTCGGCAAGCGATCGCATTCATGAATTGTCTTTTGAATAAAGTGACCTACGCGTCTTTCTTCATGTTTCGGATTGCCGCGTCTTGTGATCGCGGCGCGGAAATTTCAAGGTCTTGCAGCGGCGCAGGGGCGCATTAGCTGTCATTTCCGACACCACCTTCATCAAGGACTCCCACAATGACACAACCGCTTTTCACCCCCGCGAAGGCCGGGGCCATCGAGGCCGGTAACCGGATCGCGATGGCACCGCTGACCCGCAACCGCGCCGACAATGTCACCGGCGAGGTCAGTGACATGCATGTCGATTACTACCGCCAGCGCGCCGGTGCCGGCATCATCATCACCGAGGCGACCCAGATCAGCCCCGAGGGCAAGGGTTACCTGCAGACCCCCGGCATCCACACCCCCGGTCAGGCTGCTGCCTGGCGTCGGGTGACGGATGCGGTGCACGAAGCAGGCGGCAAGATCGTCGTGCAGCTCTGGCACGTCGGGCGCATCAGCCATACCTCGCTGCAACCCGACGGCCAGCCGCCGGTTGCCCCCTCGGCGCTGAATGCGGGCAGCAAGACCTTTACCGCGAAAGGGTTTGAAAACACGTCTGACCCGCGCGCGCTGGAGCTTGCGGAAATGCCCCGGATCGTCGCCGATTACGCCCATGCGGCGGCGATGGCCCATGAGGCAGGCTTTGACGGGGTCGAGGTGCATGGCGCCAACGGCTATCTGCTGGACCAGTTCCTGAAGACCGGCAGCAACCACCGCGACGACGCCTATGGCGGGTCGGTGGAAAACCGCGCCCGGCTGCTGCTTGAGGTGATGGAGGCCGTCACCAGGGTCTGGGGCGGGGACCGTGTGGGCCTGCGCCTGTCGCCGTTCTCTCCGGCCAACGGGATCAGCGACGACAACCCGCAGGAAACCTTCGAATATGTGATCAAGGCGCTGAACCGCTTTGGTCTGGCCTATCTGCACCTGGTCGAGGGCGCCACCGGCGGATCCCGCGCCTTGCAGGAGGGGCAGAGCATCGACAGGCTGCGCAAGCTGTTCGAGGGGCCCTATATGGCCAACAACGGCTATGACCGGGAGATGGCGCTGAAAGCCGTCGCAGAGGGTCATGCGGATTTCATCGCCATTGGCCGTCCGTTCATTGCCAACCCCGATCTGGTGGCACGTTACGAGCGCGATCTGCCCCTCGCAGAGGGTGATCAGAGCACCTATTACGGCGGCGGTCGCGAAGGATATACCGACTATCCCGCAGCGGTCGCGCAAGCGGCGGAGTGACGATGCCTGACCGCGCGGCGCAACGCGCGGTCAGATGCGTTATGATGCCCGCGCAGCGCGACATATGTTGCGCGGGCAGGGCCTTTCGTTCATTTTGCGTTACATTCCTGTAAAAACCCCGGTTGCCATGACCGGACAGGCAGGCGATGATGACGCAAAGCCCGCGGAAGGGATTGAAACAGGCGGGGCAGATCTCCATATCCACCCCATGTCAGGAGACGGAGGCGGTTGCCTAATCAGGGACCTTTTCGTCTTGCTAGTAAAGGAAAAGAGCATGTTAGAGCCATTGAACGCTTCTTACCCGGTATTGCCGCTGCGCGACATCGTGGTGTTCCCACATATGATCGTGCCGCTGTTTGTCGGTCGCGAGAAATCCGTGCGCGCCCTGGAAGAAGTGATGTCCGACGACAAGCAGATTCTGCTGTCGAGCCAGGTTGACCCGGGCGAGGACGATCCCGAAAGCACCGGTATTTTCAAGGCGGGTGTGCTGGCCAATGTGCTGCAGCTGCTGAAACTGCCCGATGGCACCGTCAAGGTGCTGGTCGAAGGTCAGGCGCGGGTGCGCATCACCGAATACCTCGAAAACGAGAACTTCTTTGAGGCCCGTGCCGAGTATCTGACAGAGATGCCGGGCGATGCCGCGACCACGCAGGCGCTGATCAAGACCGTGGCCGATGAATTCGAACGTTATGCCAAGGTCAAGAAGAACGTGCCGGACGAGGCGCTGACCGCCGTGGGCGAGTCGGCAGAGCCTGCGCGGCTGGCCGATCTGGTTGCGGGCCATCTGGGCATCGAAGTGGAGCAGAAGCAGGACCTGCTTGAAACGCTCTCGGTCTCCGAACGGCTGGAAAAGGTCTATGGGCTGATGCAGGGCGAAATGTCGGTTCTGCAGGTCGAGAAAAAGATCAAGACCCGCGTGAAGTCGCAGATGGAGCGGACCCAGCGCGAATATTATCTGAACGAACAGATGAAGGCGATCCAGCAGGAGCTGGGCGATGGCGAGGACGGCAAGAACGAAGTTGCCGAGCTGGAAGCCAAGATCGCCGAGACCAAGCTGAGCAAGGAAGCCCGCGAAAAGGCCGAGGCAGAGATCAAGAAGCTCAAGAACATGAGCCCGATGTCCGCCGAAGCAACCGTGGTGCGCAATTACCTCGACTGGATGCTCTCCATTCCATGGGGCGTGAAAAGCCGCGTGAAAAAGGATCTTGGCAAGGCGCAGAAGGTGCTGGACGACGACCACTACGGCCTTGAGAAGGTCAAGGAGCGGATCGTTGAATATCTGGCCGTGCAGCAGCGCTCCAGCAAGCTGAAAGGCCCGATCATGTGCCTTGTCGGCCCTCCGGGCGTGGGCAAGACCTCGCTGGGCAAGAGCGTGGCCAAGGCCACCGGGCGCGAGTTCATCCGCATCTCCCTTGGCGGCGTGCGTGACGAGAGCGAGATCCGCGGCCACCGCCGGACCTATATCGGCTCCATGCCCGGCAAGATCATCCAGGCGCTGAAAAAGGCGAAAACCACCAACCCGCTGATCCTGCTAGATGAAATCGACAAGATGGGGCAGGATTTCCGGGGTGACCCGGCGTCGGCCATGCTTGAGGTGCTGGACCCGGAACAGAACTCCACCTTTGTGGATCACTATCTGGAGGTCGAATATGACCTCAGCAACGTGATGTTCCTGACCACATCGAACAGCTACAACATGCCGGGGCCGCTGCTGGACCGGATGGAGATCATTCCGCTGTCCGGCTACACCGAGGACGAGAAGCGCGAGATTGCCAAACAGCATCTGGTGGCCAAGCAGATCAAGAACCACGGCCTCAAGGCCAAGGAATTCTCGATCGAGGATTCCGCGCTGACCGGCATGATCCGCTATTACACCCGTGAGGCAGGCGTGCGGAACCTGGAGCGGGAGATCGCCAAGGTGGCGCGCAAGTCGCTGACCAAGATCATCCGCAAGGAGGCCGAGAGCATCACCGTGACCGGCGACAACCTTGAGGAATTCCTGGGCGTGCGCAAACACCGCTATGGCCTGGCCGAGAAGGAAGACCAGATCGGCGTGGTGACCGGCCTTGCCTATACCTCTGTCGGGGGCGAATTGCTTCAGATCGAAGCGCTGCGCCTGCCGGGCAAGGGGCGGATGAAGACCACCGGGAAGCTGGGCGATGTGATGAAGGAATCCATCGACGCGGCCTCCAGCTATGTGCGGTCGATCAGTCCGAAGATCGGGGTCAAGCCGCCGCGCTTCGACACGCTGGACATCCACGTTCACGTACCGGACGGGGCCACGCCCAAGGACGGGCCGAGCGCCGGTCTGGCCATGGTCACGGCCATCGTGTCGGTGCTGACGCAGATCCCGGTGCGCAAGGACATCGCCATGACCGGCGAGGTCACGCTGCGCGGCAATGCCTCTGCCATCGGCGGGCTGAAGGAGAAACTGCTCGCGGCCCTGCGGGGTGGCATCACCACGGTGCTGATCCCCGAGGAGAACGAGAAGGACCTGCCGGATATCCCCGACAACGTGAAAGAGGGGCTGACCATCATCCCCGTCAGCCACGTGTCGGAGGTTCTGAAACACGCGCTGGTGTCGGTTCCTGAACCCATCGAATGGGATCAGGAGGCCGAGGACGCCGCCGCTGCGGCCAGCCTGGCCTCGCAAAAAGGCTCCGGCGACAGCGCCACCGCGCATTAAAGCGTCCGGCCTTTCACCAGAACCATCCTGTGACACGGATGTCCCGAGAGCGCCGCAGGCGCGGCAGGGCATTCGTGTCTCAAGTTCAAGGTCGGGCGCGTCAAAGCGTCCGGCCTTTCACCAGAACCATCCTGTGACACGGATGTCCCGAGAGCGCCGCAGGCGCGGCAGGGTATTCGTGTCACAGGTTTAAGGTCGGGCGCTCTAAGCTCCGCGCCTGACGAAACACCAAAGCGCCCCGATCCACATCGGGGCGTGAGGCTGCTGAAAAAGCACGTTCCTGCACGCGCGCGGGGGGGGGGGGGGGCGGCGGGCGGGGGGGGGGGGGGGGGGGGCGGGGCGGGGGGGGCGG